>JBFLZY010000038.1:0-25687 GCA_040755975.1 Bacillota bacterium | reverse complement strand
AAACTGGTTACGGACAAGTGCGCGTGAAAATTGCCGCCGCAAGCGACGGTTCGCAACGGCAAATCAGCCCGGAGTACGAGGATTGCCGGCGAATTGCCCGGGAAAAGGGCATCCCCTTGAAAAAGGTCTACCTGGCTGCCGTTGAGGCGGCGGAAGAAATTATTTGTGAACCTTGAGAGATATAGAATTTATGGACAAACTCCAAAATTCTGCTGTTCCGGAGCCCAAACCATTTTTTAACGTCTTATTGGCTAGTAAAAGGGCTAGTAAGTGCCCCTGATGAGAGGTTCAGGGCAGATGGGCATGGATATTGTGCTGCTGGCCACCATGCACCAGGTTGCCTGGTGGCAGTTTACGACCCTGTAATCCCAGAGCTTTATTGTCTGGTAGGTGAAGGTGTTTACAGCCTGGCCGTCAAAGGATACTGCGTACTCCTGCGGTAGGTGGTGGCGGTAGTCCCTGCATTCCAGATTGGTGACGGCCGAAATAACCGGCTTACCGAAGGAAGCCGTCAGCAGGGCATTGCAGGTGAGCAACTTTTCCGGGACGTAGGTTTTGTGCCGCGCCGTGGCTATAATAAGGGTTCTGATAACGCCAGCAGTTCGCCCAGGGCAATCTTGAGGGTTAGGAAAAAGGACGTACCGGCTACATTTTCCTGAAACTCTTTCAACCGGCGCTGATCAATGGCGCGGACCTGATCGGGCAGAGCACGGGTTATCTTTCCGTGCAGGAGCATTTCCGGACGGAAGGAAGCGGGCCTGGCGCTTGAAGAAAGGGGGACCACAACCACCGTGGAAAGATAGTTAAAGGGTTCATCGGAAACAACCACTGCATAATGGGGTCCCTGCAGGACGTGGCCCGTGCCTTCCAGGCTGACCCGGTAGATGTCTCCCGGGCGCGGTATTTCCCCGGGCATTACAGTTCACCTCTCTCCGCCCGGGCCATTTTTTCTGTGTAATCGGCGAGGTCTGTTTCGGCCAAGGCAGTTAAATCCTCCTCGCCGGCCAGCCGGCGACATTCTTCCGCCAGCTTTTGGCGTCTTTGTTCTCTGACGTACTGTTCCACGGCGCGCCGGATGAAATCGCTTACGGTTGGGAATTCTTCAGGATTCCGGACTTTTTCGATGGCTTTTAGAAGGCTGGCCGGCATACGAATTGTTGTACGTATTTGTTCCATATAACTAACATCCCCATTGTCGGCTGATATTGCATATATTATAGCATACCACAGCGAAGTTAGAAAGAGGTTCCTCAAACACGCTGAAAAGAAGGAAAAGCCCGCCCCCGGTCGAAATAAATACAATAAAGAAATCCGGAGGCTTTCCTTGCCGTGAAACGAAAAACAAAACCATTTCCGGCTGCGGCTAAAAAACCGAAGCCCCCGGTCAAATGGGCGGGCGGGAAAAGCCAGCTCATTTCCCAGTTTGAACCGTTTTTCCCCCGGCAAAAGCCACCCCTCTACGTCGAGCCGTTTGTGGGCGGCGGGGCGGTGTTCTTTCATCTGCTGCCCGAGCGCGCTGTGCTCATCGACAACAACCCCGAACTGATCAATTTTTACCTGGTCGTCCGGGACAGCCTGGAACCCCTTTTGGCCGACCTGCGCCGGCACCGCAACACCGCCGGGCACTATTACCGGGTGAGGGCCATGGACCCGGAGCAGATGGACCCCGTCAGCCGCGCTTCCCGGTTTCTTTACCTGAACAAGACGGCCTACAACGGCCTCTACCGGGTCAACCGGCGGGGCCGGCACAACGTGCCGTTCGGCCGTTACAAAAACCCCCGGATCGTTGACGAAGAAAACCTGCGCCTGGTCAGCGGGACTTTGCGACAGGCCCGCATCGTCCTGGGCGATTTCAGCCGCGCGCTGGAATACGCAAAAACCGGCTCCTTCGTTTATTTTGACCCGCCCTACCACCCCCTTTCCCCCACGGCCAATTTCACCAGCTACACGTCCGGCGCCTTCGGAGAAGAAGACCAGCGGCGGCTGGCCGAAGTGTTCCGGAGGCTGGACGGGCAAGGCTGCCTGGTGATGCTGAGCAATTCAGATACGCCCTTTATCCGGGAGCTTTACACCGGTTACGACGTGCAGGTGGTCTACGCCCGGCGGGCGATCAACTGCCGGGCGGACGCCCGCGGGCCGGTAACCGAACTGGTGATCAGGAACTACCGGTAAGGCAAACTTCTTAAGCGGTACCACCTCCGTAGCGCCGCCTTCTCCCGGCACTTTTTTATTTTAATGCTATGGTTCCCCAGGGTAGAGGCACAGAGGCACAAAGGCACAGAGGCACAAAGAAACAGGTGTGGACCAGGGAATAGTTTACTTTGTGCCTGGGAAACTTTGTGCCTGATTTTTAATTTAAAATTTTTTCATTTAAAAAGAGGATTTTTTTAGTTTACAAAGAAATAAAAGTGGTGTAAAGTGGTGAATAGTGGGGGAGGGATAAAGAGCATGTTTATGGGCGAATACCAGCATACTATTGACAACAAGGGCCGGCTTTTTATCCCCGCCCGCTTCCGGGAAGGTTTGGGAGAAAAGTTTGTTTTGACCAAAGGCCTGGACGGCTGTTTGTTCGCCTACCCCCCCCAGGAATGGCTCAACCTGGAGAGTAAGATGCGGGCTCTGCCCTTTACCAGGTCTGACGTCCGGGCCTTTGTGCGTTTCTTTTTTGCCGGCGCCTGCGAGTGCGAAGTGGACAGGCAGGGGAGAATCTTGATCCCGGCCGGCCTGCGCAGGCACGCGGCCCTGGAGAAAGAAGCGGTCATTATCGGCGTTTCCAGCCGGGTGGAAATCTGGGCGCTGGAACAGTGGACAAAGTACAACCAGGAGGCGGCGGCCTCGGTAGAGGAGATCGCGGAGAAAATCGTGGCCTTCGACCTGGGGATTTAGTGCTTGCCCATAGAAAAGGGCGTTGCAGAGCGGGGGTGCTCTTACGCAGACGCAGGAGCACAATTCTTTTCACCGGCCGGTGATGCTTGCCGAGGTGCTGGCCGCGCTGTGTTTGCGGCCCGGCGGCGTTTACGTGGATTGCACCGTAGGCGGCGGCGGGCACGCCCGGGAAATCCTGCGGCTGACGGACCCGGACGGCGTCCTGATCGGCCTGGACAGGGATCCCCTGGCAGTCCGGCAGGCAGAAGCTCATCTGGCTGAATACGGCGGGAGGGCCAGGCTTTTTAACGAAAATTTCGTTAATTTGCCCCGGGTTTTAGAGGATCTTCAGATCCGGGAAGTTGACGGCCTGCTCTACGACCTGGGGGTCAGTTCAGCCCAGCTGGACGACCCGGAGCGCGGTTTCAGTTACATGGCGGACGGCCCGCTGGACATGCGGATGGACCCGGCCGGCCCGGTGAGCGCAAAGGACCTGGTTAACCGTCTGCCGGCGGACGAACTGGCGGATATTTTCCGGCGGTACGGGGAGGAGCGCTGGGCTGAGCGCATCGCGGTCTTGATCGCCGCCGAGAGGAAGCGCCGCCCCATCGAAACCACCGGCCGGCTGGCGGAAATAATTAAAAGGGCCATCCCGGCGCGCGCCCGCCGGAGCGGTCCGCACCCCGCGAAGCGGAGCTTCCAGGCCCTGCGCATCGCCGTAAATCAGGAGCTGGATGTCTTGGCCGGGTCCTTAAAAGAAGCGGTTGCTTATTTAAAAGCCGGCGGACGCATCTGCGTGCTTTCCTTTCATTCTTTGGAAGACCGGATCGTTAAAGCAACCTTTCAAGAGTTGTCCGCGCGGTGCAAGTGTCCGCCGGATTTGCCCGCGTGCGTTTGCGGGCGTAAAGGGAGCCTGAAGATAATCACCAGGCGCCCGCTCACCCCGCAGCCGGCGGAAGTGGAGTGCAATCCGCGGGCGCGCAGCGCCAGGCTGCGCGTTGCCGAAAAGCTGCCGGCAGTTCTAAAGAAAGGGGAAGGTGAATAACATTGGTAGTAGCACAGGAGCAACCTTATTATTCCAGCCTGCCCAAAAAAAGCCGTCAGACGCGCAGGAAGACCAGGGCTTATTACCTGCCTCGCCGGGAGCGGCTGGTTCTCACCGGACTGGTTCTGCTTGTTTTTTGTGCCGCAATTATTGTTGTCTACTGTTACGCCCAGGTGATCATAGCCGGGTACCAGCTCAATAAAATGAAAAAGGACATCAACGACTTGCATATCCAGACCCAGGCGATGACGGAAAATGTCGCCCGGCTTTCTTCCCTGGAGCGGGTGGAAAGGGTGGCCACCACCAAACTGGGGATGGTCAAGCCGGACACCAGCCGGATGATCCTGGTCAAGGCAGATCCGGAAGCCCTGGGTTCGCAAAGAAACCCGGGTGAGGAAAAAGCCGGGCAGCCGCCGGAAGCGGTGGCCCTGAAGAGCGGGGAAAAGAAAAACTGGCTTATCCAGGCTTTCGTGCGTCTGGTGGCGGGACGGGGAGACCCGGGGCAGGGCTAGGACAGTCGTCGGTCGTCGGAGGTCAGTAGTCGGAAGAGTAAATATCCAGTAAAACAGCTTACTTTGACAGGGGGTTGCGTTGTCCTTAAGCGAACGACTTGCGTAGCGCCGGTAACAGCACCCGGCGAAGCGAGGTCACCGGACTGGCGGCGCGAAACCAGCGGCACCCAAAAGATACTCAAGAAAGTGAAAATATCCCTATTAAGAAAGGCGACGATAAAAGAGAGCATTACCATGCCGCCTTTGCAGCGCCGCCAGTCCGGTCCGAAGCGAGCCGGGGTGCTGTCGGCGCGAAGCATCGGAGTGAGCGAGGACAACGCAACCCCCGGCGGGTTAGCTGAATACTTACTCGGAAGGAATCCTGGCTGACCGCTACCCGGCCGCCGGCGATGACCCGGGAGGTCATTGCCTTGCCGCCGATGCTGACCGTGATTCGCAAGCGATTGGCCTTCATGCTGATCGCTTGCGCCCTGATTTTAATCGCCTTAACGGGCCGGGTGGCCTGGATCCAATTTGTCCGGGGCGAAGAACTCCAGCAAAAAGCCCTGGAAGTCCGGACGCGCGACATTCCCGTGGAGGCCAAGCGGGGCAACATATACGACCGCAACGGCAAGGAACTGGTCACCAACGTCAGCGTCGATTCCCTTTACGCCATCCCCGTTCTGGTTAAAGACCCTCGCGGCACCGCGCAGAAACTCGCCCCGGTGCTGGCGGTGGATGAAGAGCGCCTTTTCAAAATCCTGACCCGCCGATCGTGTTTTGAGTGGCTGGCCCGCAAGCTGGCTGCCCAAACCGCTCAAAAGGTGAAGGCGTTAAATTTGCCGGGCGTTTTCCTGGTCGAAGAAAACCAGCGGCATTACCCCTTTCAAACGCTTGCCCCGCACCTGCTGGGCTTTACCGGCATCGACAACCAGGGTTTAACAGGCATCGAAGTTACCTTTGAAAAAGAGCTCAAGGGCGTCGCCGGGCGCATCATTGTTGAACAGGACGCCACCGGCCAGGACATTCCCGAACCCATTCACCAATATATTGCCCCGCGCCAGGGAAACCACCTGTACCTGACCATTGACGAAACAATTCAGCATTTTGTGGAAAGAGAGCTGGACAAAATAGTGGCCCGCTACCAGCCCAAGCTGGCCGTCATCATCGTCATGGACCCGCGCACGGGGGAGATTCTGGCCATGGGCAACCGCCCCACCTTTAACTCCAACGACTGGCTGAACGCTCCCCGGGAAGCCTGGGACAGAAACCCGGCCATATGGTACAACTACGAACCGGGGTCGACCTTCAAGATCATCACCATGGCGGCCGGGCTGGCGGAAGGCAAGGTGAAACCGGAGGACGCTTTTTTTGACCCGGGGTACATCAGAGTGGCCGATCGCTACATCCGCTGCTGGTACGACGGCGGGCACGGCAGCCAGACCTTCACCGAGGTGGTCATGCATTCCTGCAACCCCGGCTTTGTAGAAGTGGGCTTGCGGGTGGGCGTGCCGAAATTTTATCAATATGTGCAGGCTTTTGGCTTCGGCCGGCCCACCGGGATCGACCTGCCCGGCGAGGCGGCGGGCATCCTCATTCCGGAAAAAAGGGCCACGAACCTGAATATCGCGACCATGGCCATCGGCCAGTCCATTGCCGTGACCCCCATCCAGCTGCTTGCCGCGGTGGCGGCGGTGGCCAACGGGGGGACGCTGCTGCGCCCGCAAATAGTCAGGGAAATCCAGGACAGCTCCGGGAACGTGGTCAGGCGGTTCAAGCCGGAGCCCATGCGCAACGTTTTACCGCCGGAGGTGGCCCGGCAGACAGGCAGTTTGCTGGAAAACGTGGTCTTGAAAGGAACCGGCCGGAACGCCTTTATCGACGGCTACCGGGTGGCCGGAAAAACCGGCACGGCCCAGGTGGTGGGCGAAGGCGGCGGATACGTGACGGGGCGGTACGTGGCTTCCTTTGTCGGGTTTGCGCCGGTGGAAGACCCGCGCGTGGCGGCGCTGGTGATGGTGGCCGAACCGCAGGGAGGCATTTATTACGGCTCCCAGGTGGCCGCGCCCGTTTTTCAGGCCGTGGTGCGCGATACGCTGCATTACCTGCGGGTGCCGAAAACCCCCGGGCTGGAAAAGCCGAAGGACCCCTTTGTCTACGAGGAGCCCAGGTTTAAAGTGGAAGTGCCCGGCGTCGTCAACTATCCGGTCAACGAGGCAATCTCCAGGCTGGTTCAGGCGGGGTTGACCTACCAGACCCGGGGCGAAGGAGCGATTGTTTACGGGCAAATGCCCGGGGCCGGGGCGGAAGTGTTCAACGGCACCGCCGTAATTTTGGACCTGGAGCCGGCGCGGGAACAGCGCGGCGGGGAAGTAACCGTTCCCAGTCTCAAGGGTTTGACGGTTCCGGAAGCGGCGGATCTGCTCAAGAATATGGATCTGCATTTGGAGTTGAGCGGGACCGGCCTGGCGGGAGAACAGGACCCGCCGCCGGGGCGCAGGGTCCCCCGGGGGACCACCGTCCGGGTGCAGTTCCAGCCGCCCGGCCAGGGCATCGAGCAGCCGCCGGGCCCCGTCCCCGGCGAGCCGGAAGTGCCGCCGATCCCCGCGCCCGCCTCGGGGAGCTTAAGCGGGGACGGCTTTGTAGAGCGGCCGTAGAACATATAAAAGCAAATATTCAGTGAAACAGCTTACTTTGGCAGGGGCTTGCGTTGTCGTTGCCGCGAACGACTTGCGTAGCGCCGGTAACAGCACCCGGCATTGCTTCGGGTAACCGGACTTGCGGCGCGAAACCAGCGGCACCCAAAAGATGCGCAAGATAGTGAAAATGTCCTCCGTTAACAAAGGCTACGATAAAAGAGAACATTGCCATGCCGCCTTTGCAGCGCCGCCAGTCCGGTCCGAAGCGAGCCGCGGTGCTGTCGGCGCGAAGCATCGGAGTGAGCTTAGGACAACGCAAGCCCCGGCGGGTTAACTGAATGCTTACATATAAATAAACTTTCTTATGGCTATACTACCATAATAAGGAATAGAAGTCGTAGCTGCGCTGGTAAATAAAGGTTGTTGCAATGTTTTTCTGCAGGTGATACGATGATTAATTAGCAACGAAGGGAGTATTTACCCTTGTTATTCAGTGAATTAATCGCGGATCAAACGAGCGTATTTCGCCAGGGCAACCTGGAAGTTCCCGTGCGCGGGATTGCCTACGATTCGCGAAAAACAGCGCCGGGAGACGTTTTTGTCGCCATTGAGGGCTTTCGAACCGACGGGCATTACTACGTGGACCAGGCCGTTGCCAACGGGGCGGCGGCCCTGGTGGTGCAGAAGCCCGTGGCCGTGCCCGCGTCCGTTCCCCTGGTGCAGGTGCCCGATACGCGCCTGGCGCTGGCGCTGATCTCCGCCCGTTTTTACGGCTATCCCGGCCGCCGGCTGAAGCTTATCGGCGTTACCGGCACCAACGGCAAGACGACCACCACCTACCTGCTTAGGGCGATTTTTCAACGCGCCGGCGCGCGGGTGGGCCTGATCGGAACCATCGCCAACTGGATCGGGGAGCGCAAGCTCCCCGTGCAGCACACCACACCCGAGTCGCTGGACCTGCAAAAGCTTTTGGCCGAGATGGTCTCGGCGGGGGTGGACACGGTCGTCATGGAAGTAAGCTCGCACGCCCTGGCGCTGCACCGCGTGGCAGGGTGTCCTTTTGATACGGGCGTGTTTACCAACATCACCCGGGATCACCTGGATTTTCACAAGGACATGGACGACTACCTGGCAGCGAAAAAAACCCTCTTCCAGATGGCCGAAAGATTTGCCGTCATCAACGGTGACGACCCCGCGGCGCCGGAGTTGCGGCGGGCCGCCCGGGGAAAGGTAATCACCTACGGGATCAGGCAGGCGGCCGACGTGGCGGCCGCGGACGTCCGGGTGCGTCCGAAGGGAGCCTCTTTTGAGGTGCGCACCCCCTGGGGGGCCGCCCCGGTAAACCTGAAGCTGACCGGTTACTTCAACGTTTATAACGCGCTGGCCGCCCTGGCCGCAGGAGCCGCCGCCGGACTGCCCCTGGCGGCGATGGTGAAGGCGCTGGAAGAAGTTGCCGGCGTGCCGGGGCGTTTTGAGCTGGTTGACCGGGGCCAGGACTTTACGGTGGTGGTGGATTACGCCCACACCCCGGACGGGCTGGAAAATATTTTAAGAACCGCGCGGCAGTTGCCCCACGAAAGGCTGATTACCGTTTTTGGCTGCGGCGGCGACCGCGACCGGGGGAAAAGGCCGCGGATGGGAGAAATTGCCGCCCGCTTAAGCGATCTCGTGGTGGTCACTTCCGACAACCCGCGCACTGAAGATCCTTTGCGGATCATCACCGATATCGAGGAAGGGGTGCGCAGGGCGCGCCGGCCGGGCGACTACGTCGTCCTTCCCGACCGCCGCCGGGCCATCGCCTACGCCGTTAACGCGGCCGGCCGGGGCGACATTGTAATCATCGCCGGCAAGGGGCACGAGGACTACCAGATCATCGGCACCGAAAAATTCCCCTTCGACGACCGGGAGGAAGCGGCCAAAGCCCTGGCGGAGCGGCTTTCAGGAAATAATGAATCTCGTTCTTAACACTCGTCGGCCCGCAGCATCGGAGCGACGGCAAACGAACGGCAAGCTAAACCCATGTTGGCAAACAGGTGATTACCCATGAAAACCATGACCATTGCCGAAATAGCCGGCGCAATTAACGCCAAAATCATCCAGGGCGACGGACGGGTGCAGGTGAGCGCGGTCTCCACGGACACCCGCCGGCTTACCCCCGGGGAGCTGTTTTTCGCCCTGCGGGGCGAGCGCGTCGACGCCCACGATTTGCTCGACCGGGCCGCCGCGGCCGGCGCCGCCGGGCTGGTGGTCAGCCGGGCCGTTGCGGGGGTGCCGCAAAACCTTCCCGTTCTGCTGGTAGACGACCCGCTCCTGGCCCTCCAGAGGCTGGCCGGGTACAACCGGGAAAAACATACCCTGCCGGTGGTTGCCGTTACCGGCAGTTCCGGGAAAACAACCACGAAAGACATGATTGCCGCCGTCCTCGCCACCGGCTTTACCACCTTGAAAACGCCGGGCAACCTGAACAACGAAATCGGCCTGCCCCTGACCCTGCTGGAACTGGACGCCCGCCACCAGGCGGCGGTGGTGGAAATGGCCATGCGGGGGCCCGGGGAAATCGACTTTCTGTGCCGGATTGCCCGGCCCACCGCGGCCGTCATTACCAACATCGGGGAGGCGCATTTCGAGCGCCTGGGATCTCTGGAAAATATCGCCCGGGCCAAAGGGGAGCTGCTCGCGCACATCGACGCCGCCGGTTTTGCCGTGCTGAACGTGCACAGCCCGTACGTCAGGGAGCAGGCCGCCCGCTGCCGCGGGAAGGTTTTTTATTTCGGCCTGTCCGCAGAGGCGGATATCCGCGCGGTGAATATCCGTTGCGAAGAGCGGTCCACGCGCTTCGACGTGGAACTGGCCGGGACGCGCTTTCCCGTCCGGCTGCCTTTGCCCGGACAGCATAACGTTTTAAACGCCCTGGCCGCCGCCGGCGTGGGGTGGGTGCTGGGCTTGTCTGCCGGACAGATCGGCAGGGGCCTGGAACAGGTCGCCCTGTCCGGTATGCGGATTGAGATAACCGACCGCCGGGGCGTCACGGTAATCAACGACGCCTATAACGCCAACCCCTCGTCAATGCGGGCGGCGCTGGAGGTGCTGGCCCGGGTGGCGGGCTCCCGGCGGAAAATAGCCGTGCTGGGCGACATGCTGGAACTGGGTGAGCTGGCTCCGGCCGGCCACCGCCAGGTCGGCGCCGCGGTTTCCGCCGCCGGCGTGAATTGCCTGGTGACGGTTGGCGAACTGGCCCGCGGGATCGCGGCCGGGGCCAAAGAGGCGGGCCTGGCGGCGGAAAGTATCCGGGAGTGCGCCGCCGGCGAAGAGGCGGCGGCGGTATTAAAAGACCTTGTGGCGCCCGGGGACGTAATGCTGGTGAAGGGCTCGCGCGGGATGCGCATGGAAAAAATTATTGAGGCATTATTCAACCGTTAACATAAAATACTACCTGAAGATATTTTTAGTGGGGTAACCGGTTTATGGAAGCTGTTTTCGCAGCCCTGCTCAAACCCTTCCTGGTTTCTCTGGCGGTCACTTTGCTGCTGGGCCCGCTGGTCATCCCGCTCCTCCGGAGGTTGAAGTGCGGGCAAAACGTACGGAACGACGGGCCCAGCCGGCACCTGCAAAAAAGCGGCACCCCGACCATGGGAGGAGTAATGTTTCTGGCCGGAATAACCCTGGCCGGGCTTTTGTTTGCCGGAAAATCGCCGGACGGCCTGCTGGTGCTGGGGATGACCCTGGCCTTTGGCCTGATCGGCTTTTTAGACGACTTTATTAAGGTGGTCTTGAAAAGACCGCTGGGGCTGCGGGCGCGCGAAAAGCTGCTGGGCCAGATCCTTTTCAGCCTTTTGGCGGCGGCCTTCAGCGTATCTGTGCTGGGCCGGGGCACCGATGTGCCGGTGCCGTACAGCGGTTTTCTTGCGCCCGGGGGATTTAGCTGGGAATTGGGCGCCGCAGGCTTTTTTGCTTTTGCCGCCCTGGTCATCACCGGTACGGCGAACGCCGTTAATTTAACGGACGGGCTGGACGGATTGGCGGCCGGGATCACGGCGCTGGCGGCGGCGGCGTACCTGCCGGTTGCTTTGGCGGTGGACAAATCCGGCGTGGCGGCGGTGATGGCGGCGGTGAGCGGCGGCTGCCTGGGCTTTTTATTCTACAACCGCCACCCGGCCCGCGTGTTTATGGGCGACACCGGTTCGCTGGCCCTGGGGAGCGCCTTGGGGACGGCGGCACTGGTTACCAGAAGCGAATTGTTTTTATTTCTGATCGGCGGGGTATTCGTTCTGGAGACGTTCTCGGTGATCTTGCAGGTGGCTTCATTTCAGCTGTTCGGGCGGCGCATCTTTAGAATGAGCCCCCTGCATCACCATTTTGAACTTTGCAACTGGAGCGAAAACAGGGTGGTGGTCAGCTTTTGGGCGGCGACGGTGGTTTTTGCCGCCCTGGGCCTGGCCGGTTTTTACGGCCTGTAAATCTACTCTTAAAACAACGCTTTCCCCGCCGTTCGTTTGCCGTCGCTCCGATGCTGCGGGCTGACGAAACATCGGCTTGGTTCGGAGCGAACCAAGCAGCGCTGCAAAATGCGCGCGATACATTAGTTTTTTTGCCTTAATAAGTTCTACGGCGTTCATTACCAGATTCTTATCATCATGTTATCTGCGCGTTTCGCGCTGCCGGTTCGCTAACCTTACCTGCGCCGTGTTTCGTTACCAGCCCTACGCATATGTCGCTCCTGGCAAATCGAACGACGGGCCGGAACTTTTCATCCTCTGTTGGTGGTTCTGAAAAAGCAGATGTCATTTAAGGGAGAAGGAGAATTTTATGGATTATGAGCAAGTGCTGGTAATCGGGGCAGGAAAGAGCGGGATTGCCGTCAGCCGCTTTTTGGCCGCCAGGGGGGCGAAAGTGGAACTGACGGACATTAAGGGGGCGGATGAGCTGGGTAAAGATCCGGCTTCCCTGGCCGATATGGATATAAAGCTCTCCCTTGGCGCCTACCCGGCCGTCGAAGCAGGCAAATATACCCTGGTGGTGGTCAGCCCCGGGGTGCCTTTGACGGTACCCCCGGTACGGTGCGCCGGCGAGCTGGGCATTCCGGTGGTTGGGGAGTTGGAGCTGGCCAGCCGCTTTGCCCGCGCGCCGGTGGTGGCCGTCACCGGAACAAACGGCAAAACCACCACCACCGCCCTGGCCGGGGAAATTTTTCAAAACGCGGGCCTGCGCACCCTGGTGGCGGGGAATATCGGGAAGCCCTGGATTGAAGAGGTGGAAGGCGATTACGACCTGATTGTCCTGGAAGTAAGCAGCTTTCAGCTGGAGACCACGGTTGCTTTCCGGCCCCGGGTGGGGGCGATCCTGAATATTACGCCCGACCACCTGGACCGCCACCTGACCATGGAAAATTACGTTCGGGCGAAGGCGCGCCTCTTTGCCAATCAGGGGCCGGAGGACTTTGCCGTGTTGAATTACGACGACCAGCGCACAAAGGACCTGGCCGGGATGTGTCCGGGAAAAGTACTTTACTTCAGCAGGCTGGCGGAAGTGCCGTCGGGAGCCTGCGTCCGGGACGGATGGATTACCTTTGTTTTGGAAGGAGAACGCGACTCTATCCTGCCCGCCGGGGAATTAAAAATTCCCGGCAGCCACAACCTGGAAAATGCCCTGGCGGCCGTGGCCTGCGCCCGGGCGCTGGGAGTGGCGCCGGCAGCGCTGGCGGACGTCTTACGCAAATTTCCGGGAGTGGCCCACCGCCTGGAATTTGTGGCCGAAATTGACGGGGTGCGCTACGTCAACGATTCAAAGGGCACCAATCCCGACGCCAGCATCAAGGCGCTGATGGCCTACCGGCAGCCCATCGTTTTAATTGCCGGGGGGAGAAATAAGGGCAGCGACTTTACCCCGTTTGTCCGCCTGATTAGAGAAAAGGCGCGGGCGCTGGTCCTGCTGGGCGAAAGCGCGGACGAAATCGAGCGCCTGGCCCGCATTGAGGGGGTGGCGGTCATCCTGCGCGCGGCGGACCTGGCTGAAGCGGTCCACCTGGCGAAAAACGCCGCCCGACCCGGCGACGTCGTCCTCCTTTCCCCGGGGTGCGCCAGCTGGGATATGTTTAAAAACTACGAGGAACGCGGCGACCTCTTTAAACAGGTTGTGCGTGAAATAAAGGTACGGAGGTCCTGAGGTACGGAGGACGTCAGGCGGATTTTGCATAGAATTGGCGAGCATGCGTAAATACTCATTGGAACGCGCGGTTTCATAAGTGGCCGGGCAAGCGCCCGGCCACTGCGAGGGCGCTTTGCCTGGAAATTACCTTTGCTGTTAGGAGGGAGACCGCTTGCCGGTTCGCCGCCCGCCCGATTTTATCCTGTTCATAACCGTACTGGCGCTGCTCAGCATCGGGGTGATCATGGTTTTCAGCTCCACCCTGTGGTTTGCCACCCTGCCGCCCTTTAACGATACCTTTTTCTTCGTCCGCCGCCAGCTGATCTGGGCCTTAATCGGACTGGCCGCCATGTTTATCATGATGAACTACGACTACTGGCGGTTGAAAAAGTGGGCGGGATGGCTGCTGCTGGCCGGGCTGTTGCTGCTGGCCGTCGTTTTAATTCCCGGGGTGGGCGTATCCCGCCTGGGCGCCCAGCGCTGGCTGAATTTAGGGCCGGTAAGTTTTCAACCGTCGGAGCTGGTGAAACTGTGCCTGGTTATTTTCACCGGCTACGGGTTATCCCGGCGGCTTAACTTGATTGCCAACTTTTGGGTAGGGATGCTGCCGTTTCTGCTCCTGGCGGGCCTGGCCGCCGGGCTGGTTCTTCTGCAGCCGGACCTGGGCACTGCCGTTACCATCGTCGGGATTGTTTTCGTCATGGTTTTTGCGGCGGGGGCGCGGATAGGCCAGCTGCTGTTGATCGGCCTCCTGGGAGCGGGAGCCTTCGGCGTGGCCATCTGGCACGAGCCTTACCGGCTGCGGCGTTTTCTGGCTTTTCTCGACCCGGAAAAGGATCCCCAGGGAGCCGGCTGGCACATTTTGAATTCGCTCATGTCCCTGGGCTCGGGGGGGCTTTTCGGCACCGGCCTGGGGCAGGGGCATTCGAAATACCTGTGGGTGCCGGAAAGGCACACGGACTTTATTTTTGCCATCATTGGCGAAGAGCTGGGTTTTATCGGCGCCAGCTTTGTAATTTTGCTGTTTATCTTGTTTATCTGGCGGGGGTTGAAAATAGCCATTACTTCCCCGGATGCTTTCGGCACCCTGGTAGCTACCGGAGTTGTTGCTGGGATCGCCATCCAGACCATCATCAATATCGGCGTGGTGACCAGCACCCTGCCCATTACCGGCATTACCCTGCCCTTTATCAGCTTCGGGGGCAGTTCGCTGGTTTTTACCCTGGCCGGAGTGGGCATATTGCTTAATATATCAAGATATAGTATACATAAATAAAACGAAGGCGACCGAAACGAGGTATTTGTGGTGCGTTTTATTGTCACCGGCGGCGGGACCGGGGGGCACATTTATCCCGCCCTGGCGATTGCGCAAGGTTTAAAGGAAAAATATCCGCAGGCAAAAATTTTATACGTAGGCAAAGAACGGGGACTGGAGGCGGACCTGGTCCCGGCGGCCGGTTTTGAGTTCGTGCCGGTCCGCGTCCGCGGGTTGCAGCGCCGCCTGTCCCCGGCCAATTTGCTTGTCCTCGGCCGGGCCGCGGCCGGCTTTTTCCAGGCCCGGCGGATCATCGCCGGTTTTAAGCCGCTGGCCGTCATCGGCACCGGCGGGTACGTGTGCGGGCCGGTATTGCTGGCAGCGGTTTTTTTAGGGATACCCACCCTGATTCACGAGCAAAACGCCCTGCCGGGGATTACCACCCGCCTGCTGGCGCGCTTCGTGAAGCTGGTGGCCGTGACTTTTGCCGATTCCGCCCGTTACCTGCCGCGCAAAGCCCGCGTCCGGCATACCGGCCTGCCCGTGCGCCCGGAGTTCCTGTCGGTGCGGCGCGAAGAGTCCCGCCGGGCCCTGGGCCTGCCGGAAGAGGGCTTGCTGGTTCTTTCCTTCGGCGGGAGCCAGGGCGCCCGGACGATCAACACGGCCATGGGGGAAGTGATGAAGAGGCTGCGGGACCGCAAAGACGTGCATTTTTTGCACGTTACGGGACCGGGGCAGTACGAGGAATTCAGGCGGAGTTTTCCGATTCCTGAAAATGGTAATACTACCATTAAACCTTATCTTTACGAAATGCCGCTGGCCCTGGCAGCCGCCGACCTGGTCGTCTGCCGGGCGGGGGCCGCTACCCTGGCCGAACTTACGGTCACCGGAGTACCCGCGATTTTAGTTCCTTACCCCCACGCCACCGGGAACCACCAGGAATTTAACGCACGGGTGCTGGGGAGGGCCGGAGCGGCGCTGGTGCTCAAGGATGAAGAACTCGCCGGGGAGATGCTGGCTAATCAAATAGAAAGGCTGCTGGCCGACCCCGGGCGCCTGCGGGAGATGGCCGCGGCGAGCAGGCGGCTGGGCCGCCCCCGGGCGCTGGCGGAGATCCTGGAGTGCGTGGAAGAACTGATCAGAAGAGACGGCAAACGAACGGAAGGCAAAGGGTGATTTTCCGGGGAGTTGTCATGGGAACATCCGTTCCCTTAAAATAAGTTAATATAAGGTGTCAGGCACGCTATTAACTTATTTTCGAGGGAGTTTCCTGTGAGAACGTACGTTCCCCCCATGACGGATGAAAACAGAGGGCTGGAATTTATCCAGGCGAGCGACATATGCGAAGGGCCGGTAACGAGACACGGCGCAGGTGAGGCAAGCGAACCGGCAGCGCGAAACGCGCCGATACCACTATGCAAAAGTGTAAACAGTAATCGCTGCTTAGCGTAGGAGGGTAGAAAACTAATGTTACGCGCGCATTTTGCAGCGCTGCCTGGTTTGCTCCGAACCAAGCCGCTGTCTCGTCGGCCCGGAGCATCGGAGCGAGCCGGATAGTTCCAGCCCGATGGCAAAAGTTAAGCTATTTTCAGGGGAGACGTAAATTTTCGTTATTATTTTCCGACGTCCGACGTCCGACGTCCGACGTCCGACGACCGCTCGGACAGGCCCCTCGCCCGCACCGGAACACCTTTTTGATATACGGCATATTATAAGTGTGGATCGCTTTTTAAGGGGGTGAATCGGGAAGGCACGAGGGAGCCTGATCAAGGTTATTATGTTTAGCGATGATTGGATGCGGCCGACTGGCAAGGAGATGAAAATCATTGGTGGAAAGCATACCGAAGCAGGTCCATTTTATCGGGATCGGGGGCGCAGGGATGAGCGCCCTGGCCAACATCCTGCTTACCCTGGGGTATCAGGTGAGCGGTTCAGATCTGGTGGCCACTCCGGTTATCCAGAGGCTCGAGGCCCTGGGAGGGAAATGTTATCTCGGGCACAGTGAAAAAAATGTCCGCGATGCCCGGCTGGTGGTAATTTCTTCGGCAATCAACACCAATAATCCGGAACTGGTCCGGGCCAGGGAAGAAGGGATCCCGGTGATCCACCGGGCAGACTTGCTGGCCTGGCTGATGAGCAGGCAAAAAGGAATTGCCGTCGCGGGCGCCCACGGCAAAACCACCACCACTTCCATGCTGGCGCTGACCCTGGAAAAAAACGGCCTCGACCCCACCATTATCATCGGAGGTGAATTGAACGACATCGGCGGCAACGCAAAATTGGGCGGGGGCGAGTACGTGGTGGCCGAAAGCGATGAAAGCGACGGTTCTTTTTTAAAGTTAAAACCGCTGGCCGCAATTGTAACCAATATCGAGGACGACCACCTGGATCATTACGGTTCGCTGAAAAACATTAAAGCGGCTTTTCGAACGTTTCTTGCCCAGCTGCCGGAAAACGGCAAAGCGGTAGTATGCCTCGACGACCCCAACACCAGGGATGTTCTCGGCGGCTTAAAAGTCCCTTTAACTACCTATGGTTTTGATGGTCGGGCGGAGTATACGCTGGGCGAGATATCCTTAAACGGCCACCGCACCAGGGGTGAGGTTTACCACCGGGGCCGTCACCTGGGCTCCCTGGAGCTTTTCGTGCCCGGGCGCCACAACCTTTTAAACGCCCTGGCGGTAGTGGCGCTGGCCCGTTGGCTGGGGCTGGACTTTGCGCAGGTTGCCGGGGCCTTAAAGGAGTTTCGCGGGGTGGGGCGGCGCTTCCAGTTCATTGGGGAAGCAAAGGGAATCCGGGTATTTGACGATTACGCCCATCATCCTACGGAAATAAAGGCCACCCTCCAGGCTGCCCGGACGCTGCACCCGCCCCGGGTAGTTGCCGTCTTTCAGCCCCATCGCTATACCAGGACGGCTTTATTGAACGAGCGTTTCGGCGATGCTTTTCAAGACGCCGACGTGATCATGATGACGGAAATTTACAGTGCCGGCGAGCCTCCCCTGGAGGGCGTAACCACGCGGCTGATCATTGATGCCGTCCATAAATACGACGGCCGGCCGGTCAGCTATTTTCCCACTTTAGAGGAAACCGTCCGGCATCTTGGCGATATTGTCAGACCGGGAGACCTGGTGCTGACCCTGGGGGCCGGAAACATCTGGACGATTGGCCAAAAACTTTTGGCGCTGCTCGAGGAACGGTAGCCCGGGCACGCAGGCACAAAGTCGCGAAAAAATTGCGAGACGGAGAGAACGTTAGTGCCGGAAAGCAAACTGGCCCGAGAATTGATGCGCCTTTTGCCCGGCCAGGTGCATGTGGACGAACCGATGAAGCTGCACACCACCTGGCGGATCGGCGGTCCGGCAGATTTTTTTATCGACCCCGACGGGGTGGAGAGCCTGGCCAGGGCGCTGGGTTTTGCCCGGGAAGCAAATCTGCCCGTGACAATTATCGGCAAAGGTTCCAATCTGCTGGTTAAGGACGGCGGCATCCGCGGCCTGGTGGTTAAAATCGGGAGCGGTTTTACCCGGCTGAGCGTCCAGGGTAACCGCGTCAGCGCCGGCGCGGGGGTCGGCCTGGCCCGTTTAACCGCGGCGGCGCAGGACGCCGGCCTTGGCGGCTTTGAATTTCTGGCCGGCATCCCGGGGTCGGTCGGGGGTGCCGTGGTAATGAACGCCGGGGCGTTCGGAAAAGCAATCGGCGATCTTTGCGAGGAAGTTGAGCTGATGGATGAAACGGGCCGGCTCACCCGACGGGCGGGCGCCGGCCTTGGTTTTGGCTACCGGACAAGTAGTTTACAAGATAGTAAACTGATTGTCCTGGCGGCGACTTTTCGGGGGACGCACCGCGACCGGGACGCCATCCGGGCGGAGGCGCAAGGCATTTTCAACAGGCGGAAAAAATCCCAGCCCCTCGGGGAGCCCAGCGCCGGAAGCGTTTTTAAAAATCCCCCGGGATTCAGCGCCGGCTTTTTGATCGAACAGGCCGGCGCGAAAGGAATGCGCGCCGGGGGCGCGGCCGTCTCCGGCGTGCACGCAAACTTTATCGTCAACCTGGGGAACGCAACCGCCGGCGACGTGTTAACTTTGCTTGAACAGGTAAAATCGCTCGTCTGGCAAAAATTTGCAATAGAACTGGAGCCGGAGGTGCGCATTTTGGGCGAGGATTAGGGATCGGACGAAAGGTGTGGTCTGCCGTGGATAGGCTGATGATTTTAGGGGGAACGCGTCTTACCGGCACGGCGCGGGTGAACGGGAGCAAAAACGCCGGCCTGCCTGTTTTGGCGGCCTGCCTGCTGTGCCCGGGGCAGAGCGTGATTAAAGACGTACCCCGCCTGCAGGATATAACCACCATGTGCGACGTGTTGTCCTCGCTGGGGGCGAAAGTTTCCCGGGACGGCCCCAATATTACGGTTGACGCCACAAACGTTTATTCAGTTGAAGTAGAAGAAGTCCTGATGCGGCGGATGCGGGCTTCGAATCTGGTCTTGGGCCCTCTGCTGGGCCGTTTTCGCGAAGCGAAAATTTCCCAGCCGGGAGGGTGCAACATCGGCTCGCGGCCCATGAACCTCCATTTAAAGGGGCTGCGCGCTTTAGGGGTGGAAATAGACGAAGCATTCGGCTACATCACCGCCCGGACGAAAAGGTTGACCGGTGCGGAGATTCAGCTGGACTTTCCCAGCGTAGGAGCCACGGAGAACATCATGATGGCCGCCGTTCTGGCCCGGGGCGTGACGGTGATTAGAAATGCCGCCCGGGAGCCGGAGGTGGTCGATCTGCAGAATTTTCTAAATTGCCTCGGGGCAAAAATTACCGGGGCCGGTACGGACCTGATCAGAATCGAAGGTGTTGCCGAATTGCGCCCCGCCGAGCACCAGATTATCCCGGACCGGATCGAGGCGGGCACCTACCTGATCGCGGCGGCTATTACGGGCGGGGAGGTAACGGTCGCCAACGTCATTCCCGAGCATTTAAGGGCTTTGATGGCGAAGCTCACCGAAACCGGGGCCCAAATCGAAACGGGCGACGACTACGTCCGCGTCCGGGGTCCGGAAAGACCGCAGGCCGTAGATTTGAAGACCATGCCTCACCCGGGCTTTCCGACCGACCTGCAGCCGCAGATGATGGCTTTGCTGGCCCTGGCGGAGGGCACCAGCATAATTACGGAAACAATTTTCGAAAACAGGTTTAAGCACGTCAGCGAACTGCGGCGGATGGGCGCGGAAATCAAGGTGGAGGGCCAGACGGCCATTATCAAGGGAAAAAAGAAGCTGCACGGGGCGCCGGTGGAAGCCAGTGACTTGCGCGCCGGGGCGGCCCTGGTGCTGGCGGGCCTGGCGGCTGAAAACGGCACCCTGCTGGAAGGGGTCGAACACGTCGACCGCGGCTACGAGCGGATCGAGCAGAATTACAACGCCCTGGGTGCCCGGATTATGCGGATCAGGAGCTGAAGGCGCAAAGGCACTGCTTTCACTAAGTGCCTCTCCCTCCCTTTATGTCTCTTTAAATGATTATCAAATTTTTCCCTTGGACAAGCATTTGACTAATTGATATAATTATAAGGTGATTATGGATAAAAATGGCTGAGGTATTTGCGCTTAAACAGGGAACAATATGGGAAAACAGAAGCTGAATCTCGCCGAGTCAATTTTTTTTATTTTGGTTATTCCCCTGGCGGCGTTTGTTCTTTTGGTTTCTCCCTTATTTGCCGTCCGGGAGATCAGGGTTGAGGGCAATCAGGAATTGACCCCTGAAAAAGTTATCGCTCAATCGGGGATAACCGCAGGCGCCAATATCTTTAAGGTTAACTTGCGCCGGGCCGCCGCCCAGATTCAGATGTTGCCGGTGGTCAAGGAGGCGGAAGTACGCCGGGATTTCCCCGGGCGGATCGTCATCAAGGTAATAGAAAGAGAACCCGTTGCTCTTCTGCCGGTTAAAGACGGATTTATTGCCGTCGACGGGGACGGGGTTTACCTGCGCAAGGCCCGGGCCGGTGAAAAGGGCCTGCCGGTGGTTACCGGCATAACGGCGGCGGTCCCGCCGGCTGGTCAGCCCATCCAGGATCGGAACCTGGCCGTTGTTTTGGGGGTAATTCAAAACCTTCCCGCCGAACTGGTGGATAATTTGTCGGAAGCCGGCCTGGATAAAAACGGCCGGGTCACCCTGTATACCCTGCAGGGAATCCAGTGCCACCTGGGTTACCCTGAAAACGTGTCGAAAAAAGGCGCGCTCCTGGTGCAGGTTTTAAAAGAACTGCAGGGCAAGCAGATTGCTTACATCGACCTTTCCCTGCCCGGTTCGCCGGTAGTTAAGCTCAAATGACATTTTGGAGGGAAGCGCCGTTGCGGGTAAGAAGCTATCACTTCGTCCTGTTTCTGGCGGGGCTGGCGATCAGTCTTTTATTGACATTTCAATTCCGGATTACCAGGGACGTGGTCCGCTCCCCTGCGGTCCAGCAAAAACAGGCCCTGGCTGAGCAGGTCAATCAGTCGCGGCAGGAACGGGACGCTTTAAAAAAGCGGGTCAGTGAATTGCGCGCCCAGCTGGACCGGATCGCCGCTGGCCAGCAGTTGGGCCCTTTAAAGGAAGAACTGGATAAGGCGCGCATTGAGGCCGGCTTGATGGCCGTTTCCGGGCCGGGCGTGGAAGTAACTTTAAACGACAGCAACCTGGTTATCCAGCCGGGCGAAAACCCCAACTTATATGTTTTGCACGACGAGGATGTCTTAAACGTTCTGAATGAGCTGCGGGCCGCCGGCGCGGAAGCCCTGGCCATTAACGGCCAGCGCCTGCTGGCTACCAGCGAAATCCGCTGTGTCGGCCCGACTATCCTGACCAATAAAAGCTACCGGCTGACCCCGCCTTTTGTGATCAGCGCGATTGGGAATCAAGATAACATGATTAATTCTCTGCAAATGCGGGGGGGCATAATCGAACAGTTGAAATTTTGGGGCATCCAGGTGGCGGTGCGGCGGGTCGATAACTTAACGATTCCCGCTTACACCGGGAGCATCAGGTTTGATTACGCCGCCCCGGTAGCCGCCCCGGCGGACAAGCAGGAGAGCCCCTCGTAAGGGGTGTTCCTGAATACTTTATTTGCCTTTGCGGTTAATCTATTTTCGGGAGGGAGCACCGGTGCGGTGGCCCATGTACATCTCCATCACCCTGGTTGCGCTGGTTACGGGGTTGCTGCTGACCTTCCAGTTTCGGGTATCCAGCCGGATCGAGCAGGGCGTGCCCGCCGGGAGGGCCCAGGAACTGGCCACGGAACTGCACCAGCTGGATGCGGAAATATCCCGGCTGCAGAGCGAAGTGAGCGACCTGGAGGCAAAGCTCCTCCAGGCCACCAAGGGGCAGCAGCAAGCGCTGGCGGCGATGGCGGGCGAGCTGACGAAAGCAAAGATCGCCGCCGGCCTGACGGCGGTAAGCGGACCCGGGATTGAAATTACCCTGGACAACCCTCCCCTGCTGCCGAAAACCGGCAGGCCGGCCAGTTTATACGTGATCCGCGATGAGGATTTGCTGCGCATAGTCAATGAGTTGCGCGGCGCCGGCGCGGAGGCCGTCTCGATTAACGGGCAGAGGATTGTAGCCACCAGCGAAATACGCTTTGCCGCCCCCTTTATCAACGTTAACCTTACCCGGATAGTGCCGCCGTATCACGTTCTGGCCATCGGGAAGACCGACCACCTGCAGGCTGCTTTGAGCATCCCCGGCGGGGTGGTCGAATATTTAAAAGATCTGGGCGTACGCGTAGAGATCCAGCCGCACGATAAATTAACGGTGCCCGCCTATACCGGTACGCGCCAGCATACTTACGCGAAACCAGTGCAAAGCAGGTGAAGGGAAACTATGTGGTTGGGATTCTGGTTGGCCCTATTTGGTTTAGCCCTGGGTGTGTTGATCGGCTTGAATGTACCGCTGCTGCTCCCCGGCGCCTACGCGAAGTACCTGTCGGTGGCGGCCCTGGCCGCCCTGGATTCGATTTTCGGGGGGATCCGGGCCGGGATGGAGGATACTTTTGACAACACCATTTTTATTACCGGGTTTTTCAGCAACGCGCTTTTGGCCGCCGGCCTGGCTTTTGCCGGCGAGCGCCTGGGCATCGACCTGTACCTGGCGGCGGTGGTCGCCTTCGGTGTGCGTTTGTTTCAAAACCTGGCCATCATCCGGCGCCACCTGTTGAAAAAATAAAAGCGGAAGAAAAGGTGAAATTAACCTTTTCGTTGAATATTTAAAGCATCGGGAGGTGTGCGGCGCGATCCGGAAAGAGGCGGATGTGGTGGCCGGTCTGGACGTGGGCAGCGCGCTGATCAAGGTCGTGGTCGCCCGTGCCAGCCGGCCGGGCCTGATCACCGGCGCAGGCGCCAGCGCTGCGGCGGGGATCTCGCCGGGAGAAATATATGACGCGCGGGCGGCCGCCCGTTCCGTTGCCGAAGCGTTGGCCCAGGCCGCCGGCGTTTCCCGGGCGAAGATCAAAAGGGTTTGTTTGGGGATATCCGGATGGGGCGTCCAGGTATTTGACGGGCGGGCAAGGTTAGTTTTTAAAGAAAAGCGGGAGATCCGCAGAAAAGATCCGGAAAGTTTGTTAAAAATGGCCGGGAATTTACAGTTGCCCGCCGGCCGCCGGGTAATTCAGGTTGTCCCCCAGGAGTTTTGGCTGGACGGCCTGGTCACGGCAAAGCTTCCCATCGGCCTGGTTGGCGGCTGCCTGGAGTGCAGGGCGAAGGTGGTTACCGCCGATCGGGAGTTGATTGATAAATTGACTTCTTTTTTAGATATGCTGGGGATCAGGGTAGCGCGGCTGACGGTTAACGTCCTGGCCGCCGCCGGGGTTACGCTGGGAGAGACGGAGAAGCAACTGGGGGTTGCGCTCTTTGACCTGGGGAGCAGCACCACGGGCGCGGCTGTTTTTCGAAACGGGGTCCTTCTCCAAATGGACGTTCTTCCCGTGGGCAGCGCCCACGTCACCTCCGATCTTGCCATCGGCCTGGGTACTTCCCTGGCTTCGGCAGAAAGCCTGAAAAAGCAAGTCGGGTTAAACGGCGGCCCGGAATATAAAGGGGCGGTCGGGATAATCCGGGCCAGGATAGAAGAGATGTTTGCCATGTTGAAAGAGAAGATTGTGCGCAATAACCTTTTACCCTGCGGGATTGTTTTGACAGGCGGGGGCGCCCTGCTGAAAGGGCTGCCGGAGGCGGCGGCGGAGTACTTCGGCGTTTGCGTGCGGGTGGGAACTCCCCGGGTCAATAGATTTCCCGCCGGAACCGCTCCCGATCCTACCTGGTGCGCGAGCGTGGGGTTAACGGCAGGCGAGCAAAATTGAGAAACGGGGGGAATTTTGACGTGCTCGACTTTGAACTGGAGAACGATCAGTTTGCCAGCATTAAAGTTATCGGTGTCGGCGGCGGGGGAAATAATGCCGTCAACAGGATGATTCAGGCCGGTTTAAGAGGGGTGGAATTTATTGCCGTAAATACGGATGCCCAGGCTTTGCAGCTGGTGCAGAGCAACCTGAAAATCCAGATCGGGGCCAAGTTGACGAAAGGGCTTGGTTCCGGGGGCATCCCCGAGATCGGCCAAAAGGCCGCCGAAGAGAGCCGGGACGAGATCTTGCAGGCTCTCAAAGGGGCGGACATGGTTTTTGTCACGGCCGGGATGGGCGGAGGAACCGGCACCGGGGGGGCGCCGGTGGTGGCCGAAGTGGCGAAAGAGGTCGGCGCCCTGACGGTCGGCGTGGTCACCAAGCCCTTCACGTTTGAGGGCCGCAAGCGGATGAGCCAGGCGGAGACGGGCATCCAGAACTTAAAGGGCAAGGTGGACACGCTGATTACCATTCCCAACGACCGTTTGTTGCAGGTGATTGATAAGCACACCTCCATCATCGAGGCGTTCCGCATCGCCGACGACGTTTTGCGGCAGGGGGTGCAGGGCATCTCCGACCTGATTGCGGTACCCGGGCTGATTAACCTTGATTTTGCCGACGTGAAGACGATCATGAAGGATACGGGTTCTGCTTTAATGGGGATTGGCGTGGCCAGCGGCGAGGGCCGGGCCGCGGAGGCGGCCAAAATGGCCATTTCCAGCCCTCTTTTAGAAACGTCCATCGAGGGAGCGAAGGGCGTCCTGTTAAATATTACCGGGGGGACCTCCCTGGGCCTCTTTGAAGTGAACGAAGCGGCGGAAATTATCGCCCAGGCCGCCGACCCCGAAGCCAACATCATTTTCGGGGCGGTAATTGACGAAGCCATGGAAGAGATGGTGCGGGTTACCGTGATTGCTACGGGATTCGACCAGCGGACGATCCGCAAGGAACGCCCGAAAACGGAACTGGAGATTAAGTCCTTCAGCAGCCACGACGAACTGGATATTCCGGCCTTCTTACGGCGCCGGTAGTCAAAACACAAAGTTAATGTGTTCAGCGTCGCCCCGGTGCTCCAGGCGGGCCCGGCACCTGGCTGAGCACTACGTGGCCCTTCGAACAGGTAACGGGCAAAGAGGGCTTAAGTGCCGGGGCCGGGAGGGGTGGGGGCGCGTTTTGCGTCTTTGCGTGGTGCGTGCCTCCCGGCCTTTTTTGGCTGACGGTAATAGCCCGCTTTTTGCCTCCCCGCGGCGACCTCCGTTCTTCCCATGTCATGTCCGCAGGTGATACCTTTCGCGTTGTCGCCCCCTTTTAGCAATCAGTTAACCCGCCGGGGCTTGCGTTGTCCTAAGCTCACTCCGATGCTTCGCGTAAGATGCGCACCACGGCTTGCTTCGGACCGGACTAGCGGCGCTGCAAAGGCGGCATGGCAATGTTTTGATGGGTGCTGTTACCGGCGCTACGCAAGTCGTTCGCGGCAACGACAACGCAAGCCCCTCCCCAAAGCAAGCTGTTTCACTGAATATTTAAGTTTTCCCTCTTGCCGGGTTCCTCCTCGAAATACCTCAGAATAAAATTCCCTTTGGTACCATATTATGACATATATAACATTGACTAGTGCTAAGCATTTGTAGTATTGTCATAAAGTGATTAAGCCGGCCATATAATGGTAGGGGAATTCTCTGACCGGCTTTTTTGGGGTTGGCGCCCGTGGCTGGGTACGTGGTTTACCTCGACCAGGTTTTTTTAGGCAACCTGCTCATGAATTACCTTATCCTGTGGTCGGCGGGCCGCCTGAGCAACGCGCGCACTTGCGCTTTCCGGCTGGCGCTGGCCGCGGGCCTGGGCAGCCTGTATTCCTTGTTGACTTTCCTGCCGGGAACCGGTT
>JBFLZY010000037.1:0-25878 GCA_040755975.1 Bacillota bacterium | reverse complement strand
CCGTGAGGGGGCTTTTTTGATCCAGCCGGCGGATGGACTCGATGGCCCCGACGGCGGCGGCGCTGTTGCCGACGATCACGTAGTGCACAAAGAAATCCTCCTTTCTATGAGCAGGGGCTTGGGTTGTCCAGATCTTAATTCTTTGCCCGGGAAGATACAATCGCCAAAAAGTTTTTTTAAGCCCGGGAAGGGCTTAAAAAAGGATTAACCGGAGAGCATTAAGAAAGTAATCCAGGGGTTGGTGCTTTAGATTCAACTGACGCCAGCTTCCCGGGACTGCGCCTTGCCGACCGGTACGAGGCGGCAGAGGACCGCCTTAAAATCCGGGTAAGCGGTAATCGGATCCAGTTCGTCCATGTCCACCAGGAGATTGACGTTGGCGTGCGCCCACCCGTGGGGGACGCTGACCACGCCGGGAGCGATGTCTTCGGTCGTCCGGACGCGGAGCTGAATCCGGCCGTTTTTCGTTTCGATCCGGGCCAGGCCGCCGTTGGCGACACCGTATTGGGCGGCGGTGACCGGGTGGATTTCCGCCAGGGGCTCCGGATGGCGGTTGCGCAGCCTGGGCACCTGACGTTGCTGGGTATGGGTGAATTCCTGAACGCGGGACCCGCTGATTAAAATGAGCGGGTACTGCCTGGCCAGTTCGGGGGTGTTCACCGGGCTTTGCCCCGGTTCAAGGTAAACCGGCAGCGGATCGTAGCCGTGATCTTTCAAGGTCTGGGAATAAAGTTCCACCTTTCCGCTGGGCGTGTTCAGTTTTTTGCGCTGGTGAGTGAAATATTCTTTTTCTCCGTAATAGGTGCCTAACGGGCTGGCCTTTAGTTTATCTTTTAATTCTCCCGCTAAGGCGTCGATGACCTCTTCCTCGCTTTGCCACGGGAAGTATTCGCCAAGGCCCAGGCGCCGGGCCAGTTCGCTCCAGATCTTCCAGTCGGGCCAGGAATCGCCCACCGGTTCGATTACCTTCCGGTGGATCATGGCGTAAGGTTCGCCGTGAACAACCCCGTAAACGTAAGCCAGGCCGCCTTTTTCCAGGAAGGTGCAGGCCGGCAAAACCACATCCGCCAGTTCAGCCGTTTCGGTAACGAACGGATCGACCACCGCCAGAAAGTCCAGACTGGCGAAAGCTTCTTTAAACCGGTGCGCGGCAGGGAAAGAAACGACCGGGTTGGCGGCCGTCACAATCCCGGCCCGGATGGGGTAAGGCTTTCCTTCCAGCGCGGCTTGCGGGAAAAGGGTGGCAATGCCGAAGGGCGCCCGGCGTCCCCACAGAGAGCTGAAAATAGGGTACTCCCCGGCCCCGAGGGGCGGCTCCTGATCTTTTAAGCCAAGGTTGCCTAAAGGGATGCGGGGAACGGTCACCCAGCTTCCCGGGATGGCGAAATTCCCCGTAACCGCCTGGAGAATAGAAAGCAGGCGCGAATTTTGCAAGCCGTTCCGGTGCTGGTCGAGGCTGTTGACCCCCTGGATAATACACGCCGGTTTTGCCTGGGCAAAAATCCTGGCGACGGCTTTGATGTCGGCTGCCGGCAGCCAGGTTACGTCTTGCGCCCATTCCGGCGAATAAGGCTGCACGTGGCTGACCAGTTCTTCAAAACCGAGCGTATATTTTTCCACAAATTCGTGATCGTAAAGATCTTCATTGATGATCACGTTGAGCATCGCCAGGCCCAAAGCCGCGTCCGTTCCCGGCCGGATCGGCAGATGGTAGGCTTTTTCCGCCAGCGGGATGCGTTTTGGATTGACCACAATTAAATCCAGGCCGCCGCCCGGCAATCTTTCCCGGATCAGGTTGCCCAGCATCCCTTTGGCTCCGTCGGGATTATGCCCCCACAGAATAATGCACCGGGCGGAACCGGGATCTTCCAGCGGATACCGGCCGAAAGTCAGCTGCCGGGCCAGGATTCGCGCCCGGTAGCAGATGTTCTCCACCGACAAAAGATTGGGGGTGCCGAAAGCGCCTTTGAAGCGGCGGGCAAACGTGGCCACTTCAATGTTTTCCACACCCACGGAGCCGCAGAAAATGGCCAGCGCGCGGGCGCCGTACCTGGCCTTGACGGCATTCAATTTTTCCGCGCAATAGTCCAGGGCGTCGTCCCAGCTTAATTTCTCCCACCGGCCGTTGACGCGCCGGATCGGGCTGCGCAGGCGGCTGGCCGAATAGACATAATCGGGCAGCGCTTCCCCCCGCGGGCAAAGGTAGCCGCGGCTCACCGGGTGCTCCGCCAGGCCTTCCACCTTGACCAGCCGGCCGTCTTCGACGTAGGCTTTGATCCCGCAATCCCAAACGCATAACATACAATCACTGGTGATTATTTCGGTAGCCATAAAAATTCCTCCTGAATGATTTTTTTCCTCGCGATGGGAAGATATCAGGTACTGGTATTTTGATGTTACTGCAATTTTTATGCCAGCAGGTGTGGACGGGTTGTTCGGATTGCCTGCCCCCAAACACTTTTCCTGAAGACCTGTCAATATTTCATACAGTGTAAGTAATTCGGACATTATTACCTTTTCCGGAAGGCGGTCCCGATCCGGCCGCCCGGTAACTATTAGAGACCGGGACGCACGTACCGCCGCTGGTGTTTATCTGTTTTGACGAAGGTATGATTTTTGCAACATAAGCTTTTCAAGGCGGCGCGGAAAACTATGCCCGTGAGGCATCAGCTATTCTTTTGCCAATTATTTCTGCGACATTACGATGTTGGAGGGGATAAAGATGGCGTATGAGACACTTTTGCTTAATATCGAGGAGGAGATCGCTGTAATCACCTTAAACCGCCCCCCGGTAAACCCGTTGAACAGCAAGCTTTTCCGCGAACTGGGACAGGCGGCTGAAGAGCTGGACGCCGACCCGGCGGTGCGGGCGGTGATTATCACCGGCTCCGGCGAGAAGGCCTTTGCCGCCGGCGCCGACATCAGCGAGATGAAGGACCTGACCCCGGTGGAGATGTACCGGTTCTGCCGGGTTTCGCTGGAAACGTGCAATTTGGTAGAGAACATGAGCAAACCGACCATTGCAGCAGTAAACGGGTTGGCCTTGGGAGGCGGCTGCGAACTGGCGCTCACCTGCGACTTCAGGCTGGCGTCGGACAGGGCTAAGTTCGGGCTGCCCGAGATCACCCTGGGCATTATCCCCGGCGGCGGGGGCACACAGCGCCTGCCGAGGCTGGTCGGTGCCGCCAGGGCCAAGGAGCTGCTCTTCCTGGGCGAGATGATCGACGCCGCCCGCGCTGAACAGATCGGCCTGGTCAACAAGGTGGTGCCGTCCGCCGAACTGATGCGGGAGGCGAAGGCCCTGGCCTTAAAACTTGCCGCCCGCCCGGCGCACGCCTTGAGCGTCTTAAAAGGAACGGTGAACAGGGGGCTCAATATGAACCTGCACGACGCCCTGGACTTCGAAGTGAAAAACTTTATCCTGGCCTTCGCCGGCGACGACCGCCGGGAAGGGTTCAGCGCCTTCATGGAAAAACGCAAACCAAGGTTTACTGGCAAGTGAGGGGGCGAACGGGAGGGACGTCTGCGTAATACCCGGCGGGCGGTCCCTTTATACTTGACTTATGGCGCATCTGGATTTGGCCACGCCGCCATGACGGGATGAAACGGAAGCTTATCGACGGCAAGAATACTGGAAACCATCAGGCACCTCCACTGTATGGTTTTACAGGCAAGTGCCTCATTTGATATACCTGGGTGCGCAATGCCTGGAGCTGGTGGGGGTTGATGTATTCAGATAATAAATTTTCAGATAATAAATTTAAATAATTACTACCTTATTAAGTAGTTGATTAATTAATAAGACGTTATATAATAATCTATAGTTCTAGAAATTTTGGACTTTTTATGCAGCATCCCAGTATACATTCGAGTGTAAGCGGCAGCACTGTAAAAACAAATTAAGATTGAAGCCAGAAAGAGGTGTACCGGCTTAAATGTTCGAAACCAGCGTACAGATACACAACTATTCTCTTCACGAAAAGTTGTCTGCCGAAGAATTACGCCAGCACCAGTGGAAACAATTTACTACCCTGGTCCGGCAGATCTGGCCGACCAACCAATTCTACCAAAACAAGTGGCGGGAAGCGGGCCTTGCCCACCCCGGCGAGCTGAAAGACTGGGAAGATTTTTACCGCCTGCCCTTTACGGAAAAGAGCGAACTGGTGCAGGATCAGGAAAATAACCCGCCCTATGGGACGAATCTTACTTTTCCGTTAAGAAAATATATCCGGCTCCACCAGACCTCGGGAACCACCGGCCGGCCTTTATACTGGCTGGATACGGAAGAAAGCTGGAGCTGGTGGGCCGGGTGCTGGGGGTACGTTTACCGGGGTGCCGGAGTGGTTCCGGAGGACATTATCTACTTCCCTTTTTCCTTTGGGCCTTTTATCGGCTTTTGGGCTGCCTTTGAAGGAGCCCGCAAAATAGGGGCCCTGGCCATTCCGGGCGGCGGACAGGATACCCTCACCAGGCTCCGGTTTATTTTAGAAAACCGGCCCACGGTTATCGTCTGCACCCCCACTTACGCCCTGCGCCTGGCTGAAACAGCTTTGGAAAACGGGATTGACCTGGCGGCCGGAAGCGTGCAAACCACCATTCACGCCGGTGAGCCAGGAGCAAGCCTCCCTCACGTACGCGAGAAAATCGAGTCCCTCTGGGGGGCCGGATGTTTCGATCACCACGGAATGACGGAAATGGGAGCAATCAGTTTTACCTGCCGGGGCGAACCCAGGTCTTTGCACATTATTGAGGATGAATTTATTGCCGAAGTGCGCGATCCCCAAACGGGCACCCTCTGCCCGGACGGCCGGGAGGGCGAATTGATTCTCACCAACCTGGGGCGGGCAGGAATGCCCCTGATTCGTTACCGTACTGGGGACAGGGTGCGCCTGAACAGGGAACCGTGTTCCTGCGGGTGCCCGTTCGTCCGCCTGGAAGGGGGGATTTTGGGTCGGGTCGACGATATGTTCATCGTCCGCGGGATCAACGTCTACCCCTCGGCAATCGAAAATATTCTCCGCAAGTTCCCCGCAATCGGCGAGTTCCGGATTATCGTGTTCCGGGAAAGAGAGATGAACGAATTATCCCTGCAACTGGAAATCGACGAAGCCATACTTTCTCCAGAGAAAATTAACACTTTCTTAAGCAAAGTGAAAGATGAAATCAGAAACAACCTCCAAATCCGGGTGGATGCCGTCGCCGTGCCGGTCGGCACGCTGGAGCGGTTTGATTTAAAAGCCAAACGGGTCATTCGCAAATTTTAACGCCATCAGGGAAGATTGGATCACCCTATAACGGGGGCAAGAGTCCGGCGTTTTCAAAGGTTGGGTGAAGCTTTCCGGCCCAAGCGAGCGGAAATGAGGTGGTTCGCCAGGAACTCAAGTGGCAGAAAATTTTCATCAGGGATAATTCACATAAAAAATTTTTAAGGAGGGATGTCCCGTGAAAACAAATGGTAAATTATTGTTGATTGCGTTCATGTTGGGATTTGTGCTTTTGCTGGCTGCCGGTTGCGGGCAAAAAGGGGCTGCTCCGCAAAGTTCGGCTGATAAAACAGCTCCGGCAGGTGAGAAACAGGCAGCGGCGCCCATAAAGCTGAGGTTTGCAAATTACTTTCCTGCAGAGAGCAGACAAGGAAAAATCGGTCAAGAATTTGCTGATGACATCAAGAAAATTACTAACGGCAAGGTCGTTGTTGAATACTACCCCGGCACTATGTTGCTCGGACCGGACAAAATGTATGACGGGGTTGTCCAGGGAATTGCCGACATCGGTCTTTCGAACCTGGGTTATACCTTCGGCAGGTTCACTCAGACCGAGGTTCTTGACCTTCCCTTGGGTTTTCCGAACGCCTGGGTTGCCAACCATGTAGCTGTTGATTTTTACAACAAGTTTCAACCGAAAGAATTTAAAGACACGCACATGCTCACGTTGCATACCTCCCCGGTAAATAATATCATTACAATCTCAACGCCGGTGAAAAAACCAGGCGATCTTAAGGGCCTTAAATTAAGAGGTACCGGCTATATAGCAAAGCTTGTGGAGGCGTTGGGGGCCACAGCGGTTCCGGTACCGATGCCGGAAGCTTATGATGCCCTGTCCAGGCATGTCATTGACGGTCTTTTGATTCCCTGGGAAACGATCAAGACCTTTAAATATGGAGAAGTTACCAAATGTGCAACTGAGGTTTGGCCTCTGGGGCAGGTTTATACCTTCTATATTGTCATGAACAACAAGACATGGGACAGTCTCCCGCCGGATCTCCAGAAGACGATCACCGATTATGTCCAGGGCGACTTTAGCAAAAAATTAACGGATATGTGGAATCAGGTCGATATCGATGGAAAGAAATATGCCAGGGAAGCCGGGTACAACATTATTGAGTTGAGCCAGGAGGAGCTGGCGCTCTGGAAGCAGCTGGCGGACAAGGTCATCGAAGGTTATACAAACAACATGGTTGCCAAGGGTTATTCCAGGGAGGAAGTGAATAGCTGGATTAGTTTCATCCGGGAACGGATCGACTACTGGACCAAACAGCAAAAAGAACAGGGAGTTAAATCGTCGACCGGTCCGGAAGATGTTCGGATAAAACTTTAAGAGCCGGTTTAATATTCCAAGCTGATTAGGGCCGCCACTTTCATCAGGTGGGCAGCATTCAGGAGAGGGTGGCCCTAACTTAGTTTTTTCCTGAACTGTTATTTTCGTCAAAACAGGACATGGTCACGGGCAAGCAAGTCGTAATGGCAAAATGAGGTCGAAAAAGGAGGTATTGTTGATGAGGTTTCGGCGCGTTGCGGAAGGTCTGGAGTGGGCGGGCATTGCCGGACTATTGTTAATGCTCCTTTTTACTGTGGTCGATGTGGTCGGCTCCAAGGTATTTAACAAACCTCTTCCGGGGGCAATCGAATGGGTTGGCTATCTGCAAATTATCGCCATTGGCAGTACTGTGGCGATTGGTTTCTATGCCAACCGGCATATCTCCTTTGAATTTCTGGTCTGGCATCTGCCTGAGCCAGTAAAAAATGTTGTTAATAAATTTGTTTCTATGATTTGTTTTGCCTTTTTCATTCTTTTAGCCCGGGAAAGTTTCATTTATGGATTATCCCTTCAAAAAGCGGGAGAAATAAGTTCAACGGCACATATTCCCCTGTATCCTTTTGCTTTTTTTCTTGCCTTCGCTGCTGTTATAGCTTCTTTATTTTTCGCCGGTCAACTCTTGCCGGCGAAACCATTGCCTTCCCGGGAAAGGGGTGCTAAGCATGAGTCCAGTTGAGATCGGCCTTTGGGGAATTGCCCTCCTCTTTGTACTGGTTTTTCTAAGAGTGCCCATTGCCTTTGCCATGGCGATAGTGGGCGTACTCGGGTTTGGCTGGATCAGTTCGTGGCAGGCAGGATTAAGTATTTTGGCGCGTGATTTTTTCGGGCAGTTTGCATCGTACTCCTTAAGCGCGATCACCATGTTCGTACTCATGGGGTCTTTTGCTTTTGTTGCTGGTATTGGGGAGAGACTTTACGAAGCGGCCTACGGACTTGTGGGGGATCGTAAGGGTGGTCTGGGTATAGCAACAATCATTGGGTGCGCGGGTTTCGCGGCTATCTGCGGGTCAACAGCCGCTACTGCCGCCACCATGGGTAAAATAGCGCTTCCGGAAATGAGAAAATATCATTACAATGATACCCTGGCCACGGGCACTGTGGCTTCAGGAGGCACGCTGGGGATTTTAATTCCACCAAGCACGGTTTTTATCGTCTATGGCTTTTTAACTGAACAATCCATAGGGAAACTTTTTATCGCCGGAATTTTACCCGGGTTGGTCCTTACGCTGTTCTTCGGGCTGACGGTCTACCTGATGTGCCGTTTCAAGCCCGAATTGGGCCCGCCGGGTGAAAGCATCAGCATGAAGGCAAAGTTGAAGGCGTTTTTCAGTGCTTTTGAGGCCTTAGGCGTCTTTGTGCTGGTAATCGGCGGTTTGTTTCTTGGTTGGTTCAGCCCCGTCCAGGCCGGCGGCATCGGGGCCGCTCTCGCCCTGCTCATCGGCCTGTTCAGGCGTCAAGTAACCTGGGAAAACTTCGTGGAACTGACGAAGGACGGCTTACGCACGGCCACAATGATCCTCGCGGTGATCGCCGGCGCCACGATCTTCGGCCGTTTCATGGCCGTAAGTACAATTCCTTTTTACCTCGCCGGTTGGGTGCAAAATCTTCCATTATCTCCCACGGCGATTGTGGCCGTGATCATTTTCATCTTTTTCATCGGGGGCTTTTTTATCGACGTAATGGCCTTGATTACACTCCTGGTGCCCATAATTTTTCCGATCATCAAACACCTTGGCCTGGACTTAATTTGGTTTGGGGTAATTATTGTGCTTGTGTCAAATATGGGTGTACTTACCCCGCCGGTAGGTGTTAATGTCTATGTCGTAAAAGCACTTGCTCCCGAAATACCCCTCGGGCAAATTTTTAAAGGCACAATACCCTTCTTGATCGCAATTATTCTGACTACGGGAATAGTTGTAGCTTTTCCTTCACTTTCATTGTATTTACCAGGGTTATTAAAGTAGCTTACCTTTTTCGATGGCTATCCAGTCAACTCAGAAAACGTTACTGACCTGGCAGATACACAAGCCTTAAGGAAGCGGTTCCCGGTAATCAGAACGTGTTGGGGCAAAGGAGATCTTGTCTTGAGATGTTCATGATCCTGGCCGTGATTCTTTGCGCTGTAATATTCTGGGTTTTTAATCTGCTTCCCGGCAGTGTTACCGCCCTTCTGATGATGAGTTCTTTCCTGGCGCTGGGGGTGCGGCCGGAGCTTGTTTTTAACGGATTTACCAATCCGAGTTTCTGGTTGCTGGTGAGCGTTCTTTTTTACGGTTATGTTGTCGAAAAAACTGGCTTGGGGCGAAGGATTTGCTTTTTTCTGATCGGTAAATTCGGAACCTCTTATCCGGGAATATTGTTTGCTTTTCTTGTTACCGGAGCTCTTTTGTCCCTGGGAATACCCTCCATGACCGTGCGGACAGCGATTATGGCGCCGATCGCCTGGACCCTGGTGAAGGAGTTGGAATTAGAGGAACGTAGCCCTGAAACGGCAACAATTCTTTTCGGATCGGTATTGATGTCTGTTGTGCCGGGCATCTCTTTTTTGACAGGTGCCCTTTGGGGCCCCTTTTTTCTTGGTTTATTTCCGCCCGCTGAGCAGGGAACCATCACCTGGTGGAATTGGCTTAAAGTTTTCAGTTTGCCTGCTTTTCTATGGAGTTTAAGCGTCATTCCGATAATTTTGTTGGCCCTGCGTCCAAGAGCACTAACCTTGCGAAATGTACATTCTGTATCCCGGATTGACAGCCCGTTCTCCAGGGAAGAAATTATCGCCATGGCCATCATTTCCCTGGCTGTTATTGCCTGGATGACGCAATCCTGGCACGGAATCAACGGAACGATCACCGGTATCGTTTGCTTGGCCCTGTTTTTTGCTGCGGGTTTAATCCGGCAAAATGAGATCAGCCCGGCCATTTCCTGGCACTTGGTCCTCTATATCGGGGGATTAATGGGTCTGACGAAAATAATTGGGGAGTATGGCTTTCAACGAATCATCACCGATCAATTTCTCAAATGGTTTGCTCTGGATAACGGCAATATCTTTTACTTTGCCGGTTCTTTGTTTATCTTGACGGTATTATTGAAATTTTTCGATCCGATGGGCTTTTTAACCTTAACCATTCTTTTTCTCATTACAAAGGATTTAGCCGTTTCCAGCGGTATCCAACCACTTGTCCTGGGGGCGATGATTATGCTGCCCGCCCACGTTTTCTGGTTTTCATACCAAAATTTATCAATCTTGGTTGGTGAAGGGATAACCAATAACAGGGCCTGGAGCAATCACCAACGGTATTTAGTAGCCACACTCTTCTCCCTTGTCACCTTATTCATTGTTTTGCTTTCAACATTTTACTGGCGGATTATCGGGGCAATTGCGTGATTGTTTTCAGATCATACAGATGTCTTGTTTTTTTACAATTAATAACTGGAAGAGCGCTCGACGAATAATCCTTGCCGGCTGGCACAGTTTTTGCACCTCTTGTGGCTGTACACAAGCATAATCTTTGTGATTTGTTCACCCGGAAAATTGCCGGGCTTCATGAAGTATGGAAGCTGCTCATTTTAATATTTGTTGTTATCGATGTATTCCACATTTAACCTGGAGGTGCGCGTAGTTGCAGTTAGCCGGAAAGGTAGCCGTTGTTACCGGCGGGGGAGGAGAGTTTGGCCGGGAGATCAGCCTGGTCCTGGCCCAATCGGGGGCATCGGTCGCCGTGGTCGATAAAGAACTGGCCAAAGCAAAAGAGGTAGTCCGGGCGGTCCGTTCCCTGGGAAACGAGGCGGCGGCATTCCAGGCGGATGTTTCGGAAGTCGCCCGGATCAGAGAAGTGCTTGAACAAGTAAAAGAAAAATACACAGGGGTGGATATCCTTATTAATAATGCCGGCGTGACCCTGGGGAAGCCCGCTTTGGAAGTAACGGAACAAGAGTGGAGCCGGGTGATCGACGTCAACTTAAAGGGAGCTTTTTTTGCCGCGCAGGCGGCGGGCCGGGAAATGATTAAGCGCGGAGGCGGCAATATCGTCAACATCGCTTCTGTCGGCGCTCTGGTGGCCGAAAAAAATACGGCGGTATACTCGTTAAGTAAAACGGGACTGGTTGCCTTGACCCGGAACCTGGCCCGCGAATGGGCCGGTTATAATATTCGTGTTAACGCCGTGGCGCCGGGTTACGCCCGTACCCCCCTTACCGAATTTATAATGAAGGATGAAAAAATTTCCACCGCGTTATTAAAAAGGATTCCTTTACGGCGGTTTTGCACTGCCCAGGACGTAGCGCAGGCTGTTTTATTCCTTGTTTCCCCTGCCTCTTCCTTCGTAACCGGTCACGTGCTTGTCGTTGACGGGGGACAATCAACCGGTTGAATCGTCCCTTCCGGTAACAGCCAGCGGAAAAGGAAAAAAATTAAATTGCGGGAAATATTATAAAGAGAAGTAAGTGTAGAATGCTGGGGAGGTATGTAAGTTGGAACAAGATTCTTTGATCTCCAGAGTACCGCTTGTGCGAGTAAAAGATTATTTAGCCGAGCGTGTTGAGGATGAAGTGGTCAGAGAGGTTCCAATTACCATTTTTTTAAACGATCAGGAATTTATAACCGTGGTTTGTTCACCCTTCTCGATAGACGCCTTAGTGGCCGGTTTTTTATTCGTTGAGGGAATAATCACGGATCGAAAAGATCTTTTAGACATCAAAGTGCTGCTGAATGAAGGCCTTGTCTGGGTTGAAACCGCCCGATCCACGGCGGCCGAATCCTTATTCTTAAAACGTTGCCTCGCTTCATGTTGCGGCCGGGGGCGCTCTACCTTTTATTTCATGAATGATGCCGGGTTGGCGCCGATCAAGGCGGAATTTACCGTGACCGTTGATCAGATTAAAGCGTTAAATGAAGAAAGAGAAAAGCGGAGCGTAACCTTTCGAACAACCGGCGGCACCCATAACGCAGCCCTTTGTACGCCGCGGGAAATCATTTATTTCGACGAAGATATCGGACGGCACAATGCCGTTGATAAGGTACTGGGACGGGCCTTCCTGGATGCCGTATCTTTCCAGGATAAACTTATTTTTCTTTCCGGCCGGATTTCTTCTGAAATAGTTGTCAAAGCGGCCAGAGCCGGTGTGCCCCTGATTGTATCGAGAGCTGCTCCCACTGATCTTGCCCTGGATATGGCGGAAAAGTTGAACATCGGCGTGGTTGGTTTTGTCCGGGGTGACCGCTTGAATATCTACACCCGGCCGGAGCGGGTGAAGGTTGATGCATAACAAAAAAAGAATTTCCTTTACTGGAGACAGTTAAGTTGTATATAATAACGTCAGTTTAGCTGACAATTTTTGCTTCGGATCTTTTACCACGGGGGTTGCTATTTCATGATTTTTCGTCCCGCCGGCCTGGCGACGGGGATCGGCAGCCTGCCGTTTACGGAGCCGGAAGAGGCCCTGGGGCCGATTTGGGAAAATCTGCCCGAAATCCCGCACTGGCCGCAACTGCCGCAGCGGGGGAGGGAAGAGGGGTTTGTTTTCCAATTTCTGACCCCGCTGGTGAAGACGGGTGTTTTGACGGTGGACGCCGGCTCCGGGCGGGCTTTTTTCAACACCGCCGCCCCCGCCTGGGCGGAGCGCCTGACGGAGTTTTACGACCTGTATCTGCGGGCGCAGGAGGGCGACCGGGAGGCCCTGGCGGAGTTTGCCTTTCCCCGGGAAGCGGCCGCCGGATTTTACGCCTTTGCGGGGCAGGTAAAGGAGAGGGGGGCGCAGGAAGCCCTATATTTTAAGGGGCAACTGGCCGGCCCGTTGACCATCGGCTTTGCGCTCAAGGACGAGCAGGGCCGCCCGGCCTATTACAACGAGCAGCTGCGCGAGTTGATCAGGCAGGCGCTGGCCCTGCACGCCCGCTGGCAGGCGCTGGCCCTGGCAGGGCTGGGGCGACCGGCGATAATTTTCATCGACGACCCCGGCGTAAGCGTTTACGGCCGGTTCAGCTTCATCACCGTAACAAAGGAAATGATTGCCGCCGACCTGGGGGAAATCGTCCGGGCCGTCCACGGGGCCGGCGCCCTGGCGGGAGTGCATTCCTGCGACGCCATCGACTGGTCCATTCTCTTCGCCGATGAACTGGCTCTGGACATCGTTAACCTGGACGCTTACAACTTCGGGGAGTCTCTTTATCCTTACGCCCGGGAAGCGGGGGCTTTTTTGGAGCGGGGGGGCGCGGTTGCCTGGGGGATTGTGCCTACCTCGGAGAAGGCCGGGGAGGAAGACGAACAGAACCTGGCCGGAAAGCTGGCCGGGTTGTGGGGGGAGCTGGAAAAGCGCGGTTTGCCCAGGGAACTCCTGAAAAGGCAGGCTCTGATCACTCCCGCCTGCGGTGCCGGTCTTCTGGCCCCGGAGCTGGCCCGGCGCATTTACCGGCTGACCCGGGCGGTGTCCGGGATGGTTCGGGCGGGCGGCGCTGGTTGCTTACTTTAATAGAAAGCAGGGAAAGAATTGAAATTCTTACCCGACTATCACATCCACACCCGGCGCTGCGGTCACGCGGCGGGGGCGCCGGACGCCTACGTGGCGGCGGCCCGCGCCGCCGGGTTGAAGGAAATCGGTTTTGCCGACCACATTCCCATGTACTGGCTGCCGGAGGGGGAGCGCGATCCCGGCCTGGCCATGCGGGAAGAAGAGTTGGCGGGGTACGTCGCGGAGGTGGCCAGGCTGCGGGAAGAAAACCCCGACCTGACCATCCGCCTGGGCATCGAGGCCGATTTCATCCCCGGGCAAACGGAAAAGCTGGCGGCTGTGCTTTCGCAATTCCCCTTCGACTACGTAATTGGCTCCGTACATTACATCGACGGCTGGGGCTTCGACCACCCGGCCAAACTGGCCGGCTACGGGGTGCGGGACATCCGCGAGATCTACGACGATTATTTTGGGCTTCTTCAGGAAGCGGCCCGCTCCGGGCTGTTCGATATTATGGCGCACCCGGACCTGGTGAAAAAGTTCGGCTACCGGCCCGAGGGCGACCTGCGCCCCTGGTACGAGGAGACGGCGGCCGTCTTTGCCGGGTGCGGGGTCTGCGTGGAGGTAAACACCGCGGGCTTAAGGGCGCCCGCCGGCGAAATCTATCCGGCGCTGGACTTTTTGAAGGTGTGCCGGGAACGCAACGTGCCGGTCACCGCCGGTTCGGACGCCCACGCCCCCGCCCAGGTGGGGTACGCCTGGCCGGAAGCGCAGCGTTTGCTTCAGGCGGCCGGCTACCGGGAAGCGGCCGTTTTCGAAAAACGCCGCCGAATGAGGTCCATTGGCCTGGGATAAAAAAAATGCTTGCCGGAAGGAGCCAGGTCGTAATGAGGTATTCGTACGACTGGGGTGTTTACGAAATACAGGACGAAAAAGTGGTTTCGTCCTTTTTTCTTCCCGGCCGGCCGTACAACATCCACAAGGAGCCCACCCGCTACCGGGTGCAGGCCCAGTACCGCCCGGCGGGCGACGAGCCCTTTTGCCTGGCCTACGTTACCGTGCACGTCATCCCCGGGCGCGACCGGGTGACGGCGAGGGAAAAGGAAATCGTCGCCCGGTTTGTGCGTACGGAGCTGCTGAAAAACCTCGACATTCCCGTGGCCTTTTTTTAACCCGGCGAGCCGGGAAATCTCCAAAGCCCCTCTCTTTTTCCCGCAAAATTAAGAAAAATTATCCAATAAGGTAATCTCCCGGAAGGAAATTTCTTAACGTATGTCGAAGAATAAGGTAATCGAAGGATAAATGCGACAATTGATGAAAATGCTGGTTGCCTTAGAAAGATGGGCATACAGGCACTTAAGGCCGGCTTTTTAAGGAAAGCAAGAGTGACCGCAAATAAAGCAGGCGGAAAAGCGGGAGGGGGCGAGACGATGTCCGCCCGCCAGCAACTGGAAAGGATTCTGGAAATCGACCGGCAGATCCGCGCCGGGAACTGCCCGAACGCCGCCCGGCTGGCCCGCGAACTGGAGGTCAGCGAGCGCACCATTTACCAGGACCGGCGGTTTTTGCTGGAGCGGCTGCGGGCCCCGCTGGCCTACGATCACCGGCGCGGGGGGTGGTATTACACGGACCCGAACTGGGCCCTGCCGTCGGTGCTGGTGACGGAGGGGGAACTGCTGGCCTTTTTCTTGAGCGTGGAAGTGGCCCGGCGCTACCTGGGCACCGCCTTCGAGGCGCCGCTGCGCTCGGCGGTGGAGAAAATTACGGCGGGTTTAAAAGGGCAGGTGCGGGTGGACCTGGAAGAACTGCGCGCGTGCTACGTGGTTGCCGCCCCGCCGTTGGTCACGGTAAAGGAAGAATTGCTCCTGGACCTGCACCGGGCCATCCAGAACTGCCGCCAGGTGGAAATCCAATACTACACGGCCAGCCGGGACGCCCGGCAGACCCGGGTGGTGGAACCCTATCACCTGTGCAACCTGCGCGGCGACTGGTACCTGATCGCCTTCGATCACCTGCGGGGGGAAATGCGCACCTTTCACGCCGGCCGCGTCGAACGGTGGGCGCTGCTGCCCCGTGGCTTCCGGCGGGACCCGGATTTTTCGGTGGAAAAATGGCTGGCCCAGGCTTTTCAGGCGGAGCGGGGCGACGAACCCGTGGAAGTGGTGATCCGGTTCGATGCCTACCAGGCCCGCTACATCCGGGAGCGGCGCTGGCACCCCACCCAGGAAAGCGAAGGGATGCCGGACGGCGGACTGCTTTTGCACTTTCACACCGGCGGCCTGGCGGAGGTCAGGCGCTGGGTGATGAGCTACGGCAGCCACGCCGAAGTGCTGGCCCCGGAAAACCTGCGGCGGGAGGTGGCGGAAGAGATCCGGAAGATGGTTCGCGTCTATGAAAATGTCTCCGAAAAAAATTTTTCGGAGGCTGAATGCACTGATCGCTGATTGCAGTGCGATTTGTTAAATTCAAAATTAGCACCTAATTTTGAATCACGTCCGGCCGGAGGGCAAGGTTATGCTGCCATCACGAAGGATGCGGCTCCAAAGACGTTTATTGTGGGTTTGCCGGGTCTTGGGCTACATCTTTCTGGGCGCCGCCGGGTTGGCAGTTGCGTCGCCGGTGCTGCTGGTTCTTCTTATTCTGCTGGCTTTGCTGCTTGCCGTTGTCTTGTTCGTGTTTGGCGCCCTGGCGGGCCTTGCCGCCATTGCAGCCTGCATTTTACACAGTTTGGCGGGCCTGCCCTTCTGGTTCTGGATGATCTTCACCGGCTTCGGGGCGCTGCTGTTCGGCATAGGCGTGCTGGGGTCGCTTTTTTCCGGCGGCGGCGACGATCCTGACAGCGCAGGCAAAGCTCCGCAGCCGCGCAGCACCTGCACCCCCTGGCCGTGGCTGCTGGCGGCGCTGCTCGTCAGCGGATGGTGGGGGGAGATCACAGTAATTAAACATTTTAATGGTTTACTCATTTATTATTTTGGTACAAAAACCCTCTTTTGCTCACAGGCTAACCAACATAAAGGGTTTCCTTTGCCAATGGGTTACGAAATGTAGGAGATTTCATGGTATAAAAAAGATTTTTGCAGTGAAATCATTCATTTACAGTGGACGAAATATGTATGGGAAAATTGATTGGGGATGGGTAGGAGGTGCTTTTGTTTTATGGATTGTGAAAATATAAAAATTGAATTATCAGGGAATCCCTTTGTTGATACAGGATTAGCTGTTATAAGTTCGTTGGCGGGACTTAATAAAATTGACGAACTTACCCTGGCTGATCTTAAAAGAGTACATGGTGATGGCTTGCAATTGACGGAATGGAATTCAAAACTTAAAGCCTTCACCCAAGTATTTGGAACAAACAACCCCCTTTATCAAGCATCTTACGGATATAAAGGAGGGCCATCTGGCACAAATAAAGCTATTTATAGGAGTGTACTTGAAGGACTGCTAAATGAAATAAGAAAACCAGGAAAAGGATTAAAATGCTGGGCGTGCGGCGAGTTCTCTGATTTTAATCTTGCTCGAGTATTTAAGAAAGCTGTTGAAGATAACGGGAGGAAGGCACCCGAAGAAAGATGGGTGGGTAGAGATTGGTTTCCTCTGGCAGGTAGCTTAGGAAGCGACGCCCAGGCACTTCCGGCAGGTTCCCAGCCACCTTATATATGCGCTAAATGCCTCTTTGCAATCCATTACCTTCCAATGGGGCTGATTTTACTTGACGGCAGATTAGTTGTGTTTCAGTCTACTTCAATTGAATTCTGGTATGAACTGGTACGGGATATTGTTAATGAGGTAAGAGGACGTGTCTACTCCGGTATTTATGAAACTTTGGGGAGTAATGAAGGAAATAATGTAATTATGAAGAGAATTTTCGAAGTTTTTAAGCGCCTCCAAAAAGAGAAGTATTATGGCAGCGTTCCTGCGGGAACCGCCCTATACATTTGGCGATTCAGTAATTCTGGTACTTCTCCCGATTGTATGATAGAGGAAATCCCCAATTCGGCTATCATCTTTTTATGGGAAGCTGTAAAAGAAGGGCTGGAACCCGATCTCGCTTCACTTATTAAAACCGAGGGGAAAAACCCGCGCTATTCCCTTTTTCAATGCATTTTAAATAAGCGTGACTATCCGAATCTTTATCCAGAAGGAAAGAAAAAGGGTGCTTCTCCTAAACTTTTTGCTTTATACCAGACATACATTTGTAACCACTCTGAAAGGGCTTTGCATATGGCCTGGAAACTGGCTAAAAAGATTGCAGAAAACGTTAGCGAAAAGGAGCTGCATCGTCTTCAACGTCCAGAAGCACTCCAGGAAGCGGGAGTGCGAAGCCGGTTCAGGGCTTCCATGGTTCAGATGGCAGGAGAAGGTGAATTCACCCTGAACGATTATCTCGATCTCTTTCCTCTAAAAGAAGGACAAGGGGTTAATGTGGAATGGGATGGCTGGAAGCTATTCCGGTTTTATCTCCATCACATAAACGAAGATCTTCCGCAGCCGGAGGATAGAAAGCAAATTATTACTAAATCCTTTCCGCAGCTACATTATTACGCCGGACAGATTTTTAACCATTATGTTAAGGAAAAAGGGAAGGACCGTTTTCAAAGGGAAATTCTTTTGCAGATGAAACGGAGATTGGATATACCCTGGCTTAGGGATCAATTCGTTAAACTTGCAGAATCAGAAAATGGCTTTACCTATGGGAACTGGTTAAAATTTTGCACGTTGGACGATGGAAAACTTTATATTCCAGAATTGCTTTTCCAGATGCGTTTACTATGGACGCAATGGGGCTACGAAAATCGAGGCTCAGTAGATATTTCCGGATCTACGGAGGAGGATTCGTTTGATGGATTGCCTGAGGAAATAAAAGTTTTGCTGAAGTCTATATTTATTGATTATGTGGAAAGGAGGGGGCTGGACCGTTTTTATAAGGATGTATTATTGAGGCTTCGCCAAAAAGAAATTGGCCTCTTCTGGTTCAAACAAAAGTTGACAACAAAAGTGCTTGAGCAGGTTGATCCGATTGAACAAGAAAAATGGGAGGAGTTTCTGGTTGACGAGGAAGGTCAAAGTATTAAAGCAGAAAGATTATTTCAGCTTCATTTGTTTCTGGCAAATTTTTATAGGGTGAGAAGACTTATATTAAAGCAAGATTAGGAGGTAAGGAAATGAGCGAAAAGAAATTAACCCACGTAGCTGGAACATTTCTTATCCAGGCTAGCGCTGCCTTTTTAAACGGGGCTGGATTGGGAGAAGGAGAAGATCGAAATGTAACTATCCCCAAAACTTTTCGAGATGGCAGAAACGAAGTTCCTTATGTATCGGCCCAGGCCTGGAAACGGTGGCTCAGGAATACTTTGATTGAAGAAACAGGATGGCCAGCGAGCGAACCAAAGGCTATCGGCTGGAACCAAAGAGGCAATGTAAATAAAATTGCGGCAGAATTAAATCCTGTCGATTTTCCCGAGGACGACATCTTTGGCTACATGCGGGCAGAGGCTGGGCAAGGGCGAAGGAGTGCTGAGGAAGAGGAAGAATTGGAGGAAGGAGAAAAGATCGTTCAAGGCCGGACAAAGTCAGTCATGCGGGCCTCTCCTTTTATGGCATCTCTTTTGATTTCTCTCCGTTCATCAGGATGGAAGGGTCAGGATGAGGGCTTTGTTCATTTAACGAAATATGATCCCCAGGCTCTTGCGGAGGCGGAGATAGAGAGATTTCTTTCGGTGGCTTCTGACAGAAGGCAAGACAAAAAGAAGGATATTTGGGAAAGATTAAAGGAATTTGGTAATGATTTCGCTGAGAAGGTGAAGTCCCATGCCGAAAAAAGTGAGCTTGATGAGCTTAGGGGTATACTTTCAGTAAAGGCCAAGGAAAAAGGTAAAGAAGTTAATTTCATTGAAAGCCCGTGCAGTCCTCTTCCATATACAACCCGCTTTTATAATACGCACCTTCAAGGAATTTTTTGCCTCGATTATGGCCGGCTGGGAGTTTACTGGAATCTTGGTGATAGAATTGAATTGGAGGAAACAAAAGCGAAAAAACTTCTTCAAGAGGGAAAAATAGTAGACGTTACGAACGAGGAGCCTCATAAAGCCTTAAGCGATCAGGGCAGGATAGGAAAAATTTATAAAATCACTGAACAAGTTAAACCAACTCCTAAGGAGAGAGCTTCAGCCTTATTTACAGCCCTTTCGATTTTAAGGGGTGGAGCTAAACAGGCTCAATTCGGAACAGATGTTTCTCCAAAGGTACTGATTCTTGCTGGATTAACCTGCGGCAACCCAATTTTTAATCATTTATTTAAAGATGAACAGGAGGGACCAGTTTTAAAGGTTGAAATGTTTCGAGAAATTATTCAAGACTATGCTGATCGGATCATTACTCCCGTTATAGTGGGAATGCGTTCTGGTTATCTAAAGAATGAGGATGAGGTTAAAGCCTTAGATGGGATGAAGGTGGCTAATGGTGGCAACAAAAAAGGAATTGAAATTACAGTAATGACCCCTATTCAAGCAGCAAAAAAGATTGGTGAATATTTGCCATGAAGACAATTCCAGCTTTGCATGTACGATTCGAAGGATTAACCGCCTCATTCCGCCACCCTCTGATTATTAGTGGTACTCAGGTTAATACGCCGGTGCCTGCTTATAGTAATATTCTTGGTATGCTCAGTGCTTGTGCCGGCAGAACCGTCAAACCAAGTGAAACGAGGATTGGATTTGAATATCGCTGTCAGGCTCATGATTTTGAATTGGAAAGAACTGTAAGATGGATGGTAGATAAAAAAGGGCGCCTAAAGCCTCAGCCGAAGGGGCAAGGAATTTCTAGGCGCCAGCTTTACTGGCATCCAAAACTCGACATTTACGTTACAAACATTAAACTAAAAACTATTTTTGAGAACCCGGTGGCAACTCCTTGCTTTGGCCGTTCTCAAGATGTTGCCTGGATTACCTTTGTGCGGGAAATCGAACTTTTTCCAGTAACGAAGGGTTTAATTGGGCCTACCCTTATTCCAATGCCCCAGCCCGGTATACCTGGTTTAGTGGTTCGATTGCCAGAGTGGATGGAAAATACTAGAATGGGATACACCAGAATGCCGGGCCCCTTTGGGGTTTATCAGGCTATGATCCCGACAACAGATCTTCGTTTTGAAATTGAAAGGGAAAATCTTTATTGCCCTTCTGACTCTGAGGGGGACAGTTATGTCATTTACTTGCACGAGTGGGCAGCGGTTTGACAATCAAATATTAGCGAAAAGTACGGGTGAAACGCTTTCTCAGCATACCATTGCCTGCTTAGAAGTAGCGCAAGTGCTGATAGAATCAATACCTCTTTCTCAAGAGGAAAAAGAATCTCTAAGAAAAGATGTCCTTTTCGCTGTCGCAATGCATGATATTGGCAAAGCCGCTATCGGTTTTCAAAAGTTTTTACGGGGTGAGCAAAGCAATTGGCAAGGGAAAAGGCACGAAATTATTTCAGCCTCATTTGCCTCAGGAATTGAAGGAGTTTCTCCAGCGGTGATTTTTGCTATTCTAACGCATCACAAAAGTATTCCATCGGATGGTATTTCCCAGGTTTTTGGTTGCTTGCCCAGTGAGCAAATACCTTTTCCGGAGGGAGAAACAAAGGCGTGGAAAGAAATGGCTCAGGAATGGGAGCAGAATATTAATTTATTTATGGAAGAATGGAGGAAAATTTGTGTCTACCTGGGGTTAGAGATCGCTCCAGATGGACTAAAAGCATTGGCATTACACCCTTCTTGGTTGGAAAGGACTGTTGGCAAAAGAGGTCAGAGAAAGGTTATTTCTTTTAAAGAGCGCTATTATGCTTCTTTTGTTCGGGGTCTTACAATTGCCTCAGATCATCTGGGAAGCGCAGATAAAATTCCTCCGCCCATCCCAGAATTTACAAAATTCACTGTAATAAAGCAGAAGAGTAGGCCATTTCAAAAGCGTCTTGGAAAAATTGAGGGTTCGGCAATCTTGAGGGCACCAACAGGTTCGGGTAAGACTGAGGCAGCTTTGTTTTGGGTCCAGAGAAATCAAAGAGCCAAAAGTAGGCTATTTTATGTCCTTCCTTATACTGCCAGTATTAATGCCATGCACCGTCGCTTAAGCAGAATTTTTGGTAACAAGAATGTGGGAATTCTCCATCACCGGGCGACCGCTGCTTTATACAAAATATTGGAAGATGACACTGAAAGTGCTTCCTGTTTAGAAAGGCAACATACAGCAAAAGCCCTCGCTGATTTAGCTAGGGAAATATGGTTTCCGATAAGGGTATGTACCCCTCACCAAATACTTCGTTATGTCTTGCGAGGAAAAGGCTGGGAATACATGCTTGCCGAATTTCCAAACGCTTGTTTCGTCTTTGATGAAATCCATGCGTATGATCCACGAGTGGTTGGATTAACCTTAGGTTCAGCAAAATTATTCAGCCAGTGGGGTGCAAGATGCCTTTTTCTTTCAGCCACTTTACCAGAGTTTCTTCGTAAATTAATTACTGACGCTATGGGTGAATTGCCTTTTGTAGAACCTGATCCAACACAAGCGGATGATAAAGAAATATTAGACAAAAAACGTCACATCCTGGAAATAAAAGACGGATCTATATTAGAAAATATGGAGGCAGTAGTTCAGACAGTTCGCACCGGTTCTTCCACTCTCATTGTTTGTAATCATGTAAAAACTTCACAAATGGTTTATTCCTTGTTGAAAGAAGAATTAAAAGATTTACCCGAGCAAGACATAGCCCTTTTTCATGGCAAGTTTAATTGGGAGGACCGGAGTAGGATAGAAAGTAAGATCGTTGCCGGGCCTTTGCCTAAAGTCTTGGTAGCCACACAGGTTGTTGAAGTTAGTCTCGATGTAGATTTTGACCGGGCCTTTTTTGAGCCTGCACCTATCGATGCCTTAATTCAAAGAATGGGCCGGGTGAATCGATCGGGTGCAAAAAAACCACCGGCAGAAGTGGTTATATTTATAAAGCAGGTTCATTCATATCAACTTTATTGTGAATGTGATAGTGAACCTCATAAGTCTGACTGCAGGGTGAAATTGACTATCAATGAACTGCAAAAGCTTATAAACCCAATAAGCGAAAAAGATTTGGTCATAGCAGCTGATAAAGTTTATGGAGAAGGATATAAAGGACAAGATAAAATTAAATTTGAAGAAGGTTTAAACCACCCCGACATAAAAGAGTTTGAACAATGTCTTTTAGCTGGTGCCTACAAAGAATGGGTAGAGGCCGTTATCGAAAAAACGGATGGAATGGTAGAAATACTTCCAAGGTGCCTTTATGAAAAGTACAGGGAAAGAAAAGAAAAAGGGTTATGGATAGAAGCTTATAACTTATTGGTGCCTGTTCAAACCAGAAGTATTCCCTGGTTAAAACCAAAACCTGGTTTTTCTCATGAACCTTGGATAGCCGATTTTGCCTATACATCTGATAAGGGGCTCGAAGTTTAGGCCTTTACAAAAGGGGCAAGAGAAGCATTTTTTGTAGTTTTTGGAAAATGATAAATAATTTTGAAGATGATATGTTTGCCCCGCGTGTTATAATATAGTTGTAATATTTGCGAATTTTTCTCAAATAAGGGGAGGCGGCTTGGATGGGTTACCCCCGGCGGAAGCTAGATAGAAAGTATACTTACGGAGAATATTTACACTGGCCGGATGAAGAGAGGTGGGAAATAATCGAGGGTGTGGCCTATAGCATGAGTCCGGCTCCTTCGCGAAGGAATCAAAAGGTGTTACTTGCTTTGCTTAACGAGTTTTATAATTACTTGAAGGGCAAGAATTGTGAAGTGTACGGCGCCCCCTTCGATGTCCGGCTGCCGGAAGGAGATGAAAGGGAGGAAGAAATCAAAACGGTGGTCCGGCCGGACATAGCTGTAATTTGCGATAAGTCGAAGTTAGACGACCGGGGCTGCAGGGGGAGTCCGGATCTGATCGTGGAAGTATCTCTTCTTCAACGGCTTCTCTCGACTATATCGAGAAACTGGCTTTGTACGAAAAGCACGGCGTAAAAGAGTACTGGATAGTGCATCCGGTAGACGAGGTGGTTATGATTTATCATATGGCAGATAATGGGAAATATGGCAGGGCGGAAATATATGCAAAAAATGACCGGGTGAAAGTGGGCATTTTTGATGATTTGCTTATCGATTTGCAAGAAGTGTTTAAAGATTAATTTTTGGCAATAGCAATCGAAGCCCGAAACAAATGTTCTCAGGGAGTGGGTTTTGATGCAACAACTGGAACGTTACCGGGGAAGTCTTTTGGGGCTGGCGGCGGGGGATGCTTTGGGAGCCCCCCTGGAATTTATCATGCCGTGGGTTTTTAAGCCCGTTGCGGATATGGTCGGGGGCGGGTATTTTAACCTGGCGCCGGGGGAATGGACGGACGATACGGCCATGGCCCTTTGTCTGGCGGAAAGCCTGATCGAGCGGCAGGGGTTTGACCCGGTTGACCAGTTGGAAAGATACCTGCGCTGGTACCGGGAGGGTTACTTAAGCAGCACGGGGCATTGCTTCGATATCGGCAACACATCGCGCGCGGCGCTGGAGCGGTTTGAAAAGACCCGGGAGCCTTATTGCGGCAATGTGGACCCCCTGTCCGCGGGAAACGGCTCCCTGATGCGGCTGGCGCCGGTGCCCCTGTTCTTTGCCCGGAACCCCCGGGAAGCCATTGAAAAATCCGGCTTAAGTTCGCGCACCACGCACGGGGCCGTTGCCGCCGTGGACGCCTGCCGTTACCTGGGGGCTTTGCTGGTGGGCGCCGTCAACGGGTGCAGCAAAGAAGAACTGCTTGCGGAGCGCTACAGCCCCGTACCCGGATACTGGGCGGAAAACCCGCTCACCCCGGAAATCGACGAGGTTGCCGCCGGTTCTTTCAAGCGCCGCCAACCGCCGGAGATCCGGGGCACGGGCTACGTGCCCAGATCTTTAGAAGCGGCGCTCTGGGCCTTTTACCGCAGCGATTCTTTCCGCGAGGGCTGCCTTATGGCCGTAAACCTGGGCGACGACACCGATACCACCGGCGCCGTCTACGGGCAGCTGGCGGGCGCCTATTACGGCGAGCGCGGGATACCGGAATCCTGGCGAGCGAAACTGGCGCGCCGGGATTTGATTGAAGCTTACGCGGAAAGACTCTTCTTTGCTCGTCCGGAGGGTTAATTTTAGAAAAGCATTCCGACCTGAGTTACGAATTTCCTTCCCCCTTAAGCCCATTGGAGCAAAACACAAAGCTACGTGGGTGCCTTCAATGCTGTCAATTTTGCTGTTGTAGATTACGAAGTATGAAGGTATAATGAGAACGGCAAATGATGGGGGTGTTAAGAATGCCATATATTAAGCCGGTTTCAGATTTAAGGAATTATAACGATGTTCTTCGCTCCTGCCAGGTTGGAGAGCCTGTGTTTTTGACCAAAAACGGCAGGGGCTGCTATGTTCTTAGTAACTTTACTGGGTCTTTTCGGGGCAGGTCTTTTCAACTGCCGCCCGGGTAAAAGGGGACTGAAAGAAAAAGGTCTCAGGATCAGGGTTGCCGCCATTGACCCGATGACAAGGGGACTGAAAAAAATTTGCGGACGGTTTCGGTAAACGGGGTGGGTTTAATTGCCGGTCGGCAAAGAAAAAGGGCCGCTTTCCGGGGGCGAACAGAGGGCAACATTAAGCGAAAAACCAGAACCGCGCAAAGACGGTGGTTTAGACGGCGCTGAGTTGGCGCGTTTTGAACAGCTGAGTTTTTTTGGCGAAGAGGAACCAGCTGCCCCGGCGGAACCAGCCGTCCCGGAGGCCGGGACGGTTTCAAGCGATATCCGGGAAGTAACGGTGGTTGAAACTGGCTGCGCTCGCCCGCCGGGAGCGGTTCGTTCAGCCTCGGCCGGCGCTCCGGGAGAAAGTTTGGGCGCCGAAGAGGCTCAGGCAGGGGCCCGCAGGCAGAAAAAGATGATCCGGCAAAAATTGTCCGAAGAAAAAAGAAAAAAGTCCCGGGAGAGATTTCTCCGCTTGGCGGAAGCCATAAACGTTCTGCTTGAAGAACACATGCAACGGTCCGGAAAGACCGCGGAAGAGATTCTCTTCGAGATTCTCGGTTCGGCGGCCCCCGCTCCTTCCCCGGGAAGGCGGCCTGGAAAGCGCTCCCGCCGGAAAAATGCCGGCCCGACGCAAGCCGCCGCCGCGCCCCCGCGGGAGCGGGACGCTGTACTGCAGAAGGGCGGGGCTTCTCCGCAGAAAGCGGGACTGCGGGAAACGAAAAGCGCTGCCGAGCGAAAAAGAATGGTTGCCGGGCTAAAAAGAAGGCCGGCCGAGAATCTGGCAAAAGAGCTGGAGAAAAAACCGGAAAAGAGGCCGGAAAAAGCGCCGGGAAAAAAGCCGGAGGAAGCGTTGAAAAAAAAGCCGGAGGAAGCGCCGGAGAGCGGTCTGGAAAGCGGTCCGGCAAGCGTTCCGCAAGGCGTCCCGGAAAAGCTCCCCAAAAGCGCCTCCTCCGCCCGGGAAAGCCTCCGGTCCCAAGGGGAAGGCCGGGAAGAAAGACCGCCGGTAAAAGTAACTTTCTTCCCGGCTGAAGACGCGGCCGTTTTAAGCCTGGCCGAAAGCGGCGCCGCTTCGCCGGCCGCCGACCTTTACCTGCACCGGCAGGCGCTCGGCCTGCTCCTTTCCCCCGGTTTTGAAACGCTCCTTTCCGTCCAGGCGGCCCGGGACATCCAGTTGCTGGACTACCAGCTGGCCACGGTGCGCCACGTTTTAAAGCACCTGCGCGGCCGGGCGCTTTTGTGCGACGAGGTCGGCCTGGGGAAAACCATCGAAGCGGGCCTGATCATGATGGAATACCTCCT
>JBFLZY010000036.1:11759-26027 GCA_040755975.1 Bacillota bacterium | reverse complement strand
CTTTAGGCTGGATTTTAATCCAGCCGGAGCCGGGCGGAAAGGGCGGAGCCCGTCTTTTAAAGGCTGCGAACATTTGTGCCATCACGAAAAAAATTTAATTTGCCTATTGACATAGAAGGTCTTTCTTTTTGCAATCTCATTTACTTATACGTTTCCATACCAAAGGGAAAAATCCTCCATTTGCAAAGATTTTCTTGACAGATTCAAAAAGCTACTTTATAATTTTAACTGTAAAAAAATAAAGGGGAGTAGCTCAATTGGTAGAGCAACGGTCTCCAAAACCGTAGGTTGCGGGTTCGAGTCCTGTCTCCCCTGCCAGAAAATATAGAAATGGCAAGGGTTCCGGGGGTGGAAATCCTTGCCTTATTTCTTTTTTATAAGAGGGCTCTTTTGCCTTTTGTTCAGGCAGGGGATAACCAGGGGCATGGTGATGATCATGCTTAAAATGAAGACCCAGACGGCGCCGCCGATGCGGGCCACCGGCGGGTAAGAAACCCCGGCGGCATAGGTGGCCAGCAGGAAAAGGGCGGCGGCGGCCAGGGAGATGGCGGTGTAGACGAGGGCGCTTAGACGGGCTGGATCGGCCATGGTATTTCTTTACCTCCGTCAGAAAAGATAGTAACTGCAAAGACGCAAAGAGCACAAAGCTTTATAATGGTAATTAGGCCCCCATGTCGCTTTTTAGCGGCACCAGCAGAGGATGAAAATCCCCGGCCCGCCGTTCGATTTGCCCCGAGCTCTTTAACAACGGCAAACGAACGGCGGGCAAAGGAATATTTTCAGGGCAAAATGTCCTGCCTCTATTGTTCAGATAGTAGCTATAGTCAGGTGATCATTACTGTGTCGCCGGGTTAGGCACCGGCCGGCCCTCACCTTCCCGGGGCTCCCCTGGTCCCTTCTGGAAAGAGGGAACGAAACGTTTCAAGAGCAGGGTGTTCATGGTTACCGATACCGAGCTCATGGCCATGAAAAAAGCGGCCAGTTCCGGGCTGACGAGCAGGCCGGTGAAGGGGTAAAAAATCCCGGCGGCGACGGGGATGCCCAGGCTATTGTAGACAAAGGCCCAGACCAGGTTCTGTCGCACTTTCCGCATCGTTGCCCGGGCCACTTCAATGGCCGTAACCACGTCACGCAGATCCGCCTTGATCAGGATTACCTCGCCTGTTTCCTTGGCGACGTCGGTGCCCGTGCCGATGGCCATCCCGACGTCGGCGGCCGCCAAGGCCGGTGCATCGTTGATGCCGTCGCCCACCATGGCCACCCGCAGCCCCTCGTTCTGCAACTTCCGCACTTCTTCCGCCTTGTCTTGCGGCAACACTTCCGCCAGCACCCGGTCAATCCCGGCCTGGCGGGCGATGGCTTCGGCGGTGCGGCGGTTGTCCCCGGTGATCAGGATCGCCCGCAAGTCCATTTTTTTCAAGCGGGCGATGGCCTGGGGCACGTTCTCCTTCAGGGTGTCGGCCACGGCGATGACGCCGGCGGCGCGGCCGTCCACAGCTGCCAGCATGGCCGTTTTTCCGTCCTGCTCCAGGGATTCCACCTGGGAAAGCAGGGCTTCGAACGGAACGCCTTCCCTCTCCATCAGCCGGCGGTTGCCCAGCAAAATTGCGCGGCCCTGAGCACGGGCTTTAATGCCGTAGCCGGGAATAGCTTCGAATTCCTCCGTTTCTTCCGGGTTCAGCCCCGCCGCTTCCGCTCCGCGCACAATGGCTTCGCCCAGTGGGTGCTCGGAGTTCTTTTCGGCGGCGGCGACCAGGCGGAGCAATTCTTCCCGTTCAAAGCCCGGAGCGGGGATCACGTCGGTTAGGGAAGGCTCGCCCCGCGTGATGGTGCCGGTTTTGTCAAAAACGATTACCTGCAGGGCGGCAGCCGCCTCCACGGCGTCGGCACCCTTGAAAAGGATACCGTTTTCCGCCCCCTTCCCCGTGCCGGCCATCATGGCGCTGGGAGTGGCCAAACCCAGGGCGCAGGGGCAGGAAATGACCAGGGTGGTTACGCTTAAGAGCAGGGCAAAGCCGAATACCCCCACTTCAGCCAGGCTGTAGGGCGAAAGGATGAAATGGCTGTCCGGCCGGAAAAACGCGTGGTAACCGTAAAAGAACCAGAAGAGAAAGACGATCAGGGCGAGCACGTGCACCCCGGCGATGAAATGGCCGGCCACGAAGTCGGCCAGCTTTTGGACAGGGGCTTTGGTGGCCTGGGCGTCTTCCACCAGGCGGATGATCCGGGCCAGGGCGGTGTCCCGGCCCACCCGGGTCGCTTCAAACTTGAATGATCCGGTTTTGTTGATGGTGGCTCCGATGACCTCGTCGCCGGGCTTTTTCTCTACCGGGATGCTCTCCCCGGTAATCATGGACTCGTCCACCGCCGAATGACCCTCAATTACCTTTCCGTCCACCGGGATGCTTTCCCCCGGGCGCACCAGCACCACGTCGCCCGGCACCACCTCGTCGGCGGCGATTTCTACCTCCCGCCCCTCCCGGATGACCCGGGCGGTTTTGGGCTGCAGGTTGATCAGCTTGCGGATGGCTTCGGAAGTACGGCCCCGGGTGAGCGCTTCCAGGTAGCGGCCCAGGACGATAAAGGCCGTCAGCAGGGCCGCCGATTCAAAAAAGGTGGCGCCTTTGCCGCCGAAGCCAGCTTCCGGCCAGAGGGTATTGATGGTGGCGATGAGGTAGGCGGCGCCGATCCCCGTGGCGTAGAGAAGGTTCATGTCCGTGGCGCCTTTGCGCAAGCCGTTAAAACTGTGGACGAAAAACTGCCCGCCGGCGATCAGGACCACCGGCGTGGTGAGGACCCATAAAAAAAGGGTATTACTAAAAAATTCAGGGACGAAGTGCGGAAGGATCCAGACGTTCCGGAACATGCCCAGCATCACGAAAAGGGCCAGCGGCCAGGCGATGAGCATGTTTCTGCCCTGGCGGCGGATTTCTTCCCGGCGGGCCTGCTTTTCCCGGTCCAGAGCTTCCTGGCCGGTTACTTTTTCCTCTACTTCGTAACCAAGCCCGCGGATCTCTTCTTTAATGCGGGCGGCCGTTACCGTCCCCGGGTAAAAGGCAACCCGGGCGGCTTCGGCAGGCAGGCTGACGGTTACTTTTAATACGCCGGGCAGCGCGGAAACCGCCCGCTCCACCCGGGCCACGCAGGCCGCGCAACTCATCCCCCGGACCGTCAGGTGGATTTCTTCAGCGGGCACCTGGTAGCCCAATTCCCGGATGATATTGACCAGTTGTTCTACGGACACCTGTTCCGGATCATATTCCACGCCGGCCGTCCCCGTGACCAGGTTGACCGTTGCCCCGCCCACCCCGGGCGTATTTTTTAAGGCCCGCTCCACCCGGGCCACGCAGGCCGCGCAACTCATCCCTTCTACGGGAATACTGATCTGTTCCATCTTGATTATCCTTCCGATCTCTAATTTGTCTCTAATTCAATGCCGGGAAAATTTTTTGTAATCACCGTCCCTCCGCTGGAGATAAAGTCAATATCTTCTCTTAGCGTTTCCAGGTAAACCCCTGAAGATAGCCGTTTTAAGGCTCGATCCGCAATTTTTTTATTCCTCAATTGTTAACTCCTTTGGTTCATTGCCCAAAAGCGGGTTGACCAACCCGCCAACTTTTAGCTCCCTCAGCTAAAACCCTTTCCGCCTATCAGAAAAACGGCCAGCCCGGCCGCAACAGCGCCAATTGCCCACAGTGAAGGCAGGTTTCCGGCCACCCCCAACAACAGCAACCCCAGGCCGGAAATGCGCAAAATAAGCCGGAGAGTGGGATGCAGGTTCATTTCCCGGTTCACCTCTTTATTCGTAATTGTTACCCAAAAGTGTTAAAATAAATCGATAATTACCGCCGTTTCCTCGCATTTCGGGAACTTGGGGCAGTTGATGCAATCCCTCCAGACCTTTTGCGGCAGCTCTTCCTTGGAAATGGTCCGGAAGCCGCACTTGACGAAGAACCCCTCCTGGTAGGTAAGGGCGAAGATCCTGGGCAGCTCCAGCTCCCTGGCTTCCGCCAGAAAGGCTTTGACCAGCGTGCGGCCAATCCCCTGCAGGGTATATTCAGGATCCACGGCCAAGGCGCGGATTTCCCCCAGATCTTCCCAGATTATGTGCAGCGACCCCGCCGCCACCAGGCGGCCGTTTTCTTCGGCCACGGTAAATTCGCGGACCGCTTCGTACAGAACGGCGCGGGGGCGGGCCAGCATCAGATCCCTCTCGGCGTAGTAGTTGATCAAGCCGTGGATGGCTTCAACGTCGCTGAGTTTTGCTTTCCGTATTTTCAACCGTTTCACCGCTCTTTCACGTAGCGGACGGCGTTACGGAAAATGGCCAGGCCGGGCGGCTCGCCGAAAGATTCAAAACGCCGCCAGTTGGGGTGTTGAGAATGTTCCACGAACCTTTCCGGATGAGGCATCAGCCCCAAAACCAGGCCGGTCGGATCGCAGATGCCCCCAATCGCCTCCAGCGACCCGTTTGGATTGAGCGGGTAGCTCTGCGTGGGCCGGCCGTACTCGTCGGCATACCGGAAAACAACCTGGCCGGCAATCTTTTGTAAAGTCTCCCGGCCGGCGTAAAACTTCCCTTCCGCGTGAGCCACCGGCAGGCGCAAACATTTTCCGGCCAGCCCCTCGGTAAAGACGCAGGGGGTTTTTTCAACCAACAGGTTTACCCAGCGGCATTCGAAGTGACCGCTGTCGTTACCCACCAGGGCGATGCTGATCTCCCCTATCCTTCTTGCCGGCAAGATGCCGGTGCGCACCAGGACCTGGAAGCCGTTGCAGATCCCCAGGACGGGCTTACCGGCGGTAATGAACTCCTCCAGTTGCTCTTTTAAAAAGGAGGTCAGCTCCACCGCTAAAATCTTGCCTGCATGAACGTCGTCACCGTAGGAAAAACCGCCCGGAATCACCAGGATTTGATAATCAGACAATTTTTCCTCTTTATGGCGCAGGCTGTTTACGTGGATCAGCCGGCTGTCGCCGCCCGCCCTGGCAAAGGCGTAGCAGGTTTCCAGGTCGCAATTGGTACCGTCTGTGCGCAAAACGCAAACCTTTGGTTTCATTTCAAAAAGCATCTCCTCTATTTCTTGGGGCCTTAGCCGAAAACTTTTTGCATCGGTTTTTGCCACGCCTCTTTGAGCATTTTTAACTCCATCCGGAACAGTTCTTTTCCATCCTGATAAACGGTAATTTGTTGTTCCGGGCGGGTGGCGCCCACGCGCAGGTAAGGAATGCCAGCGAAAAGCTCGCCGGGATCTCCTTCCCCCAGTTCGACCAGAAAACAACCCGCGGTTTCGTTAAATAAAAAGAAGTCTGGCCTTGCCTCCGCGGGAAGATCTATTTCCGCCCCCAGGCCCCCGCCAAAGCACATTTCCGCCAGGCACGCCGCCAGGCCCCCTTCGCTGATGTCGTGGCAGGCCAGAATTTTACCGGCGGCAATGGCGCGGTGGACGGCCTGCAGGACCCGGGGAAGAACCTGGAGGTCAATTTGCGGAAGGTTACTTCCCAGGCAGCCCGCCAGGTCGTAGTAAACGGAACCCGCCATTTCGGCCGGGTTACGTTTGCCGACCAGGATAAGGGTGCTGCCGGCGCGCTTGAAGTCGGCGGAAGCCGTCATATTTATATCCGGTAGCCTTCCGAAAGCAGAAACGCATAAGACGGGCGGTATCTTCAACACTATGTCTTTGCTGCGGTAGGTGCTGGACAGACTGTCCTTGCCGGAAATAAAAGGCATGCCGGTGGCGCGGGCAAAATCCACGCAGGCGTCGACGGCCCGGTCTAGAGCGCCCAGCGATTCTTCATCCGGGAAAGGCCAGATAAAATTGTCGATCAGCACCGTTTCTTTTGGATTGGCCCCGACGGCGACGGCATTGGCTACGGCTTCGGCAGCCGCCCACAGGCTCCCCCAATAAGGATCGATCTGGTTTAAAACGGGGTTTAATCCGTGGCTGATCACCACCGCACATTCGCGCCCGTACAGCGGCGTCAACAGAACCGCGTCGTTGGGGGCATCTTGGGCGATCCCGCCGTAAGGAGGGAGTCCGCTTGACCCCTGCACCCCGTGATCGTACATGCGCACAATCGGCTCCTTGGAGCACACGTTTAAATGACCCATTACCCGGCAATACAAGTTCGCCCAGTCGTCCGGCAAAGGAAGAGCGGGTTCTGCGCAGGCCGGCTTTTTCCAGGAGGCCCGCAGCACCCTTTGCGGCAGGCCGTGGTGGAGAAATTCCATCTCCAGGTCGCAAACTTTTTCATCCGCGTAGGTTACCACCAGCCGCCGGTCGGCGGTAAATTCGCCCATCACCGTCGCCTCGACGTTCAGCCGGCGGCAAATCTTCAATACTTCGGCTACATTTTCCGGGGCCACCGCCAGGACCATTCTTTCCTGGCTTTCGGAGACCCAGATTTCCCAGGGTTTTAGCCCGGGGTACTTGAGCGGGGCGCGCTCCAGCCACACCCGGACCCCTGTTTCAGCGCCCATTTCGCCCAACGCGGAACTAAAGCCCCCCGCTCCGCAGTCGGTGATGGCCTGGATCAGCCCGGCGGCGCTGGCCTCCAGAATGGCGTCGCTCATCCTTTTTTCTTCGATGGGGTGACCGATCTGGACGGCGCTGGCGTTTACTTCCACGGTTCTTTCCGTCATCTCGCCGCTTGAAAAAGTCGCCCCGTGAATGCCGTCGCGGCCCGTCCTGCCGCCAATGACCAGGGCGAGATCGCCGGGGCGGGGCTTACCCTTTTTACACCTGTCTTTCGGCAAAATTCCGTAGGCGCCTACAATGACCGTCGGTTTGGCCCGGAAGTCCCGGTGAAAATGCACCGAACCATTGTTGGTCGGAATGCCCATGCGGTTGCCGTAGTCCCTTACCCCGGCCACCACCCGCCGGAGCAGATAATCCGGGTGCAGGCAGCCCGGGGGGATTTCTTCCCGGGGAGTGTCAGGGGGAGCGAAACAAAACATATCGGTGGAGGCGATTACCCGGGCTCCCTGCCCGGTGCCCAGAATGTCCCGGAAAACCCCCCCGCTTCCGGTCATAGCGCCTCCGTACGGCTCAATGGCCGAGGGCGAGTTGTGCGTTTCCACCTTGCCGCAGATGGCCCATTCCTGGTAAAATTCCATCACCCCGGAATTGTCTACAAAAGCGGACAGGACCAGGGGGTGGTTGATCTCTGCCGTGGCCTGCTGCAGCCGCTTTAATAGCGGGGTTTTTTCCTCCCCGTTAACGATCAATCTGGCTTTAAAAGTTTTGTGTACGCAATGTTCGGACCAGGTCTGGGCGATGGTTTCCAGTTCACAATCGGTGGGGTCTCTCCCGATGATCCGGAAGTAATTCTGGATCGCCCGCATTTCCTCCAGGTTTAAAAAGAGTTTGTCCCGGCTGAGTTCCAGCAGTTGCTGCGCATCCAGATCACGAATGGGAAGAAGCTGCGTCCGGCCGGGTACACCGCGGATGATCAGGGTGGCCGGTTTTTCCGCAACTATCTGTTCTACTGTTGGATTGACCAGCAGGCGGTTAATCACGGCCTGGATTTCTTCAAGGCCGATCCCGTCGCCGTAGAAGCCGTATTCGCGGCTGGAATCCGCGGCCAGCAAAGACGAGAGGCCCAGGTCCCGGGCGGCCTTTAGCAGAGAAGCGGCTTCCGGGTTCATCACGCCCGGCTTGTAGGCTACCTCGATAACCGCCCGCGCTTCTTCAATGACGGGAGCGTTTAAGGTGTAGAGCTGAAAGACGTCTTCGGCCAGCAGTTTTTGCGCCAGCAGGTGGGCTTCGTTTTCACCAATTCCTTCGAAACGGTAGACTTTCGCCGTGCGAATTTTTTGGATGCTTTTCAGGCCCAAGGCCTGCTTTATTTCGTAAAGAATTTCTTCGCCGACAGGATCGGGAACCTCCGGGCGGTTAATCACCCTTACTTCCTGGATCAAGCAGGTCACCTCCAATGGGTACGTAATAATTTTAGTACACCGGGAGAAAAAAAACAACCGCAGGTGAGTTTAAACTAACACTGCGGTTGGAAGGAAATCACTTTACAACTTAATCATCGAAGTAACTATCTAATGACCAACACGGGGGATTTTGAATAGCGGACTACCCTTTGACTGACGCTTCCCAGCAACCAGCCCTTTATTTCGCCCAGCCCGCGGCTGCCAATGACCACCAGATCGTAGTTTTCCCTTTGGGTTTCCTGGATAATCTCGTTTGCCGGCTCACCCCAGACCGACTTTTCCGTGAATGAAAGATTATATGCTGAACAGTCTTCCCGCGCTTTTTCTAAAATTTCCTGGGCGTGTTCCTTTATTCTGTCCTTCATCAGGTAGTAAGCTTCGCCCAGTTTGCCGCTATACGTTTCCAGTTGAGCCGGAAAATGCATTACGTGAAAAAGGGTCAGCTCCGCTCCGGTAAGCTCGGCCAATTTCGCCGCGTGTTTTAGGGCCAGTGCGGAACTATCCGAACCGTCAACAGGGACCAGGATCCTTTTATACATATGCCCTTTGCTCCTTTCCGTTTTTTTAAATAATAGCACAGGGGAACAGGAGTAGACAAGCGGTAATAAACCCCCTGACAAAAAGGTTGCCGGGAAATTTTGTGATTATTATCACTTTCCTTTGGCATATGTGAAATATAGAACATGATATTTTAATTTTGATCCTTTTTTCACTAAGTAAATTTTTGTTCCTGGAGTTTAACTTGGATTTAATTCCGTCATTACAATTTGTTATAATGTTTTCAGGATATTTTTCAATAGAGTCAGGAGTGGCCTTGTGAAAGAAGCACCCGTTGTGCAAATCTACACTGACGGGGCGTGCAGAGGCAACCCCGGTCCCGGTGGCTACGGTGTCATCTTAAAATATCGGGATGTGGCAAAAGAACTTTCCGGAGGCTTTGCCTGGACGACCAACAACAGAATGGAATTAATGGCGGTGATCAAAGGCCTGGAAGCACTCACCAGGCCCTGCCGGGTTATTTTATACAGCGACAGTCAGTACGTAATTGAGGCGATCCGCCGGGGATGGGTTGAAAAATGGCGGGCCAACGGGTGGCGGCGCGCTAATCAAGGCGCGGCCAAAAACGCCGATCTCTGGGAAAGGCTTCTCTCCCTGGCGGCCAAACATAAAATCACCTGGGTTTGGGTGAAAGGACACAGCACGAATAAATATAATTTACGTTGCGATGAACTGGCGGTGGCGGCCAGCAAAAAACACCCCTTGCCCGTAGACGAAGGTTACCGGGACGGGGGAAAGGGCGGCCGGTAAGAGAGGCCCGCTTGCAAAATGTCCGCATTAACTTTTCTGTGGTTGTTTGGCCTGCTTTTTTACACATTTTCCGCACTCCCCCGGGCAGTCCGGAAACCTGGACAAGAGGTGGTTACAGCGGGGGCAGCGGGTTATATTGTTGTCGGTTAACGGGTAGCTGCAAAAAGGACAACTGTATTTACCGGTTGTCATCTTCTACCCCCCTATCCCGGAAAATTGGTTGTCGGTCGAAAACGGCGAACCAGCAGGCATAAACCGACGACAGCCGCGGTGAGCGCAGCAAAAGCCAGCATTACCGGGGTCGCCGGCAAGTTTTCGCCGCCGCGGTTGAAAAGCCGGGCCAACTGGGCCGCCAGGCCGCCGATCAAAAAAGCTGCCACCAGGCTGCTTCCCCAGATCAAGGCCGCCTCCTTTTTGGTTCGCTCTTTGAAAATAACCAGGATGGAAGCAATACAGGGGACAAAAAGGGTGATGGTAATCAGAGCCACGACGGTTTGGAGCGGGTTTAGCTCCAGGGCGGTTAATCCGGCGGCGCCGAAATCCCGCCGCACGATGCCCATGATGAAGGCCGTGGCCGCTTCCCGGGGCAGGTTCAACCAGCCCACGGTAACGGGCGCCAGCGTGTTTTGCAAGAATGCCAGGATTCCCGTCACCTGGAGAATGCTGATGAGCAGCGCTCCCAGGGCAAAGAGCGGCGCGGCTTCCCGGAGGAAGTGGAATGATTTCGTGGCGGTCTTTTTCAGAACGTTATCCAGGCGCGGTAGCCGCAGGGGTGGCAGGTCAATAAGCAGATGCGCCGGTTCCCCCGGCAAAAGGGTGGTCAGCAGCGTTCCGGCCATCACCAGGACGCCGAAAATCACCAGGACGTACAGGGTTATGTATTGCGGTCCCAGCCCGGCCAGCATGCCGGCGATTACGCCAAGTTGCGCCGAACAAGGAATGGTCAGCCCCAAAAGAAAAATGGCGATTATTTTCTCCCGCTCCGAAGACAGCAGCCGGGTGGTAATGGTGGCCATGGTTACGCAGCCGAATCCCAAAATAAGGGGAATTACGCCCCGGCCGTTTAAACCAATGGCAGTAAGCAGGCGGTCGACCAGGGTGGCGATCCGGGGGAGGTAGCCGGAGTCTTCGAATAAAGATAAGAAGAAATAAAACCCCGCCACCAGCGGCATCAGCAGGCCTAAAAGATAGGTCACCGTCATGGTGAGCAGGCCGAACTCGCCCACTAAGATGGCACCCGGCACGGAGGACTGCGGAATAAGTAGTCCTACGAACTGCCGGACGGCTGGTTCGTAAATGCCCTGCATGACGGTTTCTTCGGTGATTCCCACGACAGTTCCGGCAATAAAGACGCCAATTGCTTCGTACATCATCCAGAGGGCCAGAAACAGGACGGGTATCCCGGTGAGCGGCCGCAACATCCAACGCCCCAGGATGGTGCCGAAGCCGGCCCCCCGGGAGGTTTCCCGCACCACCTGCCGGTAGATCTCGTTGACTCTTTCCCGCCGCCGGCGGTAAATTTCCTCTTGCCGGGTTCCCGGCTCGCAACCGTGGCGGGCGGCAATTACCGGGTCTCCTTCCAAAAGGAGCAGGGCTTCGCCGCGGGTGTCCACCCGGTTAACCAATTGGGCGAGATCTTCTGCCAGTCCCGGGGTGGCGTGCCCCGGGCGGGCGGTGAACAGTTCCGCTTTCACCCGGTCGAGGCCTTTCTTTTTTACGGCCACCGTGGGTATCACCGGGATGCCGAGAAGTTCGCTCAACCTGGCCACGTCAACTGCGATGCCCAACTTCCGGGCGTCATCCATCATGTTCAGGGCGACAATTACCGGTACACCGGTATCGATGATTTGCTGCGTAAGGAACAAATCGCGTTCCAAATGGGCAGCGGAAACAATATTTAAAACCAGGTCGGCGGACAAAATGATGTCCCGGGCAATGCGTTCTTCGTCATTAAAGGAGGAAATGCCGTAAACTCCGGGCGTGTCGATGACTACGTCGGAATCCAGTCGCCCGCTGTAGATCTCCAGGGTTGTTCCGGGATAGTTGGATACGTCCACATACATGCCCGTTAAGTAATTAAAAAAAACAGACTTGCCCGTGTTCGGATTACCGGCCAGAACGATCCTGCGCGCCCCGGAAGGAATATTTACCTGCTGATGGCATTTGTGACAGGCCGGCATAAACTTTCTCTCCTTTTCACGAAGGGATTTCCGTTACCTGAATTTGCTGGGCCAGCTTGCGGCCCACGGCAATTTCCTGCCTGTTTTTGGCAATCACAACCGGACCGGCGGGTACTTTTTCCCGGCAGGTGACAATTTCTCCTTCTGCGATGCCGAAACGCAACGCCTGCGCCCGGACGATTTCCGAAGGAATAGAAATTATCCGGCAACACTGCCCCCTCTTTAAACAATCCAGGGTCATCCTGGGGGAGAGCTCCTCTTGAGAACACCGGCACCCGTGGCAGCGCTTCCTTCCCTTGTGCCCGTCCAGGATCATAATCGCTTACCCCTTTTTTAAAGTAGGATGAGAATCATTATCATCACAGGCTTAATAACAACCATTGAGACCGATTCTCAAAATCATTTTATTTGCTGCCCCTGCTCTTTGTCAAGAGGGTTTTTAAAAATGGAACAAAAATTTAACGGGACCCTTCCCGGATCCCGTTTTGACGTGGGACTATATAAAGCACGTGGGACAGCCACTATCTTCGTCTTCCTCTTCATCTTCCAGGCAGCTATCGTCTTCAGAGGTTAACTGGGTATCTTCATCCGGGCAGCAGCGATCATCGTCCTTCCTGGATTGCCTGGTCTTCGGATCGTAAACCATTTAGTCACCTCCTTGTTCAAGGCAAATAAGATAAATTACTATCTTATTATGCCCGAAAACACGCCGCATAATTTATCCAGGGCCATATTTGTATTTTCTTTCAGGAGGTCAATCTCGGCACCTGTGGCCTGGTCGACGTGAATGCCGGCGATAACGACCACCGGCTGGCCGCAAAGGCGTGCGACCCGTTCAGCAACGGGCTTGGCCACTTCGTCGTCCTTGTGCCCCAGCAAAGGGACGACAATGGAATTGCAGCTGATTTGCGCCGGATCGGCAAGGCCCGGGCGGGGCAGGCCGATCACCACCGCCCCCACGTGGGGCTTTTCGCCGCCCAGCAGTTGCAAAATGATCCCGTCCCCGGTCGCCGTGGCCGTTATCGAAACAGTGTACTTGCCTTCCCCGGCCTGTACCGAAAAACTTTTCACCATCTGATTTCACCTTCTTTACCCGTAAGTATTCAGTTTACTTCAAACCTCTCAACCTGGGTATTTCTGAAAAACCCTTGCTCTGGATCAGCACCTTGAATGCTTCTCCCATTCCTTCCGGCATAATTAACTTTTTGATGGCCAAGGTAGCCATTAATTTATCTGCATCGAAGGAGTAGTCGGCCGGGGCGCCCCGGATTGACTCCAGGATGCCGAGGTTCATTAAAAATTTTCCCTGGGGGAGCAGCCCCAGGTTGGCCAAGCCATATTCTTTACCCCAGCGCATCAGGGCGGAAAAGTTGACGCTGGCGGTAATATCCCGGCGGCCAATGTCCCGGTAGGGGCTGGCGCACAATTGATGCCTGGAAAAACAGCGCAAGGTACCCTGGTGCCGGAAAGGCGCGTAGATTTCTCGGGCCGTGCCGCCGTAATCAATGGTTAAGAGAAAACCTTTTTCCAGGCAGCCTTCCGCTTCCCGCAGCCAATCTTTGGCGGCCAGGTTTACCTCGGCAGCCTGGCCCGGTTCAAGGAGAACACCTTCCTCTTCAAAGTAGGCCGCCAGAAGAGGAGTTGAAAGGGGACCTTCCTCTTCGGCGAAAGAATTTTGCTGATAATTTATGTATATTTCTTTTAATCCTTTTTCTGTCCGGCGAACTCTGTGCACGGGAAAGGAATCGACCAGTTCGTTCGAAAAAAGGCAGCCGGTGAGCCTGCCGGTCAGCTCGCCGGCGTTTTTCGTCCACCTTATCTTTACAGGCGATAAATTGAGATTTTTCAACTCTTCCCTTTGCATTTCCAGGAAATAGGGACTGATTTCGATGATGTGATAGGTGAGTCCGTCCGCAGCCCGGGGATAGTGTTCGCGCAGAAACTTTAAGATCTGGGAGGCCAGCCTGCCCTTTCCTGCCCCGTACTCCGCCAGCTCCCACCTGACCGGTCGGCCGAGCTGTTCCCACATTTCGAAGAACTGCCGGGCGAGCGCCTGTCCGAAGGCCGGGTGAACATCGGGGCTGGTGTAAAAGTCCCCGGCGGCCCCGATCTTGACGCCCGGGCGGGTGTAATAGCCCAGTTCCGGGTAGTAGAGGGCCATTTCCATAAACCGCGCAAAAGTAATCGGTCCTTTGGTTTTGATTTCTTCAATAATTACCTCTTCTAAGCTGTTCATCCAAAATTTGCACCAGCACGTCTTAAAAAATGTTTCCCCGGTTCCAGATTTCCACCCTGAAAACAGTCCTTTGCCCGCCGTTCGTTTGCTGTCGCTCCGATGCTGCGGGCCGGCCCGGCACTCAGTCTTTACGTAAGTTTACTTTATTTCCGTGCCGGCTTGGATTGGATTCCAATCAGCAGAAAACAAAAGCCGGTTTGAGCTGAGTGCCGGGCGTCCCCTGTTGGTGTCGCAAAAAACGGCATTGGGGTCTAACCCTTACCTGACTACCCGTTTGTCGCCGACTCTTTTCGTCACTTTGTTCTGGTCGAAGTATTCCAGCAGGGGAAGCGCGTATTTGCGGGAAGTTTGCCAGACGTCCCTGGCTTCGCCGACGGTGATCTCGCCCTTTTGAGCCAGGTAATCGAGCAGAAGCTTCCTGGCTCTTGTGATGGCGCCGGCGTGGAAATAAAGATCGTCGGCCACCTTCACCAGAACGCCGTGACGCAGGCAATATTGCAGCAACTCCTGGGCTTCCTCCTCATCCTTAAGGACGGCGGCGGCTGCCCCGCCCCACCGGGGGGGCTGAAGGCCAGCTTCAATATATTCTTTCTCAATCCGGT
>JBFLZY010000036.1:0-11659 GCA_040755975.1 Bacillota bacterium | reverse complement strand
ACGCCGTGACGCAGGCAATATTGCAGCAACTCCTGGGCTTCCTCCTCATCCTTAAGGACGGCGGCGGCTGCCCCGCCCCACCGGGGGGGCTGAAGGCCAGCTTCAATATATTCTTTCTCAATCCGGTCGAAAGCTTTTTGCTGCCGTTCGTTTAAGTGCGGTGAAAAATCAGGCAGGGCCACTGTTTGCGCCGCAATTTTTATTATCCCCTGCGCCGCCATTGCTTCCAGGAGGGCCTGGAACTGCCTTGAATTCAAGGCGGGAAGCAGGCGCGAGCGCAGTTCTTCCCGGGGCAGGCCGTTTCTTAAGGGGTATTCCCGGTGATATTTGCCGAGCAAATTTTTAAGCTCTTTTACCCAGCCCTGGTAAACTTCTGTAGAGGCAAAATAGTCTTCCTGATCAAGCTGCACTTTCTGGACTTTTTCCCCGTTGATTAAATCTTCTAAAGCACCCGCCAGGATTTCCTGCTCAATTCCCGCCTGTTTTATCTCCTCTGCCGTAAACAACTTGTTTTTTCCTGCTTTTAATATGTCCAGGACCAGCTCCCGGGGATCGCCCTTTTCCCGCGCCGCCAGGGCCGCAATTACTTCCGGGCGCCGGCGTTTGTGTTTTCCGGCCGCCGGGTCAATGATCGTTCCGCCGCCGATGGTGCGCATGGGTGAATAGGAACGCAAAATAAAACGGTCTCCCCTGGCGGCCACGGTGGGTTCTTCCAGCAGGAGCTGAGCGTATGCCGTTTGCCCCGGGGCCAGTTCTTCCCTGTCCAAAAGAAGCACCCGTCCCAGGATTTCCGCCGTGCCCAGGTAAAAGCGCACCCGGCTGCGGTGCGTGAGCGCCTTCGGCGCGTCTTTGAGCAGGAAAAGTTTTACGTCCATCCTGACTGCCGGCCGAAAAGCGCCTTTTTGGACCAGAACGCTGCCGCGCCCCACTTCCGTTACTTCGATGCCGGGAATATTAACGGCCACGCGCTGCCCGGCGCGCGCCTCGGCGACCTTTTCGCCGTGCACCTGCAGGGAGCGCACCCGCGCAGGCAAACCCTGCGGCATTATTTCCAGGCCGTCGTTGGTGCGGATGGCCCCGCTCCACAGGGTGCCCGTTACGACGGTTCCGAAGCCCGGAATAGAAAAAGCCCTGTCTATCGGCAGGCGGACGGGGCCGGCCGCCGGTTTCTCATTCACCCGGGCAGCCACCTGGTCAATGGCCTCAAGAAGTTCTGGCAATCCTTTTCCCGTGACAGAGGAGACTTCCACAATGGGGGCGTTTTTTAAAGAGGTGATTTGCAGAAAATCGCGCACCTCTTCGCGAACCAGTTCCAGTAACTCCTGGTCAACGAGATCAACTTTGGTAAGCGCCACTACCCCCTGTTTAATCTGCAAAAGTTCGATTATGTCCATATGCTCCCTGGTTTGAGGCATAATACCTTCGTCGGCGGCAATAACCAGCAGAACGAGATCGATCCCTCCTACCCCCGCCAGCATGTTTTTGATAAAGCGCTCGTGGCCGGGCACGTCCACAATCCCCGCCCGGCGCCCGCTGGGCAGCCGGCAAAAGGCGTAGCCCAGTTCGATGGAAATCCCGCGCTCTTTTTCAATTTTCAAACGGTCGGTGTCTATTCCGGTAAGGGCTTTGATCAGCATGGTCTTGCCGTGGTCAACGTGACCGGCCGTACCGATGATCAGGTTACTCATCGGATACCCCCAAACCTGCCTCGAAAGCACCTTTCAGCGCCTGGCCGAGAAGCTCGCCTTCCCCTTCCCGGAGCGTCCTTACGTCGAGCAGCAAGAGATCTTCCTGGATGCGCCCGATGACCGCCGGATCGCCCATCCGCAGGCGGTGCCCCAATTCTTCCACGGGGATGCCCGCGGGCTGCAGGGCTACCGCGAAAGAGGGGAGTTCGGCCGTAGGAAGAGCCCCGCCGCCGACCCGGGAGGAGACCTCCGCAATCGTGATTTTTGCCCGGTTTCCCAGCTGGGCGCTTAAAATCCGGGCAAGTTGCCGGGCGCGCTCCTCCAGGACAACTTTCCCGGCGGCTAACATCTCCAAAACCGGGATTTCCCGGGCGGCCTGCTCAATGTCAAGGTAAGCGTAGAGCGTTGCCTCCAGGGCGGCGACGGTGAATTTGTCGATGCGCAAGGCGCGGGTCAGGGAGTTCTTTTTCATCTTTTCCAGGAAATCTTTTTTGCCTGCGATGATCCCCGCCTGGGGGCCGCCGAGCAATTTATCCCCGGAAAAAGTCACTACCTCCGCCCCCGCCGCCAACGTCTGCTGAACTGTGGGCTCGCCGGGCAGGCCGTAACTTTCTAGATCCACCAGCACCCCGCTGCCCAGGTCGCTCATCACCGGGAGCCCGAACTCCCGGCCTACCGCCGCTAGTTCCGCGATGGTCGTTTCCCGGGTAAAGCCTACGATCCGGTAATTGCTCGTATGCACATGCAGCAAAAGGGCCGTCCGTTCGGTGATCGCCCGCCGGTAATCGTCGGGGTAGGTTTTGTTGGTGGTTCCTACTTCCACCAGGACGGCCCCGCTTTGCCTCATGACGTCGGGGATTCTGAAGGAACCCCCGATTTCGATGAGCTGGCCGCGGGAAACAATGACTTCCTTGCCGCCGGCCAGGGTGCTCAGGGCCAGCAAGACGGCGGCAGCGTTGTTGTTAACCACCAGGGCGGCTTCCGCTCCGGTAAGCCTGGTGATAATCCCTTCCACCGCCGCGTAGCGCGAGCCCCGGCGCCCCGTTTCCAGGTTCAGCTCCAGGTTGGTGTAACCCGAAGCGGCCATCTGGATGGCCTGCTGCGCCCGGGAACTTAAAACCGCCCGTCCCAGGTTGGTGTGCAGCACCACTCCCGTGGCGTTGATTACCCGGCGTAAGTGCGGCCGCGCCTGCCGTTTAACTTCCTTCCCAACTTCCTGGACAATAAACAAAAGAAGTTCATCCTCTGAAGAAGCAGGTACATCCTCGCCGTTTACAATTTGCCGGCGCACCCTGTTCAAGACTGAGCGGACGGCGTCCGTTACCAGTTCCCGCGGATGGACAGACAACAGAGCGGCCACCAAAGGCGCCTGCAGAACCTCGTGCACCGCCGGCAGCTTCCGGAAAAGTTCGGATCTATTGGAATTGCCCACTTTCCAAAACCTCACCTGCTAACTTTCAAAATACATTATAAGGCAACTACCGGAAGATGGCAAACGAAACAAGGCTGCTCGCTAACAAAGAAACATTCACAGGAAAAAGCACGTCGAGCAGGGTAAAGATGAATACAGTAATGCTCAGTGCGCCGTTTAAGTTGAAAAAAGCCACCCCTGCCCTGGACAGGTCGTTGGGGCTGACCAGCGTGTGTTGCTTGAACAGCAAAAACATGACTACCAGGATGCCGACGAAGTAAAAAAGGCCCAACTTCAGAAAAAAGGCTACCGAAACGAACAAAACAGCGGCGGTAAGGTGGAAGGCCGCCGCAATGGCCAGCGCCGTTTTTATCCCAAAACAGGCGGGGATGGAATAAATCCCGTAGCGGCGGTCAAAGTCGTAGTCGGCGCAGGCGTAGATGATATCAAACCCGGCCACCCAGAAGACAACCCCCGCTCCCAGTAATAGGGGCGCCGGGTCAATCCGGTTGGCGATGGCAATCCAGGCTCCTACCGGGGCAAGGCTTAAGGCAAGACCCAGGAAAAGGTGGCAGGTCCAGGAAAATCTTTTGGTATACGAATAAAAACTCAGCACCGCCACTGCCCCGGGGGAAAGCGCCAGCGCCAGCGGGCTTAACCGGGCGGCCGAAATCAACAGCAGGGCAAAGGAAAGAATAACGCAGATCCAGACTTCTTTTACCGAAAGCAGGCCGCGGGGAAGCGCCCGGCCGGCTGTGCGCGGGTTCAACGAGTCAATTGGCAAGTCAATGATTCGATTCAAAGACATAGCCGCCGTGCGGGCGCCGACCATCGCCAGGGTAATCCAGAATAAATCATGTCCGGAGGGGATTTCCTTTTGGACCAGAATGGCCCCCACGTAGGCAAAGGGCAGGGCGAAGATCGTGTGTTCAAATTTGATCATTTCCAGGAAAATTTTAAGCTTCCGGAAAAACTTCCTAAAGACCATAACTCTTCCACTTTCTGTCGACCGTCTCTTTGATCTCCGGGGTCATTTTGATTTCTTCCGGCCACTCCCGCGGATGCCCTTCTTCCGGTAGCTTGCGGGTGGCGTCAACCCCCATTTTACTCCCGTAGCGGGGTAAAGGAGACGAATGGTCCAGCGCGTCCAGCGGCCCGTCAACAATCATGAGATCCCGGCGGGGATCGACGTTGTTGAAAACTCGCCACATTACTTCGGAAAGGTTTTGCACATCCACATGTTCGTCGACTATAATAAGCAATTTCGCCAGCATCATTAAACCCATCCCCCAAAGGGCGCACATAACTTTTTTCGCCTGCCCGGGGTATTGTTTTTTTATCGCCACAATTACGCAATTATGAAAGACTCCTTCCGCGGGCATGTTTATGTCGACAATTTCCGGAACCAGCAGTTTGAGCAAAGGCAGAAAAATTCGCTCGGTGGCCTTGCCCAAGAAGAAGTCTTCCATGGGCGGCTTCCCCACAATCGTCGCCGCGTAAATAGGGTTTTGGCGGTGGGTAAGGCAGGTCAGGTGAAACACCGGGTAATTTTCCGGCAGGGAATAGAAACCGGTGTGGTCCCCGAAGGGCCCCTCCAGCCGGGATTCACCGGGATCCACGTACCCTTCCAGGACAATTTCCGCGTGGGCGGGTACTTCCAGGTCCACAGTTTCGCAGCGAACCATTTCCACCGGCGCCTTGCGCAGAAAACCGGCGAAAAGCATTTCGTCAAGCCCCGGCGGCAGGGGCGCGGTGGCCGCGTAAATCACCGCCGGGTCGGCGCCGATGGCCACGGCTACCGGCATAACCTCCCCCTTTTTGCGCAGGTGCTCCGCCCCGCCCTTGTGAATGTGCCAGTGCATGCCAGTGGTTTTTCCGTCGTAAACCTGCATCCGGTACATCCCGACATTGCGCCGTCCCGTTTCCGGATCCCTGGTAAAAACCAGCGGCAAAGTAATAAAAGGCCCGCCGTCGCCCGGCCAGCATTTCAAAACGGGGATTTTTTGCAGGGAAGGGTCTTTAACGATAACCTGCTTGCAGGGGCCCGTTTTAACCACCCGGGGAACATAGGAGGAAATTTCCGCCAGCCTGGGAAGGGCCTTGATTTTCTCCAGAAAAGTTGCCGGTAATTCCCGGGGGTTAAATATGCTTTCCAGCTCCCTGCCGATATTGTCCAGGTCCTCTGTCTCCAGGGCCAGCTGCATCCGCTCCAGGCTCCCGAATAAATTGGTGACCACCGGCATGGCAAAGCCCCGGACTTTTTCAAAGAATAGCGCCGGGCCTCCCGCTTTACACACCCGGTCGGTAATCTCCGTTATTTCCAGTTCGGCGTCTACCTCGACGGAAATCCTTTTGAGCAGGCCTCTTTTTTCTAAAGTCGCGATAAACTGGCGGAGATCCTGATAAGCCATGACCGTTACGCCACCGTTCCCACGTGCACGCTGACCACCCCGCCGGTCAGCTTATAATAACGAACGTCCTTTAAGCCGGTGTCCTCAAAAATATTTTTTATTTCCTCTTGATCCGGAAAATTTTTTAAGGAAGCAGGTAAATAACCGTAGGGTCCGCTGATCCCGACGCCAAGGCGCCCGATGATGGGGACCAGATAATTGAAGTATAAATAATAAAGCTGCTTAAACACCGGCGCGGTCGGTCTGGACAGCTCCAAAGAAACGACCTTTCCACCGGGGCGCACCACCCGCACCATTTCCGCGATGGTTTTGGGAATGTCCGGGACGTTCCTTAAGGCAAACCCAATGGTGGCGCAATCAAAGGTGTTGTCCGTCAAAGGCAGATTGATGGCGTTGCCGTGGACCAGTTCAATAACGCTGCCGTAGGGTGTCTTCCCTATATTTATTTTTGCCCTGGCCAGCATCTTTGCGCAGAAATCGACGCCCACCACTTTCCCCCCGGGGCCCACCACTTTCGCCTGTTCGATGGCGAACATACCCGTACCGCAGCATACGTCCAGGCCGCGGCCGCCCGGCTTTAGCCCCGTGTGGAGGACGGCAAAGCGCCGCCACGCTTTATCCCGGTTGAAACTGAGCAGGGAGTTGAGCAGGTCGTACCGGTGGGCAATGGCGGAAAAAATTTCGTGGACGTATTCCTCTTTATTTTTGGATTGCGCCGGAATTTTAACCACTCAATCTGCACATCCTCGGAAGTACTCAACAAGTTTCGCTAAAGTATCCCGGGCCGTTCCCGCCGGTAAAGTTTGCAGCAGCTTTTTGGCTTCGTGCAAACAGGCGGCGGCTTTTTCCGGATAAATGTTTTCTTTGCGCAGCCCGGCGGCCATCCCTAAATTAAACCCGTACCGGGTTAATGTTTTGATTTCTTGTTCCGCGGCGCCGTTTACTTCCGCGCTTATTTTGCAGCCCAAGGCAAAAAGTCCGGCAGTGTCTTTCTGCGCGTAATTTTCCAGGACATGCAAATTGTCCGGACTTTTTAGTTTTAAAATGCTTGCTTCGTTAAGCTGACTGATCGTTTCGGACAAGGTGCGTAAATATTTAAGCAGGCCGGCTTCGTGCAAAATAAAAAAAGACTTGCTGTAAAAGTAATCACCGGCCAGGATTGGAAACGGACTTCCGTGAGATGGGTTTTTAGATCCCTTGCCGGATACCCCATCTTCGGAAATATCTGTATGCAACACAGATGCTATATAGACAAACTGAAACATCGCGGCCAGACAGATAATTTGTTGGGTTACCGGCCCAAACATGCCTGCGGAAAGAATCACCAGCGCCGGCCTGAGCGTGAACTCTGCCGTTGGAAATTCCAGCCGGGCCAGGCGGTTTAAATCACCTGCTTTTGTGGCGCAGGTTTTGATCAGGATGTTCCGGGTTTTCTCCAGGTATGTTTGGATTGGCGATAGGATTTGGGCTAACAAAAAAATTAAACCTCCACAATTATGATTCCTGATTGAAAATATTCGTTAATAATGTCGCCAAATCCTTCTTGAAAAGAGCTCCAAAAAAGCATAAGCCTTGCATCATCAGGGATGGCAAGGCTTATGCTAACCTTCTTTTAAATGGGTACTAATAAAAATCCCCCTCCTAGAAATTTACGACCGCCTGGTTAGTCTGTAGCCGGTAAAATACCTCGTTTTGTTTCCTTGGCCATGATTTTTTTTGCGGAGAAGTGGTTTGTCAAATAATTACAGGCATCCCAGGGGTCAACCTTTTCACCACAGGTGAAGACATCAACCGCCGCATAACCCAACTCCGGCCACGTGTGAATTGCCAAATGAGACTCCGAGATTACCACCACGCCGCTGATCCCTTGGGGGCTAAACTTGTGAAACACGCATTCGCGAACCTCTGCTCCTGCTTCTAATGCTGCCTTGACCATAATTTGTTCGACCTTTTCCATATCGTTTAAGATGTCGAAATCGCAGCCCCAAATCTCAGCCAGGACATGGCGGCCCAAGTGTTTCATTTGGATTATCTCCCCCTCTCTAATTTCAATCAAATTCAATTGTAGCATAAGATCGGGAGTTGTCAAATAAAATTTTTAGTTGCGCTTTGCTCTTTTAAAACAATATAAATTAAGGGAGGGGCACCGAAGATCATGGTTGTGGCCGCGGCCACTATTCCGGAATCATTGAAGAGCAGGGCCACGATGCTGCCGAAGACGACCCCGAGCAAGCCTTTGTAGATATGCGGGTAGGCGCTTTTAACTTTCACCATCACCCCTACCGGACGGTAAAAAAGGAGGGCGAGGCTACCCAAACTGGCTACAAACACCCGGCTCCAAATAGTATATCGGAAAAGCTTGATGTTGATTTCCGTTTTGCGTTTAATTATGTCTGCTATTTCCGGCCAGCCGCCGGACAAGACAATTGCTGCGTTGCGCCCGAAGTGGGATTGGACTTCCAGAGAACGCTGCAGGTCCACCAGGAATATACCGGCAACGAGAATGATCACTGCAACACCCAGAAAAACAACCTTTTGAAAATTAAACTGCACTCCGCAAAGTAATAACAATGTAATCAGGAAAGCGGTGGATGCGGCGATGACGCCCCCCATATTTGCTCCCAGGCCCGGGTTCCCCAGTAAAAAAACGGCTAACAAGAAGAGCAATCCGGTGGCGAGCAAACCTGCCCGGCGGTAGCGATGGAGGACGCTTAAAGCAGCCGGGCAGCCAAAAAGCAGAGAACCGATGAAAACCCCCATATACTCGTTGCCCATTCCGTAAAAACGAGCCCCCACAATGGGGTCGTAGCCCATAATGGCTGTTTTCTGCAAGGGGGAGCCCAATAACGTGTCGGTAATGATCAGTCCCGCGGTAACCAGGCTTAAAGAGATAAAGGAACCTAAAGGCAGCCGGCGCTCAGTCGCCAGAGCCAGGAGGGTTATCCCGAGCGTTAGAAAAACCAGTTCGCAAGTTAATACCGGAAAGGATCGCTGGGGAAGCAGCGGAAGCAGCAGGCAGGCCAGAGGTACGGCCATGACGGTTGCTAAAAAAGGATGCAGAATGCGGATCGCCTGGCTGCGCTGCCAAAAAATACAATACAACCCGGCGATCAGCAGTCCCAACTGGTAAACAATATACCCTTTTTGCAGGTAAGGCCGCGCATTGTAGGTTAAAGACAGTTGCCTTTGCATTGCGGAAAGGGCTCTCAGCTGGTTATCTCCTGCCAGCACCTGCAGCGGCCGGCCGAGCATGTGCTCCGGGACGGGCAGGTTGAAAAAATTTAAGATGGTCGGGGCAAGATCCGTGTTTAAAATTATGCCCGGCCTTTTTGTACTTGGCGAAGTTAGAAAGCCTTTAGCTACGCCTGCACCCGCCGTCAGTACCGGGGAAAGGTACTTCCCTTCGTTCGGGGGCAGTGTGCTCCGGGTGGGGGCAACTATGATTAGCAAATCTTTATTAAAATTTAAGTGTTTGCTTACCTGTCCTAAAAAAAGATCGATTTCTTGGAGGATATTTTTGCGCCTTGCCGAAAGAACATCCCCGACAACATCTTCCGCACATTCTTCCAGCCGGGATAAATCGCCTGCTTCGATAACTGCAAACGCTACGTCGCCAGGGAGATTGACCAGTTCAGCAAGCAGCCCGGCATAGTCAGTCCGGAAACCCCCGGAAAACCCGGCGCTGTGAATCAGCAATTCCGTTCCGACGTTACCGTAATCCACTAAGCCGTTTTCGTCCATGGCGATGGTTACCACCTGGCGCCGCAAGCCCGCGGGGGTATCGGCGTTTCCCAAAACCGCCGTTTTTAAACCCGCTCCGCGCAGGGCCGTGCCGAGAGCGCCCGGCACGGCCGGGTGGGGTAATCCAGCATTTTGATTTTTGATCCGGGCTATTCCCAAGTGCACTACCGATCCGGGGGAGGGGTCCAGACCGGTCCGGCCTTCGTATTCTTGTGCCGCCGTTGCGGCAGGCAGCTGTTCTTTGGCGTTAAAACCAAGCCCGGCGGCGCCTGTGGCCGTCACGTGCGCTCCTGCCCCGATGGTTGCGTAAGTATTCTCGGGGTTTCCGCTGTTGCCGGCAGTGTTGCAATTCATCAGGCCCACGGCGCCTTCGGCCATTAAACGGGCAAAATTGGGCAGGTCGCCCCTGCTTAAGTCATCAAGGGTCAGCCGGTCAACCACGACCATGACAACTTTTCCCCTTTGGGGGAAGGGGGGCGAGATGGCCTTTGCGGATTTGCTGCTTACCGGGGGCAGGAGCTCCGGCAGTGCGGAGGCGGCAGTGATTTTCTGGAGGAAAACGATACCCACCGCGATAAGCAAGGAAAACAAAAGGAGTCTTTTTTTAAGCGTCATTTGTAACCCGGACCTCGTCGGTTTCCGGCAAAGGCGAGGCGTGTGGGGCGGCAAGAAGACCTTTTGCGCGCAGTATTTTTAGATACTCTTCTTCCACCCGCCGGACCATTTGCTCAGCGCTGAACTTTTCTTTGACGTACAGTTGGCCTGCCCGGGCCAGGGAAAGGGTCCTTTCGCGGTCGGTCAGCAAACCGGCGACCGTAAGAGCAAGTTCGGCCGGGTCGCCGGGTTTAACCAGCAGACCGGTGCAGTTGTCCGCAATTATTTCCGGTATCCCGCCCACCCGGGTGGCGATGACCGGCCGCCCGGCAGCCAGGGCTTCTAAGATCGCCAGGGGAAATCCCTCCGTCAGCGAGGGAAGGACAAAGATATCAAGTGCAGATAAAATCGCCGATACGTCGTCGCGCTCCCCGGTAAAAACAACTCTATTTTCCAAGCCCAAAGCAACTGCTTCGTGTTCCAATTGCCGGCGCAACGGGCCGTCGCCCACGATCAGAAAATTCACCCGGTAGTCTTTAACCAGCATGGCCGCTGCCTTTAAAAAGCAACTGATCCCTTTTTGCGGGACCAGCCGGGCCACCGTTCCCACCACCTGCCCTAAAGGGGGTAAGCCCAGCTGGCGCAGGATATGCCGGTGCTCCCGCGCGGGGCGCGTGGGCACGCTCTGTATACCGTTATGGATGGTGACAATCTTGCCGGGATTTACCCCTTCCCTTCTGATCAGTTCCTGGCGGAGAGCTTCCGAGACCGTGATAATCAGGTCGGTGGTCTTGCTTAAGGTGTGTTCAGTGGCGGTCAGCAGGAGTTTTTTCCAGTAAGGCCAATCCTCGTAAAAAATCGAGTTATGCACCGTTATAAAAATTACTGGTGTGCGGGCAAAACAGGCCGCCGCCCGCCCCACAAAACCTGCCTTTGCGCTATGGGCGTGCAGGATCGTGATTCCTTCGCTTTGCAGAATTTTCCTCAGCCGGCAAATAACCTTCCAGTCGTTGAGCAAGGATAGCTCGCCTGTAATTGGTAAAGCAAACACCTTAAAGCCGGCGCTCCTGATTTGCTCGGCCAGCGGACCGTTTGGACAGGCTACAATTACTTCAAATAAATCCTGATTTAAGTGGTTTAAAAGGGAAAGAAAGTGGTTTTTCATTCCCCCCGCCGCCGGGCGGATCAAGTACATAACGCGGACTTTCCTCATTCGTTTCTCCTCTGCATAAATATTACCAGTTTAAAACGGGGTCTATACCTTATAAAATATAAAGAAAGAAAAAGGCACGACCGGAAAAATGATCGTGCAGTTCAGGTTATTGTTCTGATATTGCGCTTGTCGGACAACTTTCGACGGCTTCGTGAGCGTCGCTCTCCAGTTCTTCCGGTACTTCTTCCAGGATTGCCTGTGCTTTTTCATCTTCGTTCCAGTTGAACACGTCCGGACAGAGATCTATACACGTTCCGCAGCTGATGCACAAATCCTGATCAACCTGTACGCGCAAGGAAAGTACCACCTCCCCGCTTATTTTGATCTAAAATTCCTGAAAAATACATTTTTTATCCCGAAAATTAAAAGGGATGCGCTGTTTTATAAGCACATCCCTTTTTGAACCGTCAGCGCCCCTGGGCTAAACTGCGTTCGGCGCGCTCGATGGCCAGGCGGACCAGGTTGCCGCAGTTTCGGGAAGAAACCCCGCCCCAGCCCTCCCGCCGGACGATATCCGCCACTCCGAGCTCTTCGGCTAACTCGTATTTCAGCCTGTCGGACATAACTCCTCCACGCCTTCTACCCATTAGCCTGCCTCCTT
>JBFLZY010000035.1:0-26585 GCA_040755975.1 Bacillota bacterium | reverse complement strand
TTGCTATGACGAGGCTACTTTCATGGCAGCCCGCGCCAGGCATGTTAACAAGGCAGCCTGAAGTGACTATTCTGTTTTCAAATATCATTAAGCCGCCGGCGAGGGCTGGATTTTAATCCAGCCCGGACCCGGGCGGAACGGGCGAAGCCCGTCCTTTAAAGGCCCCGAACACTTGTACTGTCACGAAAAAATTTTAAATTGCCTATTGACATAGAAGGTCTTTCGCACCGGAAAATAAAAAGCCACCAAGATCACATCCGCCTGCCGGCAGACACAGGACCTTCGTGGCCCTATTAATAACTTTAAAATTAAAAAAACCACGAGCTCCGTCACAATGTCCTAAAAAACGGACCTCCGTGGTCACGTGGCGTTCAACATTTTTAAGTTGACGAAAGCGAGAGAACAGTACAGTTTGCACCCGGCTTCTGCCGGACAAGTTTACCTTAATTACGTACTATTCTCCACGCATTGAAAAATTCCTCCTCCCAACCATGAACAACTGACAAAATTTTTGGTTCTTCGCTGTTTTGAGTAAATATCTTCCATTTTATACCTATAGCCGCCCTTGACACAGAGCCTCGCCCCCTTGTTTCTAAGGAGCCGGGAGGGAGCCCCGCTTCGCTTTAGCTCCTTGCCAATCAAAGCCAACGCGGGCATTCTTCATGTCAAGGGTCTTCAGCTTCGCTCCGCTGAACAATCGCAGAAATCAGATCAGAACAAATGCTTACCCCCACAAAATAGCGAGAACCTGATTTTATCAAGTGCGCCCTTCGATTTCTCCTTCAATGTCCAGGTAGATTTCTTTCAATTGCTCCACCATTTCCGGCGCGGCAGCCCACATCTTGCGCTCCACCGCTTCCAGCAGGCGTTCGGCGATATTCTGCAGCGCCCAGGGGTTGACTGCTTTGAACCATTCCTGCATCTGCGGAGCGAGGGCATACTTTTTAGCCAGTTCTTCGTACATCCAGTCTTCTAAAACTTCGGCAGTGGCGTCCCAGCCGAAGCAGATGTCCACCATGCAGGAGAAATCGCCGGCCCCCTTGTAACCGTGGCGCTGCATACTTTCGATCCACCTGGGGTTGAGAATCCGGCTGCGGAAAATGTGTTTGGCTTCTTCGGCGGTGGAACGGATCTTTACGCGTTCGGGGTCGGAACTGTCTCCGCTGTACGAACGGGGCAGGACCCCCTTAAAGGCCTTGACCGCGGCAATCATTCCTCCGTGATAGGAATAAAAGTCATCGCTGTCCAGCATATCGTATTCGCGCGTGTCTTCATTTTTTACGGTCAAGTCAAGTTTGCTCAGGCGCTTTTTGAACTGCTCCGGCGCCGTCAGGCCGTAATTTTTGCGCCCGTAGGCATAACCGCCCCAGGTGACGTAAATCCGGCCCAGGTCCTGTTCGTCCCGCCAGTTCCTGGCATCGATGGTCTCGCTGACGCCGGCCCCGTAGGCGCCGGGGCGGCAGCCGAAAATACGGTAAAGAGCTGTCTCTTTAGCCTTTGCCACATCCATCCCGGCGGCAGCAAGCGCTTTTGTCTCTTCCCGGACGTGTCTGGCCAGGTAGTTCTCCCCTTCCTCCGCCGGCAGGTTGGCCACCAGTTCCACGGCTTGGTCCAGCAAAGCCACGATGTTGGGAAAGGCGTCGCGGAAAAATCCGCTGATGCGTACAGTCACGTCAATGCGCGGGCGGCCCAGTTCGCCTGCCGGAATTACCGATAAACCTTTCACGCGCCCGCTTCTTTCTTCCCAGACCGGCTTTACGCCCATTAAATAAAGGATCTCCGCAATGTCGTCCCCTTTGGTGCACATGGTCGACGTCCCCCAGACTTTAGCCATCCTGGCGGTAGCCCTGATCGGCAACCTGGTTACCGGCAGCTTTAAACCGGGTTTCGCCGGCCAGCCGGTAGCTCATTCCGACGGGTTATGGAATTTTCTAGGAATGGTTCTCGGCGGGTGGGGTGTTACTTTACTGGGCGGCTGTCCTTTGCGCCAGCTGGTGGCCGCCGGCGAAGGAAATACCGACTGCGCCGCCACCGTGCTGGGTTTTCTTGCCGGGGCCGCCCTTGCCCATAATTTTGGCCTGGCCGCCAGCCCCCAGGGAGTTCCTTTCGCGGGCCAGGTGGCTGTAATCATCGGCCTTCTGGTGGTGTTCGTCATCGCTTTTTTCAACAGCAGAGCTCCGCTAACAAAACCATCGGCACAAGGGGTGAGTCTGGATGGGGAAGGAAATTGACGCCCGGGGGCTGCTTTGCCCGGAACCTGTTTAGTCACTTCATTTGCATTGAACTCGCCCCTTCCCCTGACCCTTTTCCTTCCGGGGAAGGGAAGCAACTTTTGGTATCTTTGCATCAAAATAATTCCGATAATTCCGGGCTGGCGCTGGCCTTCTTCCTTCCGGAGAGAGATCATTACGTTTTCCACGTTATCTGCCGCGCTGCCCAAAAACCATCCTTCCGGAAAAAGGGAACTCTCCTCCCGGGAAAGGAAAAACGGCCAGGACATTCTCCCGGTGGCTTTTTAACCAACGTGTGCAGAGACCCTGCCGCCAAAGCAATCGGGCGCCTGTTTGCCTTTTTCCGGATTCCGTTCCCGGTGGCAATCCAGGGTGCGCAGCAAACGGCTGTTTTCTTAAAAACCTTCCTTATCGCACGCCGAAAATGGTAAAGGTGGCGCTGTAAACCACCTGGTCGTACCCCCCTTCTCTTGCTGCCTGGCTGTCCTCGTGCCGGACGTAGAAAAGCCAGTGTCCCTCGGCCCGCAAGGGGATTACCGCCTGCCCGTTCAGGTGGTCATCTCTTAGCTTAGCTAATCAAATACAGATAATGAGAGTTAAATCTAAACGCATTGATCTTTATTGATTTGTTCGCATTAGCGCCATAATCTGAACAAAACTAAATTAGTTGACAAAGCGTGGGGACCCCGGTTCGCGGTTGCCGAGGTCCCTGTATGTGAAGAAGGAGGTGTGGGAACATACCTTATGAGTTACAGGAAATCTAAGATTAATCCAGTAAGCTATTCAATCATCTCAATGACCGTCGCCATCGCCGGCCCCCCGCCCACGCACAAGGAGGCCACCCCGTATCTCCCGCCCCGGCGGTGTAATTCCGACAAAAGGGTGACGATGATCCGGACACCGGTACAGCCTACGGGGTGGCCCAGAGCAATCCCGGAACCGTTGGCGTTGACCCTGTCCAGATCCAGCTGCAACTCCCTGTTCACGGCCAGGAACTGGGCGGCAAAGGCCTCGTTAATCTCAAAGTAATCGATGTCTTTTAGTTGCAGTCCTGCATAGTGCAAGGCTTTGGGGATGGCATAGGCCGGCCCGATGCCCATGATCTCGGGGGCCACCCCAAAGGAAGCGGTGGTGAGAATTTTGGCCAGCGGCTTGATGCCCAGTTCCCGGGCCTTTGACTCGGCCATGAGAACAAGTGCCGCCGCGCCGTCATTAACTCCGCTGGCATTGCCGGCAGTCACGGTTCCGCCTTCTTTAAATACAGGCCGGAGTTTGGCAAGCGCCTCTAAAGAGGTGTCCGCCCGAGGGTGCTCGTCGTTAGAAACAACTACGGTGTCTTTTTTAGTTTTAACTTCCACCGGAACAATTTCTTCTTTGAATTTCCCTTCTCTGATGGCGGTTACCGCGCGCTGGTGGCTTAAAAAAGCCAGTTCGTCCTGTTCCTGGCGGGAAATCCCATATCTTTCGGCAAGGTTTTCAGCGGTCACTCCCATGTGGTAGCCATGGAAGGCATCGTGAAGGGCATCGTAGAGAAGAGCGTCCTCAACTCGGGCCGCCCCCATCCGATACCCGGTGCGCGCGCCCAGGAGCAGGTAGGGCACCTGGGACATACTTTCCATGCCGACGGCCAGGCTGACTTTTGATTTTCCGAGCATTATCTGCTGCGCGGCAATTTCCACCGCGCGCATCCCAGAAGCACACTGCTGCTCGACGGTAACCGCCGCCGCTTCCACCGGGATGCCGCTTTTGATCTGCACCTGGCGGGCCGGATTGCCCTTCACGCCTTCCTTGTAAACCATGCCGGCCACAACATCCTCGATTTGTGCGGGCATTACCCCGCCGCGCTCCATGGCCGCCAAAGACGCCACTACCCCCAATTCTACCGCCGAAACGTCCTTTAAGCTGCCTAAAAAATCCCCGATAGGGGTCCGGGCCAGACCGACAATAACGACATCTTCCAAATGGTTACACTCCTTTTGCACATTGATAGTCTCTGGGATCGTGCGGATATAAGTGCCCCTTCAAATTAATAAGGGGCGCTTTGCAGTCTATGGTTAACCCTGCTTCGCTTTTCCGAACACCCGGGAAGCCCGTTTACTTAGCCGTCCACCCCCCGTCCACATAAAGTATGTGCCCGGTCAGGTAGTTGGATGCGTCCGAGGCCAAAAACACCACCGGCCCGATCAGGTCTTCAGGCTCGCCGACCCTGCCCAGCGCGGTATTCCCCACGATCTGGGCGTAGCGCTCCGGGTCGGAAAGCCAGGCCTGTACCATGGGGGTGTTGATGTACGCGGGGGCAATGGCGTTGACGTTGATGTTGTACGGGGCCAGCTCAAGGGCCATCACCCGGGTGAGCTGGTTAATGCCCCCTTTGCTGGAAGCGTAGGCGCACTGGTTGGGCAGTCCGATGCCGCCGAGAATCGAGGATATGTTGATGATCTTCCCGTGTCGCTGGGCGATCATCTGCCTGGCCACCGCCTGGCCCACCAGAAAGATGCCCTTTAAATTGGTGTTGAGCACTTTATCCCAGTCCTCTTCGGCATAATCCACCAGCAACTTTCTTATGTTCATCCCGGCGTTATTGACCAATATATCTATCTTTCCGAATTCCTTTACCGCCCCGGCGACAAGCTCCCCCACCTCGCTTTTCTTCGTCACGTCGCATTTTACGGAAAGAGCTTTTCTACCCATCTGCCGGATTTCTTCCGCCGTTTTTTCGCATTCCTCGTAATTGCGGCTGACCACCACAATGTCTGCCCCAAAGTGCGCTAGACCCAACACCATCGCCCGGCCGATCCCTCTGCTGCTCCCCGTCACCAGGGCCACCTTGCCGTTTAAGTTAAAAGTAGGATAAATCATCATCCTCACCCCAAAACTTCTTTAATTTTGTTTGGGCTCCAGCCAGTAATAACCTTCGCGTTTGATCCTTTCCCTTTCCTGTTCCTGAAGCACCCGCCAGAGGATTTTGCCGGCGCCGCTTTTGGGCAACTGGGGAATGAATTCCACAATCCGGGGGTATTTATAAGCGGCCATCCTTTCTTTGCACCACTTTATAATCTCCTGCTCGCTGACCTTGCCCGCGTACTCCGGCTTTAAAACGATAAATGCCTTGACGTTTTCCACCCGCTGCGGGTCCGGCACCGAGACCACGCACGCCTCCAGCACGGCTTCGTGCTTATAAAGGTAACCTTCTATTTCCGTCGGCCAGACCTTGTAGCCGGCGGCGTTGATCATCCGCTTGGAGCGGTCCACGATAAAGAAATAGCCGTCTTCATCCTGCTTCACGATGTCGCCGGTTTTAAAGTAGTTCACCCCGTCGATTTCCACAAATGCCTCCCTGGTTTCCTTGGGTTTGTTCCAGTACTCCTTAAACACCTGCGGGCCGTTGACCAAAAGCTCCCCCTCCTGGCCGGTTTCCGCCTCCCGGCCCTTTTCAAAATCAAAAATCCTAGTTTTTACGTCAAAAACTGGGATGCCCAAACACTGCATCTTGGGGCGGTCCGGAGGGTTTACGTGCGTCTGCGAAATAGTTTCGGTAAGGCCGTACATTTCCACGTACCTTAAGCCGGTCAAAGAATGCAGCTTTTCCGCCACGGCCGCCGGCATGGGCGCCCCGCCGCCGCTGATAAAAACCAGCGAGCCGAGGTCGTAACGGCCCAGATGAGGGGAAGCGAGGAGATCGACGACCATGGTGGTAATGTTCAACCAGTGTGTGCACCGGTATTTTTCAATGGCCTGCAGGGCGGCTTCCCTGTCCCAGCGCGTAAACAAGACCATCGTTCCCCCGACGAAAAAAGGAGCGTTCATACTGTGCTGCATGCCGGTGACGTGAAAGAGGGGCAGCGGAGCCAGGTGCATGCACTTTGACGTGTGCGTACACCAGTGCACAGAACCCAAAACGTTGGCGATCACGGTGGAATGGGTATGCACGCAGCCTTTCGGCAAACCGGTGGTTGCTGAAGTATAGCCGATTAACGCAAAATCATCGGGGCTCGTTTCCACCGGCGGGAGCTCTCCGGCGTTCCTTTTCATAACTTCCGCCCACCTGATTGTCTCCGGAAAATACTTATCCTCCAACGGAAGCTGGGGCGGAAAGGAAAGCTCCGTTTCCTCCGGAAGGTAGTCGGTGTAATTGCCTACAATGACGCTTTGAACATCGGTCTGGCCCCTGATGGATTCTATGCGGGGGTAAAGGTCGCCGGTAGTGATGACTGCCTTTGCGCCGCTGTCTTTCAAAAGGTATTTTAGCTCTTCCTCCAGCAGCATCGGGTTCACCGGCACAATGACCGCGTTCGCCCGCGGGATCCCGTAATAGCTGACGATAAAATGGGGCGTGTTTTGCATGTAAACGGCCACCCGGTCGCCTTTTTTAATTCCCAGCCTTTTTAGCTCCGCGGCAAGCGCTTCCACGGAATTTTGCAATTCCCGGTAGGTGATCTTTTTTCCGTAGTAAATGACCGCCGGCTTGCAGGGGTATCTTTTCGAAGATGTCTTAATAATATCAAACAGGTGCATTTTCGGATAATCAAGGCTGTACGGCAACCGGGCCGGCCAGAACCGGAAATAGCTCTCCCTTTTTACCAAAATTCACCCTCCTTGACTCTAAAATTAGTCTCCCCCTCTTTTCATTTCCTGCCGTAATTTCACACCGCCAGGTACTTGCGGACGATTTCTTCGTTGCTGCAGATCTCCTCCAGTCCGTCCTGGTAGTTAATCCGTCCCTTATCAATTATGTAACCGCGCTCGGCCAGGTGGCGGGCAAACCGGAAGTTTTGATCGGCCAGCAGGATGGTCGTCCCGGCGCTTTGCACCTCTTTGAGCACCCGGATAAACTCCCTGACGATCAAAGGAGCCAGCCCCTCGGTGCACTCATCCAAAAGAAGCAGTTTCGGCTGTTTCATCAACGCCCTGCCCAAAGCCAGCATCTTTTGCTGCCCGCCGCTCAAAAGAGCCCCTTTGCGCCGGCGAAAATCGGACAAAATGGGAAATAATTCGTAAACCCGTTCCAGGGACCAGATCTTCTTCCCCTCTTTGGGCACGAGCCGCCCGGCTAAAAGCAGGTTTTCTTCCACCGTTAAATCCGGAAAAATGCGGCGGTCTTCCGGCACGTAACTGATTCCCAGCCGGGCAATCTCGTATGGAGCCTTGCCCGCAATCGACAAACCGTTAAATTCGATGCTCCCCTCCTGCGGCGGCGTGAGCCCCATGATGCTGCGCATGGTGGTGGTCTTACCGGCGCCGTTTCGGCCCAGTAAAGCAACCACCTCCCCCTCTTCCACCGCCAGCGAAACGCCCTGCAAGACCTTGCTTTTACCGTAGTACGTCACTATGTCCTGCAATTTCAGAATCATCCGCTCACTTCCTCGCCCAGATAAATCTCCCGGACTTCCTTGTGGTTGCGGATCACGTCCGGGGGCCCGTCAACCAGGATTTCCCCTTTATTCATCACCAAGATCCGGTCCGATAAAGAGAAGACAACATCCATGTCGTGCTCGACGACCACGAAAGTGAGGCCCTGCTCTCTGGCCAAACGCAGAATCAAATCCAGCACCTGTACCCGCTCCACCGGATTCATGCCGGCGCAGGGTTCGTCTAAAAAGCAAAGTTTGGGCCGGGGCGCGATCGCCATGCCGATCTCCAGCAGCCGCTGGTCCCCGTGAGACAAAGTACCCGCAACCTGCCCCCTCTTCTCCCACAATCCGACGGTACGCAAGATTTCCTCCACTTCCTCGCAAACGTCGGGAAAAGCGTCAAGATCGGCTAAAAAGTGCCTGACCAGGCCCCGCCGCGCCAGCACCGGAAGCTGAATGTTCCTGAAGACAGTGAGCTGGGCAAATAAGTTGCTGATTTGAAAAGACCTGGTCATGCCAAGCTTCACGCGTTCGTGGATGGGGGCGCGGGAAACGTCTTTTCCGGCCAGTAAGATCCTCCCTGCATCAATCTCGACATTGCCGGTAATGAGGTTAATCAAAGTGGTTTTTCCGGCTCCGTTGGGACCGATAATGGAGGTAAGCGTCCCGGCCTGGATTTGCAAGTCCACGTTTTTCACCGCCAAAAAACCCCCGAAACTTTTTACCAGTTTTCCAGCGGTCAGCAACCCGGTCAACTTTAACCCCCCTTTCAACAAGCGGAACCAGCCGGGGGAGCAGCCCTTTTTCCAAAACGCTCACGACCCCGCCCCGGAAGGCCAGAACCAGAAGAATCACCGTTACCCCCAGAACCAGCGACCAGTACTCGGTGAAACGAACAATGATTTCTTTGATCACAAAGAGGAGAACGGCCCCGACCACCGGACCGGCAAAAGTCTTGGCGCCGCCAAGAAGGCAGGCCAGAACCGGTTCGGCGGAAAAAGTCCAGTGCGCCATTCCCGGGTAGGCAGCCTTGGCCAACGGGACCGCCAGGACGCCGGAAAGCCCCGCGTACATTCCCGAAATCGTAAAAACAATCAGGCGGTACTTCTGGATGGAAAGGCCGCAAAAGGCCACCCTCGTTTCGCTGTCCCGGATGCCCTGAAAAACCAGGCCCAGGGGGGAGTGCACAAGCCGCCAGAGCAGAACGAGGCAAAGAACCACCACAATTAAAAGAAAGTAATAGTAATTCTCCGTTCGGTTCATATCGATACTGAACAATCCGGGTACGGAAAGCGGCGCCACGGGCACATTGAAAAGGCCGTCGTCCCCTCCCGTGACACTGCGCCACTTCCAGATAATGGAATGAATCATCATCCCGAAGGAAAGGGTCAGCATCGCAAAATAGATGCGCGTGTGGCGGATGCAAAAAAAGCCGATCACCGCCGACACCAGCCCGGCGGCCAGTACCCCCGCCGCCTGGGCCAAAAAGAAGGAAGGGACGGCCAGCAAAATCTTCGCGCAGACGTAGGCCCCGACGGCGAAAAAACCGGCGTGGCCGAAGGAGAGAAGCCCACTGTACCCAAAAAGAAGGTTAAAGCCGGCGGCAAATAAAATTAAAACCAGGATATTCCCCACGAGCCAGCTCACGTAGGAGCCGGCGAGCCAGGGAACGACCAATAAGCCGAGGAGAAGAAGCCCCAGCAGAACCCGGGCGGACAGCCGGCTAATCCTGGGAACCTTTTTTGCTCCGTTTGTGCTCGCCATTCGTTTAGCCTCCCAACAACCCTTTGGGCTTGATAAGCAAAACAAGGGCCATGATTACATAAATGAGGAATAATTCCACGGCGGGAAAAAGCAAGATCCCGTAAGCGCTGACCAGCCCCACGATCAGGGCTCCGACAAAGGCGCCTTTTAAATTGCCCAACCCGCCGATAACCGTAATCACAAAAGCCTGAATAATAACGGCGGTGCCCACCCCGGGGTCGACCACCCGGACGGGCGTGCTCAGCGCGCCGCCCAATCCGGCCAACGCCGCCGCCAGGATAAATACGGAAGTAAAGATGGCCGTAATGTTTATACCCATGGCGGCGGCCATTTCCCGGTCAGAGGCCGTCGCCCGCACCATCTTTCCCCACCATCCCCGCTCCAGAAGCGCCCACATCAAGAACGCGACAACAATTCCGGCGCAAATGATAAATAAATTGTAAACCGGATACGGGCGGCCCATGATTCCCACGGTGCCCTTAAAAATATCGGGCAGCGGGGGAATGGTGAATACGCCTCCCCAAATCATTTTGACCAGGTCGGAAAAAACCAGCACAAAACCGAAGGTTAAAATTAGCTGGTAGGTTTCGTCTAATTTGTAGATCTGCTTAAAAAAGAACCGCTCCATGAGCAGGCCGACCACGCCCACCAGCGCGGCGGCGGCTACGATCGCCAGCCAAAAATTCAACTTTAAAGAGCCGTAAAGGGTGAAAGCAAAATAAGCGCCCAGCATATAAAGGCTGCCGTGGGCAAAATTCAAAACGCCCAGGACTCCGAAGGCAATGGTCAGACCGGCGGCGATCAGCCACAAATACATGGCCAGGTTCAGCCCGACCAGCCCCTGGTAGAGAAAAGCGGAAAAATCCAAGGAAACCCCACCCTTCTATGCAAGCTGGTTAGTTGGCGAAGACGCCGGCATTGAAGACGACAAGAAGAACAATACCGGCGTCCCCGGTTGTAGCCAACTGTAACAAAGCCCTCAATTTTCCGTACTAAACTGCTACCAATGGACGAAATCAATTGAACGGGGGTTTGCGATAGTAATTTTCCGCCGGCACGACCTTGAGATCTCCGATGATAGCGATGGGATAATCGGAGCTCCACAGCGCGCGCCCCATGGGGACGGTGTAAACCGCCTGGTGGTCCTCGGGCCGGATGTACCGCTCTCCCGCCGGCGTCATAATCTTCATGCCCTCCAGGGCCTGAATAACCTTTTCGGTTTCAATGGACCCCGCTTTCTCAATGGCCGCTTTCAGCGCGTAAACGGACGAATAGGAAGCCTCTGCGGAGTAGTTGGGGTAACGCGCCCAGCGGTCCTGGAAGGCCTTCACAAAAGCCTTGTTTTCCGGTGTATCGGGCCAGTTATGGAGGTAACGGGCCGTGCCCCACAACTTTCCTTTGAAGGCGTCTTTATTGATGTCATTGCTTAACGCTTCCAGAACGTCCACCGAACCGCCCATGGCTTGCCACCAGATCTTGATCTTGTCAAAAACACCCTGCGCCTGGGCCTGTCGAAGCATCGTCACGGCCTCGCCCGCCCATGGCGTGGCGAAAATGACGTCCGGATTGGCCGCCATCAGCTTGCTGATGTGCGCGGTGAAATCGGTGGTTCCGAACGGCGCGTTTGCCTCAGCCACAAACTCCACATCGGAACGGTACTTGCTGAGCGTTTCCTTAAACATTTTCCAGGAGGTGTGGCCGTATTCGTAGTCGGCGTTGAGCGCGGCAAAACGTTTTAATTCCGGCATGTCCTTAAAAACTAAAGCCGGCAGAATGGCATCCTGGTAAACGGGTACGGTCATCCGGAAAATCTGCTTAATACCTTCCTTGTAGACCAGATTCTCCGTAAGCTTTTCCGTGCCGGCGTGGGTAAAGAACTGAATGGTGTTCAGCTCTTTCAAAACCGGGCCCAAAGCCAGAGCGGAGCCGCTGGAATCGATCCCCACCAAAAAGTGGGCGCCCCAGTCTTTCACCAGGTAACGGGCGTTCTTCTGGGCAACCGGAGCCTTTAATTCCTCGTCCATGAACTTGAGCTCTATCTTAGCCCCCATAATGCCGCCTTTGGCGTTGATCTCCTCCGCGGCCAGCGTCGCCCCCATGAGCATCTGGCGCCCGTAGTCGGCGTGCGAACCGGACAGGGCACCCTGGCCGCCGATCTTGATGACGTCAACACCCAGGGGGGATTTCTTCCCCCCTTGCTCTTTACCCCCAGGGGCCGGTGCTTTCTGAGCGCACCCCACCACAATAATACAAAGCAGGACAAATAAAGCTGTCATCATACCGAGCATCCGTTTTTGCATCTTAATCCTCCTTTACAAATTTCATGTAAGGCAACCTATCTTTTCCCAATACCCTGAGTACAAATTTTTCGACCAGAAAAGCAAATGAGTCTTAGCCCACCTCCCCCGCCACATTTGTTTACGCCTGACTTTCGCACCATTCTTCGCGCCTTTAAATAAGGTGGTTTTCCCGGTTGCAAACAAATTTTTCGGATTTTCGCATGGAGAGCTTATTGGCACCCGTTTACATTTCCATAATTGCTCCCCGTTCAATAACATAAACATCGTCAGCCCATCGTTCGACTTGCTGATACTCCGAACTCGCTATTAAAATAGAAATGCTGTTCTTCTGAAAAGACCGGATAACTTCACACATGCGCTCCACCAGGGCAGGGGCAACACCTTCAAAGGGCTCATCGACCAGCAGCACCCGGCGGCCGGCCATCATTGCCCGCGCAAGCGCTACCAGCTTCTGCTGACCGCCGCTCAGCTGAGAGCCGGAGCGGTTCGCCAGAGCTTGAACTTCCGGCATCAATTCATATATGCGCGCCAATCTTTCTTTAACATCCCCGAACCGGGCAGTCCAGGTGGGCAGGAGTATATTCTCTTCCGCGGTGATAGCAGAAATAATCCGCCGGTCTTCAGGCATGTACCCTATTCCCTGTAAAACGCGCCGATGGGTTGGTATGCGGAGCAGGTCCGTTTCGTTCAATTTAATCGATCCTGAGGCTGCCTTCGTTAACCCCATTATACTTCGAAGTGTTGTGGTTTTACCCGCACCGTTGCGTCCAACTAAGGCAACGATACTCCCTTCTGGCACACTGAAACTAATATCACGCAGGATCGTTAAATTTTGGATAATAACTCTGAGATTTTTTATTTGGAGCATTTTATTTCAACTCCCTGAACGCTTTGAGTCTCTTTTTTCAAAATAGCTTCGGGGTGACCATCAGCCACCACCTTACCTTCGCTTAACACAAGCACCCGTTTTGCATAGCGCTGAACCACACTCATATCGTGCTCTATAAATACCGTGGTGACCTCGCTTTGATTTAAAACGTTCATTAATGTATCCATCACCTGGAACTTATCTTCCGTACTTACGCCACTAGTCGGCTCATCCATAAACAAAAGCTTCGGCTTAAGTGCAAAAGCCATGGCAACATCCAGCAGTTTGCGGTCGCCTTCCGAAATTTCACCGGCCAGGCGGTCATGCATTTCATCAATCCCCAGGCGATCAAGTATTTCATGTGCTTCGTTAATTCTTTTCTTATTTTTTAAAGGACGCCAAAAGTGCAACGAGCAGCCGGTGCCGGTTGCCAGCGCCACGAGTATATTTTCCAAAACGGTTAGTTCGAGAAAAAGCTGAGGCATCTGAAAAGAACGCGCCACGCCCATAGCCGTAATCTCATGGGGACGAAGCCCGACAATATCTTTTCCCATTAACATGATGCGGCCCTTTTGCGGTTTAAGGTAACCGGTTACAAGATTTAAAAAAGTGGTTTTGCCCGCGCCGTTGGGGCCGATAATACCCACCACTTCTCCTGTATTTATAGCAACATTCAGATTGTCTGCCGCTGCAATCATATCAAAATGTATGGTCAAATCTTCAACTTCAAGTAGTAGCGTCATATTTTTTTCCTCCCATTTTTGTCCTTTGCACCAGGTTTTCATAAAGTGCCCACAAACCCCCGGGAGAAAAAAGGATAACAACAAGCATAATTCCTCCCAGCATCATTTGCCAGGTATAGGGTGTGTACTTAAAAGCATAAGTCTTAATAAATTCGATGAATATGGATCCTCCTATACAAGCAAATACATTGCCGGTACCACTCAACAGAGCCACAAAGACAAATTCCCCCGATGTGGTCCAGTATGACAAATAAGGGTCAATATGCCCAACATTGAAGGTTATCAGCGAACCACCAAGTCCCGCCAAACCTCCTGACAGCAAAAACGTCAGGTAAACCGCTTTCGGGACAGAGCCACCCATGTAAGATACCCGTATTTCATTTTCTTTAATTGCCCGGAGAATATAACCGTACGGCGAGTTCATAAAGCGGTTAATTAAATAAACCACGATCACAAGGCAAAACAGCACAAGAAAATATATGGCAATGCTTGATGTTTGCGGCAAAAGGTGGAATCCAAGAACTGCCGGCGTGGGAATACGCAAGCCATCGGTTCCTCCTGTAAATCTGTAAGCTTTAACCAGCATGCCAAAAAACGCCATAGAAAAAGCCAGTGTGATCATGGCAAAAAAGATTTCCCGGTAGCGGGCCACCAGGAGGCCGATAATCGCTGCCAATGCCAGACTGGCAAGCACACCGAGGATAATTAAAACAAGCGCCTCCCGAATCCCCCATAGGTTAGCAGAAAAGGCTACCGAATAAGCGGCAGCGGCAAAGAATAGAGCATGGCCGAAGGAAACCAGGCCGGCACGTAAAAGAATTACAACCCCCAAAACTACAAAAGCCTTACAAAGCGCTACTGTAAACACATAGCGCATCCAATCCGGCAAAATGAAACCAGGTATTATCATAAGAGCCAACAAAACGACTGAAGAGTTAAGGTAGCTTGGGCGGTTCAAATTTTACGCACCTCCTTGGTGGGAAACAAACCTTGCGGGCGGAAAAGCAACACCGCAGCCATTACAAAATAAATCGTAAACAATTCCAGCTCGGGGACATAATGCACCGCCAATGACCGCACCAGGCCAACAATCAGAGCGCCCAACCCCGCTCCCACAAAGCTGCCGAGCCCTCCAATAATAACTACAGCAAAAGAGATTACAATGACCTCCACAGCAAGGCCAGGGACAACAACGGTCATCGGTGCGGTAAAGGCACCGCCCAGGGCCGCCAGGATCGCACCCAGCGAAAAGGCCACTATATAAATACGGTCTATCTTAATTCCCATGGCCAAACTTATCTCCGGGTCATGGATGACCGCCAGTACCAGCTTCCCAAAGCGGGTCTTGTTCATAAACAGCCACAACAATATGCCGGCCAGAACAGCCATGAAAAAGAGTATTAAATAATATCGAGGGTAGTTGACACCACCTATAATGAAATTACCCGCCCCCAAAAGGGGCTTGTATGCATAATAAGGTTTTACACCAAAAACGAGCTTGAGAACGTCTTCCAAAATAAGGAATATCGCGTAGGTTGATAAGAGCTGGAGCACTACTTCTTTACCATAAAACCAGCGCAAAACCCCCCGCTCCATAAGCGTGCCGAGAACCAACCCCGCCGATATTGCAGCCCCTAGCAAAACAAGGTAACTGCCCGGCAGCCAGTCGCTTTTCTGGCAATAAGTGATTACAAAAACCGCCCCGGTATAAGCGCCGATGGCGTACAGGCTGCCGTGAGCAATGTTTAAGATGCGCATTACACCATAAATCAGCGTTAGCCCAACTGCGACCAGAAAAAGCCAGGAAGCAAAAAGCACCCCGTCAGCTATAATAACAAGAAGGTTATCCATCCGTATATTTCCTCCAATTAGACGTTATAAATTAACAATTTATCCATTGTTCTTTGCCCTGCGGTGAGGGAAAGACTTGTTCTTTCGCCTGCTGGGAGGGAAAGGCTGACGGGACACGGAAAAAACCCGCCAGCCCTTATGCGCATTAAGGAGTTTTCAAACCCCCGGCTATCCAGTTAAGGGATTTTATACCATCCGGCGGATTAACCAATGCACTGGAATAATTTTTTACCTGCTCCAATTTACGCTCACGGGTAGACTGGTCAAATTCCCCGGTTATTCCAACAGTCACCGGCTCCACCGCCTGGTGGCCTTTGCCTATGGCCATTTTGATAACACCGCTGGGAGTATCAAATTCCAAATGCTCAAAAGCTTTGATGACCTCCTCTGTTGTCGGCCACTCTCCACCTTTGGCGGCCATTGCTTTTTCGTAAGCAGCTTTCACGCCCAGAATGGCCTGAGCCATGTGATAAGAAGGATATACCGGGCGAAGGCTAAAACGTTCAGCATAAATAGAAGTAAACCACTTATCCAGCTCGTGTTTAGGACCTAAAGCGCCGTGGGGCCCGCGAGCAAGAATGACAATACCCGGGGGTACATCGGCACCAAGCCTGGGAAGCATCGTGTCGCCGGGCGTAAAGATTAACTGCGACTGCTTGTGCAAACCTCGCGCTATACTTTGGAGAAAGAAACCTTCCATGTCCCCGCCCCACAAGCTGGTATGAACTACGTCGGGCTTTTTGGAAAGCAGGGCTGAAATTTCCGACGAATAATCACCGGCATAGAGCTTGGGGAACAACTCGGCAACCACTTTAACCTCCGGCTTGAGCGCCAAAATTGCATCTCGAAAAGCGTTCCAGGAGTCATGACCCCAGGCGTAATCCTGGTTAATTCCGGCAATAGTTTTTAGATCGGGGTTCGATTCCAGCACATACCGAGCCGCTCCCACATTATCAAGTATCTGATGGCCCGCGGTGCGAAAAACGTACTTGTAATCATTCTCTTCAAAGAGCTGGTGGGTTCCGGCATCGAATACCACCAGCAGCTTCTTAAGTTCATTCGCTACTGGAGCTACAGCCAAAGCGTCGGCACTAGAAATATACCCAATAACCAAATCAACTTTCTCATCCAGAATCAGACGCTTTAATTCTGCTACTTGTTTTTCAGCGCCCCCGGCTTCATCAATGAATACAGGCTTAATTGGCTTACCGCCAATACCGACTTTATTGTAGGGAGGCGGTACTTTCCCATTGTTCAGATGCTCGATCAGAATCTCGGCTGCATTACGCCCGGGGATGCCGAAAGGCGATGACGGCGGTCCTGACAGAAAAGTCACAATGCCAACCTTGATTTCGGAAGCAGCCTTTTCAGTTTTATCTTTTACCTCGGGCGCCTTACCCTGAACACTTTCTTTTTGTTGCGCACAACCCGCCGAAATGCTTAACATCGCTGTTATTAAAACCAGTCCAACCGTCAAAATAAAAAATTTCTTTCTAAACATTATTAACATTTCCCCCTTTTAAAAGCTCTTGAAACAACCTTTTAATTAATTGCTAGCTTCTACCACCTGATATTTGTATACTTTTGGTAACCAAGTTGAAATGCTTCTCCGTAAATAGCCAGCGCGTCTAAATAGCCAATTTGCCGGGGATTGTTATTCAGGAGGCGCTTGATTTCCAAAACCGCGGAAGCCATGGCGGCAAGAGTTTCTTCTCTCACGCCGGCTTCTTTTAAGTTACCCGGTATCTCAAGATCGCTTAGAAGTGTAGCAATGGCTTTGATCGTAGCCTCCCCTGCTTCTTTTTCGGTAACCCCATCCAAAGGTAGACCCATTACCTGCCCGATTTGCCGCATTCGATCAGGAACGGCAGCCAGGTTAAAACTCAGCACAGGAATAAACATTAAGGCGTTGGATAGCCCATGAGCCAAATGGTATCTGGCCCCTAAAGGATAAGAAAAGGCATGAACCGCCCCTACTCCGGCGTTAGCGAAGGCCATGCCCGCCAAAAGGCTGCCTTCCGCCATCTTACCGCGGGCCGAAATATTTGATCCGTCGGCATAACACTCTCTGATGCTGGAAGATATCAGATTGATTGCCTGGAGCGCCAAAGCATCGCTAATTGAACTGGCATTTACGGAAAGATAAGCTTCCACGGCGTGAATAAATGCATCAATACCCGTATAGGCAGTTACAGCCGGCGGTAAAGAAACTGTCAGTTCAGGATCAACAATAGCTAAATGGGGAAATAACGAGGTACTGACAACCCCTTGCTTGACCCCCGCCTCTGCATCGGTCAAAATAGCTATTCCGGTGGTTTCTGAACCGGTTCCGGCCGTTGTTGGGATGGCAATTAAGGGTAGTCCCTCCCGCCGAATCAGATTTACCCCAAGATAGTCGCGTACTCCTCCCGCGCTGTTAAAAAGGCCGGCCGCCACCTTCGCCACATCCAGCGAACTTCCCCCGCCGATTCCAACTACCAGGTCGCTCCTGAACCGGCGGGCCACGGAAAGGCATTCTTCCGCCACTTCGATCCGGGGCTCGGCTTCCACCCGGTCAAAAACCTCCACCTGTACACCTGCATCGGTTAATAATGTTACTAATCGCCCGGTTATCCCTACCCTGGCAACGCCGGGATCAGATACAACAAGTACCCTGGTTTTACCTGGATGACTAATTTCGTTACCCAGTTCCGAAAGTACCCCACGCCCGAAAATTATCTTTCGGGCAGTCTGAAAGACGGCCATAGTTTTTCCCCCTTTAAAAAGCTGCATCCTATAAAACGTAGCCATTACTCCAACCCCTGAGACGATAGTAAGCAGACAGCATCTCTTCGAATTCTTGCCTGCTCAACCTGTAGCCCCCTGGTTCCAAGGGCTTATAAAAGGCCGCGGGCAAGGCGTCTTGTTCGGGTCCTATCCCTTCCCGGAGGTTAAAACGTCTGGTCATCTCGATGATCCTTGAGGCAATCCGGGCAAGTTCATCTTTAGTCGTCTGCAGCCCGGTAACCAGGGAGAGCAGCTCCCCCACCTCCTTCCAGTCAATCAGGTCGCGGTAAAAACGGCAAAGAATCAGGCAATCGTAAAGGGCAAGGCGATTTTCCCAGTCCACCAGGAGCGCCACCTTTTCCTCCAGATTGCGGGACTCCAGCATACCGGACAACTCTGCCTTATAGAAAGTGGTGCGCAGGTGGCAGGCTCCCCGGGCTGAGGTTGCGTACGCCAGGGCCATCATTTTTAACCGCCGCGGATCGTAACCGGCGGGCTCCATACCTTTAACATGAACAGCCTTTTCCGCCAGACCAAGTTCTTCTGCAAATTTCCGGATCCCTTCCGCCATCCGGTTGCCAATTCCCTCGCGGTAAGCGATCCTTTTCACCAGAAAAGCCACCCCAGCCGCGTCACCGAAATTTACATTCAAGTCGAGATATCCGTCACGAGCAGCCGCCAGGGCGAAGGAAATTATATTTCCTGTAGAAATGGTGTCCAGGCCCAGCCGGTCGCACAATTCGTTAAGATAAATAATCTCGTCCAGATCCCGGATTTCGCAAAGGCCGCCAAACGAATAGATAGTTTCGTATTCCGGCCCTTCAACCTGCAGGCCAGCGTACTTCCCCGCACGTACACGCGTTATCTTGCCGCAGGACATGAGGCAGGGGGGACAGGCGTGAGGTTTAACGTCGTACTCATTAAGGAACTGCTCGGCGCTAAGCCTTTCCCATCCTGGCAGTACCCCCTTCTCCCAATAAGTAGCGGGAAACCCCTGCGCAGTATTCATCACTGCTACCAGGGCTGGGGTGCCATAAGTACGGTAAGACTTCACTGCCGGATGCTCCGCCACCCTGGCCAGAAAAGCCTTCACCCATTCCCGCAAGGCCTCTGGTTTAGCAACAGGCGCTTCCTTATCACCGTAGAAAACTATACCCTTGACCTTCTTTGAACCCATGACTGCTCCAATACCCGCTCGCCCGGCAGAACGCCAGTAATTATTCTCAAGGCAGGCAAAGCGAACCAAATTTTCGCCGGCAGGCCCAATCACCACGGCCTGCGCTCCCTGGACACCGACCTTCGCCAAAAGCCGATCCTGCGTTGTATATGTGTCGGCTCCCCATAAGTTTTGTGCGTCATGAAAGACAACGTTTCGATTAGAGATTTCCAGAAAAACCGGTGTGGCGCTGGTTCCGCGAATCAGCACAGCATCATAGCCGGTACGCTTTAAGGCGCGGGCTACATTTCCTCCAGAATAAGATTCTGCATATGCCAGGGTCAGCGGTGATTTGCAAAATACCCCGTAGCGATTGGACCCGGGTACACTACTCCCGGCTAACGGACCGGCGGTAAAAATCAGACAGTTTTCCGGATCAAAAGGATCGACCCCGACCGGAAGGTACTCCAGTAACAGATGACTCCCTAATCCCTTGCCGCCAATTACCCTGGGATATACATTCGGGGAAAGCTCCAATACGCGGTACGAAAGGTTGTTTAAATCGACCACTAGAACTTTACCAAACATTCCCTGCATCTTTCTTTCTCCTTACACCCTATTCCGTAATCCATTTTTAATACAGGTGTGTTTTTTTGGAATACTTTTACAAGATATTGCCACCCCCATTTGACAAGTCTATTTACAAAAAAACCTTAATGTGGTACTATTATAAAAAGTCAAACATGCAAAAATTATGCCAGTTTCTTGAAGCTAGGAAGTTCCTCTTAAAAGCCATTCATTTAGGTGTGCAAAATTGCACAAATTTTTTATAAAAACTTACATTAATCGAAAAGGTTAACCCTCCATCAGGGCAATTCAACTAAGCAATTCTGTGCAAAAATGCACACCTGGAAAGGATGACGGCTAATGGCAATCCATAATTCAAAAAAAGATCCCCGTCTTATCCCCTTCACCCAGCATAACAGTTATGGCCTTTGGCTAACCGATGGAAAAGGCTATACTCTCGGTGCCACAAGTGAATACGAGGAATTTAGCGGTATAAAAGCAGCTCCCTTTATAGGCTCTTTTATGGGAGACATGGAACGAGACGGCGTACTTGATCGCTCAGTAACCTTATTAGTATTAAAACAAAAGGTCCCCGTAACAATTCCGCAAACCATTTTGCTTACCAAGAGAAAGCTGATCGTAACGGGAAACCCTATTTACAACGAATATGGCGATATAATTTTAGTCGCTACCTGTGTGCGACCTCTGGACAAACGACAGGAAAACAGCCACCAGCCAAAACTGCAACAACCCGTGTGCATTCCAGGTTTGGGCCAGGTAGTCGCCTCCAGCAAAGTAATGCGCAATGTGCTGGCGCAGGCTTTGCAGGTGGCGTGCTTTGATTCCACGGTATTGATCACCGGCGAATCGGGCGTAGGAAAAGAAGTAATCGCCAAAGTAATCCACCACCTGAGCCCGCGCAAAAACGGCCCGTTCATAAGCATTAACGTCGCTTCCGTACCGGAAGAGCTCTTTGAATCGGAACTGTTCGGCTACCGCGGCGGTGCCTTTACGGGGGCTTCCAAAAGCGGCAAAATGGGCCTCGTAAAGGCAGCCGAGGGAGGAACTCTTTTCCTTGATGAAATCAGCGAACTGCCATACCGCACCCAGGTTAAACTCCTGCGCCTGCTTCAGGACCGGGAGTACATCATAGTGGGGGACACCGTGCCGCGCCAGGCAAACATCCGGATCATCGCCGCGTCCAATCAAGACGTTTCCGCCATGATCCAGGAGGGAAAATTCAGAAAGGACCTTTTTTACAGGTTAAACGTCATCCCCATCAAAATCCCCCCATTGCGCGAAAGGCGCGAAGACATTCTGGCCCTGGTTTTCAAATTCGTCCAGGACTTAAAACAGCGCTACAACCTGAAAAAACACTTTTCTTCCGAGGCTCTTTCCGTGCTGATGAAATATGACTGGCCCGGCAACGTGCGCCAGTTGCAAAATCTAATCGAAAGATTGGCCATCTTTTCCGCCGAAAATATCGTCAGCCGGGAGAAGGTAGAATATGAGCTGGAACGGGAAACAGAAAAAAGCGACTTCGCACCTCTCGACTTTAAGTATTTGACCGAGCAGCCACTTAAACTTGCCCTCGAAGAGTTGGAAAAGAAAATGATCGTCAGCGCCATCCAAAAAAGCGCCAACAACGAAGAAGCCGCGCGCCTGCTGGGCATCCACCGCACGACGCTGGTCCGGAAAATGCAAAAGTACAGAATTTACGCAAAGCCGTAATTTTTGATTTCCCGTAGTTTTGCCACTATGGAAGTTAAAAGGTCGCCGGCGCTCACGTAGTTACAGTCCACGCTATTCCCCGCCACCACAACCACAGGGCCTTTAAACTCCGGCCTCGTCGCGCACCCCGTCGGGCAGCCGTTGAGGACCAAAAGCGCATCCTTGGGCTCCTCCTCCCAACCGGTGAACCGCACCTGGGGCAAACGCGCCTGCACCTTTTGCAAAAGGCCCGGCGTATCGACCTGCGGGTTGCAGTGGCCGCAAAATTTAACTCCGACGGTGAACATCTGATCTCTGAGGCCTTTACCTCAGCACCCCTCCGTAATCCCGGAAAGCGCCTTAGCTAATCTCTTTTTATGCTCTAAATTGGCCTGGCGCAGGATCATGATGCGCTGGGCCTGTGGGGAGCCGGCCCCGTGCATGCTCTCGGCCAGCGCCGTGCCCCCGGTCATGTTCTCAATCAGCCGGGCGACGCGGATTCTGTCCTCGGTTCTCACCGCCGCGATCCCTTTCAAATATTTTTCCACATATTTGCCCACCTCCGGGTGGAAGAGGTCTTTTTCTGAAGGCAGGGTGGCGATCAGTCCCCCGGCGATGTCGTGGCCGAGCCGGCAGATCTCGTAAATAAAGCGGGTGACGTTTTGCTTGACCACGTTGGCTAGCAAGGGGTTTACGAAGTAGCAGCCCGAGGCGGTGGGGTAGCCTTCACCGGAGCAAGCGATCGAGCAGCAGTAAAGAGTCTCAGTAAGGTGGACCATCTCGGTGAGCTTGTCTTTGATGTGGGAGGCGTTGGGCACCCCGTTGTACTCGGCCAAAAGGGCGCAGGCCCCGACGAGCACGTCGGCCACGCCCGTTTTGCAGCCGCCGTAGTTTTGCCGGTGGTAAGAAGCGAACCTTTCCACCAAAAGGCCCGCGTAGCGGTACTCCCCGCACATGAACACCCGCTCCCAGGGGACGAAGACATCTTCGAAAACGGTTAGGGCCTCTCCCCCTACGATCCCGTACCGGGCGTTGCCCTGGTCGAGGACCCCGTATTTTCGCTCATCGTTGGTCTGCCGCCCGAAGATGTGGATGACCCCCGGGGCGTCCGTGGGCACGGCGCAGGAAACCGCGTAGGCTTCGTCCTCTGGGCCTAAGGCCGCAGTGGGCATGATGAGCAGCTCGTGGGAATTGACGATGCCCGTCTGGTGGGCCTTGGCCCCCCGGATGATGATGCCGTCTTTTCTCTTTTCCACGATGCGGGTGTAGAGATCGGGGTCCGCCTGCTGGTGGGGGCGCAGGCTCCGGTCTCCTTTGGGGTCGGTCATGGAGCCCGCCACCATCAGATCGTTTTCCTGGATGTAGCCCAAGTATGCGCAGAAGCGCCGATGGTAGTCGGTGTTGAGTTCCTGGTCCATTTCGTAAGTTACGGAGTAGACTGCGTTTAGGGCGTCAAAGCCTACGCAGCGCTGAAAGCAGGTGCCCGTGCGCTGGGCGAGCATCCGGAGCATTTTCACTTTTTTCACCAGGTCGGAAGTGCTCTGGTGGATGTGGGTAAAGCGGTTGACTTTTTTACCGCTTAAGTGAGAGGTGACGGTCATCAGGTCTTCAGCAGCCGGGTCGCGGGCCAGCTCGTAGGTCACGGCCGCAGCGTTGACGTGGGGGGCGGTCAAGGGGTGGGCGACGATGTCGGTGATTTGTTCGCCCGCAGCCCAGACTTTTAATTTTAAAGAGCACAGGCTTTCTTTGTAAGCGGCGGCGGTTAAAAGGGGCATGGGTGACTCTCCTTTCAAACAATTAGTTTTTTGTTAAATTTTTTGTTAAGCTTGTGTTGCAATTTTTATGCCAGCTCACTTTTCACCACAGGCCCAACCTGATTATTAAAAATTAAAAATATGACTTTGGCGTGAAAGTGAGCGTGGCTTGTCCGGGTTCTGTGAACACCGAAGTAAGAAAAACTTATACAATATTCAAAGGAGACAGGGATGTCTTTAACTCATACATCTTGAAACAGCTGACGCCAAAACAGACCGCGCTAAAAATTTTAAAGGGGGTTGAGAAAAACAAAGGCCTGATTGCATTTCCTTTCTATGACCTGATCCCGTGGTGGCTGTATCGGCTGCATCCGTCATTAAACAACTGGTGGCAGCGGAAACTGGTAAAAATCTTTCGAAATAAAGTCAGAATCGAAGATCGTAAAGGGTATTAACCACAGAGTCAGTAAATATTTTTTTACCCTTAGGTATACTCTGAGTATACTATCCAAACTCGTTAATCAATCCGGAAGATCCAGTAACATGAGCTTGACGAAAGCAAAAAAGGAGGTCTTGAAAATGGCTGATGATCCGAAAGCGAAAAATGACATGCAGGGTAATCACAAAGAGCGATTTAAAAATCTGCTCTCACCCATTACCATCGGCGGGGTCCAGATTAAGAACAGAATCGCCGTCGCCCCCATGCAGGAATACATGACCGGCCCCAGCGGGGAGATAACCGAACAAACCCTGGGATACATCGGGGCAAGGGCAAAAGGTGGCGCAGGCCTGGTAATCAGCGGGGTAATGTTAGGGACCAGACTGGCGGCACAATATCCAATGGGCCGGTCAATGTTTCTTTTTCACCCAAATCACCAATTGGGTCCTTCCCTGTACGCGGAGAGAATCCACCACTTTGGATCCGTCGCCTGTGCGCAGATGTCACCGGGCGTAGGGCGACAGTGCACCCCCTACGAAGCCGACGCGGTGGTCCCTGCCGCCTCAGACAACCTGCCGTATGAAATAGCCAGGGAAAAAATGTTCAACAGCCTCCAGATGGCTTTGGATATGGACCAGCGGAGCAGAATGGTTGTCACCGGCCCTCTCACCCGGGCATTGACGATAGCAGAGATCCAAAGTGAGATTAAGGAGTTTTCTGCCAGCTGCCAGCTCGCGGTGCTTTGCGGTTTTGACATGATCGAGATTCAAGCAACCCACGGGTTTTTATGCCATCAATTTTTATCACCCCTGTCGAACAAGCGAACCGACATGTATGGGGGTGAATGGCGGAACAGAAAACGTTTTCTCAATGAGCTTATGGAAGCCACCAGGTACGCCTGCCAGGGTGTTCCCATCGGCGTGCGCATCAGCGCCGAGGAACACATGGAAGGCGGCCTGACCCGCGAGACATCGAGACGGCAAAATACTGGGTAAAAAGGCACAGATCTCAGCAGCATTGGTTTTTTGATAGTTATTTGCATGGTTGTACCTCTTTAGCCACCTATATTTACAAACATATGGGGGAAGCTGCCTGTTACGAAGCTATGACGCAAGCATTGATGTACTTTGCTGAAGGCGCAGCAACCTTGAGGAAGCGGGTAAGCGGCGGAGAAGAGGGAGGAGATGAAGGGTTAAAGGCATACGTCGAATGCATCGCCGATTTGTGGCGGCAGCATTACGGCAAGTGGACGATCGAGGAAGACGACGAGAAGTTCATCTTCACTCAGGATCCGTGCGGCAGCGGAGGAAGGCTGATCGATATGGGGGCCTATGAAGGTCCTTACGGGTTTGCAGTGATTAAAAATGCCTCCCCGATTACCTGGGGAGAGGAAAATATACCGATCTATTGCCTCCATTGCTCCATTGCCAATGAAATATTACCGCTCCTATTGTCGGGGGAAGGCTCCCAGATCTGGATCCACGAGACACCGTGCGCAAGAAAACCTGGTGATAAATGCGTTCATTACATTTACAAGGACCCGAAGAAGATCCCTGAAAAATACTATCAGAGACTGGGCATACCCAGACAGAGAAAGAAGATGATGGATGTCTACTGAGGTTCATAGGGCCCGGGACGAAATCCGAAACCATGAGGCAATGTGAAGTGATATATGACTGACCTAAAAAGATTGTTATTTTTAGTGCCTCTTCCCGGCGGGACGTCTAAGGACTAATTTTTGTCCTGTCACGAATTATTCCACACGTATAGATTGACAGAACTTAGTTTTTTCTTTTTGACATAGCTAATCAGCGGCATAATCTCAGGATATAAGAAAGGCTCCCCGCCCGACATAGAAAAATACCTTAAACCTAAAGGAATTCCTTCATCTATCAGCTTTATTAAATAGTATTAAGGATTCTTTTCCATTCGTCTATTTGCTTTTGAATTTCTTTTAATCGTTCCTGATCTTTTTCAACCATATCTTGAATTTCTTTTGCTCTTCTTTCATTATCTATAACCTTTTTATTTTCTTCATAAATATTTTTATAACTTTTATTATAGTTTTCTATAAAGCTATTTACATCAAAATTTATGCCGGAGGGATTAACCACAAAAAAGCCTACGTTATGCAGTCCAAAAGGTTCATATTGGTATCTAAATAAATGTTCATTAAACTTTAAGTTTTTATAAGCGGTCAAGTAAGCAATTAATTTGTTTTGATTATCGTAAACTAATAAAATGGAGCTATTATATGAATTATTTGTGTCAAACTTACAAGATAATAATTTGTTATAATAATATTCCTTAAAAATTGTATTAAGTTCTAAGCTAATGTCATTAATGTAATTCATAATTTGATTATTGATTACTGAATATTTAAGTATTAATACACTTCCATTATTATATATTGTTTCTAATGTGCAGGTCTTGAACATATCAATTAGATCATTTGGTGATAATTTTTTAACTGTAATCTTTATTTTGTTCTGTAAACTATCCCATTCAACATTATATCCTAAACTTTCTGAAATAAATCTTAATGGCACATAAGTTCTATTCTTAATCAATTGTGCTGGTACATCTAAACTTACTTCTTTATTATTAACTTTAGCAACTTTATTACCAATTTGTAGCGATATACTACCGCTAACAATTGATCGATCATTGGGATTCCAATTAACAGATTTTCCTAATGCTTCAAATATAAGCCTTAGTGGTACTAAAGTTCTTCCATTAATAACCATAGGTGAACTGTCAGAAACCAATTCTTTGCCATCAACAAATATCTTTGGTGCTTCATCCGCATAAGCAACAGAACACATTAACAACAACAAAACAACTAACGATAGAAAGATTTTTTTCATTCAAGATTCCTCCTCCAGTAATTTCTAAGACACACAAAATAGACAAACAGGATCATGAAAATGCTTAAATAAAGGTAAAAGACACTACATATGTAACGGAGTATATGTCCACTAGTCAGCTGCAAAACTTAACTTGCCGTCGCTCCTTGAAAAGTACATTTTAGACAGAGCCATAATCTATTGACCAAAACAGACCAGGCGGGAAAAATATTTTTGCT
>JBFLZY010000034.1:0-27599 GCA_040755975.1 Bacillota bacterium | reverse complement strand
CTGCCGGTTAATTTTTCCCTCGTTGTCGAGGGTGATCTTGGCTTCCGTGTCGAAGGTTTGCTTCATCAAGACGATGATTTTCAACATCTTCTCCCCCTTTTTCCACGTCAAAATAATCCTGCTGCCTTAAACGAACCTTCTTCATTTAATTAATTAATCATTTTGGATAAGGCCCGCCCAGGTTGTGCAGGTTGTGCCTCTAAAAAGTACGTCCGGCGACAGGTAAAAAACAGCTAAACAGGTTCACCCCTTTCAAGTAATCAAGAGTCTCCAGGAACATTAGAACATCCAGTTAATAATCTACTTTTTCTTCAATCCTTTGCAAACTCCTGCTTAAAGGACAAAAAATTATTTTTGTAACCACCTTGATCCCGCGTTTTAAGTTTTCGTCTTCTGCAGGTGCCTGCTGATCGCTTCTTGATACAACTGGAGATATTCCACCGCCGAGCGCGCCCAGGAAAAATCCCTTTCCATGGCGTGCCGGACGAGCTTCTGCCACTGGCCGGGATCGTCGCGATAGAGGGCAAGCGCCCGTTTAATGGCGTGCAATAATGCTTCTTCGCTGTATTCGGAGAAAACAAAGCCGTTGCCCGAACCCGTGACAGGGTTAAAGTCATGCACGGTATCCGCCAGGCCGCCTACAGCGCGCACGATGGGGATGGTCCCGTAGCGCATGGCAATCAATTGTCCCAGCCCGCAGGGCTCAAAGCGCGAGGGCATCAGGAACATGTCCGCGCCGGCGTAAATGCGCTGGGCCAGGATGGCGTTAAAGCCGATGTGGACGCCCGCCTTGTCCGGATACTTGCTTTTTATTTCTCTGAAAATTTTTTCGTAATAAGGATCCCCCGTTCCTAAAAGGACGAACTGCAGGTCCATCTCCATCAGCTGGTCAATGACCCGCGCCACCAGATCGAGCCCCTTTTGCTCCACCAGGCGGGAAATCATTCCCAAAACGGGGGTGTTCTTTACGGGCAGGCCCATTTCTTTTTGCAGGGCGTATTTATTTTCCCGCTTACTCTCCAGGGTATCCTGGTCGTAGTTACGGTGAATGCGGGGGTCCGTCCGGGGGTTAAATTCGTGGTAATTAATGCCGTTTACGATTCCGTAAAGATCTGCCGAGCGCATCCGCAAAAGTCCGTCCAGGCGCTCGCCCGCCTCCGGCCGCTGGATTTCCTCGGCGTAGGTCCTGCTTACGGTACTGACCACATCGGCAAACAAAATGCCCATTTTAATAAAACTAACCGTACCGTAGAACTCCAATAATTCCGGGGTGAAGTAGTCTTCCCCCACACCCAGGAGGGATAGGGTCTCCTTGGGAAAATTTCCCTGGTACTGCAGGTTGTGAATTGTAAATACGGTGGCTATTTTATTATAAAAGGAATCCTGGCGATAGCGCACCTTTAAAAAGAAAGGAATGGGTCCGGCCTGCCAGTCGTTGCAGTGAATGATATCCGGCTGCCAGTTCAGCCTGGGCAGCATCTCCAGCACAGCCCGGCAGAAGAAGGCGAAACGTTCCGCTTCGTCGGCAAACATATAGAGCCCGTCCCGGTAAAAATAATGGTGATTGTCCACCAGGTAGACCGGAACGAGGCGATGTTCCCCCTGGTATTGCGCCTCTATGCTGGCTTCGCGGATAATGGCGGTTTCCGTCCGGTTTTTGAATAAAACCGGGAAATCCAGCCTGTAGCGCGCCCCCTCGATCCCCTTGTAATGGGGAAGGGTAACCCTTACGTCGTTGCCGGCGTGATCGTTCCCTACGGTAGCCACGGCTTTCGGCAGCGAGCCGGCCACGTCGGCAAGGCCGCCCGTCTTGGCAAAAGGCACCACTTCCGCGGAGGCCAGCAATATTTTTAGCGGGCGCTCCAACATTTGCTAGCCAACCTCCCTGTACGCCGGTTCTGTAAACTGCGCGTCTGTTTCCCGCAAATACCGGGCGGCCAGCTCCGGCGGAGTGGGATTAATGTAATAACCCGTCCCCAATTCAAAACCAGCAATTACAGTCAATCGGGGGAGGATTTCCATATGCCAGTGGTATTCCTCAACCCCCGGCTCATTCACCGGCGATGTATGCAGCACAATGTTGTACGGCGGGTCGCACAGCATCAGGGACAACTTGCGCAGGCAGGTCCGCAGCACCCTGGCCAGTTCCCGCACTTGCTCCTGCCGAATGTGCGCAAAATCATCCTGGTGCTCGGTGGGCACAATCCACAATTCAAATGGAAACCGGGAAGCAAAGGGCGCCAGCGCAAGAAAATGCTTTTCCTGGATCACCAGACGCACTCGCTCGGCCGCTTCCTGGGCGACCAGATCGCAGAAAATACACCTACCCGTAGCCCGTGCGTAGCGGTGAAAACCTTCCAGTTCAGCGCGGATTTCTGCCGGCACCATGGGGGTGGCGACAATCTGCGAATGGGCGTGCTCTAAGGATGCCCCTGCAATGCTGCCGAAATTTTTAAAGATCTGGATATATTTAAACCGCTTATCCCGGCGGAGATCGAGGGAACGCTCCCGCCAGGCCCAGAGTATTTCTTCTACCTGCATCTCGCTTTGGACGTCGAGATTATCGACGTGCTCCGGCACTTCCACCACTACCTCGTGGGCCCCCAAACCGTCCATCACTTCGTAAACACCCCGGTGGAACACCCCCTGGTTAGCTTCGACCCTCACCGCCGGAAATTTATTGGGAACCACCCTCACCCACCACCCCGGTGCATCCTTAGGCGTACCGGCCCGGCGGTAAGCCATGACTTCGGGCGGGGTATGCTGCTCACGGCCGGCGCATAAGGGGCAAGCGGTGTCGTTTCGTTCGTGCACCGTGCATTTAAAGTCCGACGGCCGCTTGCCTCGCTCGGTAGCGATGGCCACCCAGCGATCAACCACCGGGTCCTTTCTCCATTCAGGCAAAATAGTTTCCCCCCTTTTTATTGTCAATCGAAGCCCCGGAGAGTACGGAGGTGTGCTAATCCGAATGCAAACAAAAAACGCGGCTCAAGTTACAACGGATTGGACCATGCTCTCCATGGAATCTTCTTTGTCCGTCCGCTCGTCGATGGTCAGCGCGGTCAAAACGCGCTGCACGCCGTTGTTAAAAGGCACGCGGTGGATTTTTTTGACCACCTCCAGGACGCGGTCAAGATCTCCCTCGAGAACAGTGGACATGGGGGTAACCTGGTATTTAATGCCCTCCTCATTTTTAATTATGTCGTAACAACTGGAAATGTAACTGCTTATGCTTGGATGCGCGGTGCCTAAGGGCGTTACACTTACTTCGACGATAGCCATCCTTTTCTCCCCTTTCATTGTATAGTTACCGCAAAAACGGCCTTTTTATGCAAGGCCGGTGCTTTTTTAAACAAACTTTTCATTTCCGGCAGGAAAAAAGCCAGCCTGGTCGAATTTTATCCTTATCAAGAAAATCCTGGGAGGGGGTTTTCCCTTTGGCGAAGGAACTTGTCAGTATTAAAGGAACGCGCGAAGGTCTGGTCATCTTTTTTGACCCGGACAGAGAATTTGATGAAATAAAGAAAAACCTGAAACAGAAGATTGAAGCGGCCAGGGGGTTTTTTCGGGGCGCCAAATTTACGCTCTACCAGGAAAGCGAGACCCTAAACCTGCAGCAACGGGCGGAGCTGGAAAATATCTGCCGGCAGTACGGACTTGTTCCTTCGGCAAATATCCGCTGGCCAATCAACCTGGCCAGAAACGGCTCAGGCGAACGGGCCCGGCTAGTCTTCTCCACCCTGCGTTCCGGACGGCAAATTGAGTACTCCGGCAACCTGGTTTTGATCGGGGACGTTCACCCGGGCGCGCGAATTTTTTCCGGGGGGGATGTAGTGGTAATGGGCAGGTGCCGGGGGGACATCCACGCCGGTGAGCCGGACAATCCAAAAGCGGTGGTGGTGGCCTTAAACCTTACTCCTAACCGTCTAACTATCGCCGGAGTGCAGGCGCAATGCCCACTGCGCAACTTTCCAGCGGACCTTCCCCGGATGGCCCTGCTGGAAAGAGGGAGACTGGTGATTCGCCCGTATCTCAAGCCCTCAAATATATAATCCGGCGCCCAGCAAGCCGGCAACGGACTTGGCGTCGCAGATTTCACCCCGCCTGATCATCTCCGGAATTTGCCCAAAAGGTACCCTCACCACCTTGATGAATTCATCTTCGTCCGGGTCCTGGACGGTAAATTGCAGCTCGCGGGCCAGAAAAAGATGAATTTGCTCATCGGTAAAGCCGGGCGTCGATAATATGCTGAAAAGATATTGCCAGTGCAGAGCCTTTATGCCCGTTTCTTCCGCCAGCTCCCTTTGCGCCCCGCACAAAGGTTCTTCCCCCGTTTCCAGGATGCCCGCGGGAAGCTCGAGAAGCTCCTTTTTGACCGGGTAACGGTATTGCCTGACCAAAAAAACATTTTTATGCCCGTCCATGGCGACTATGGCCACCGCCTGGGCATGTTCAACCACTTCCCGGCACGCCTCTTGATTGTTCGGCAACTTTACCCGATCGACCCGCAGGTTAAGAATTTTTCCCTGGTAGATGACCCTGGAATCAAGCCGCTCCTCAGCCTGGGTGTTCGTGATCACGCACCCCCCAATTTCCGCAATCGATCCAAAACCAGCCCGCATAAGACGACGTAATCTTCCGTTGGCAGGTGCCTGGCCGCAGAAGAATCAAAAAGAACATTTCCCGCCGGAGGGAATTCTTCATCGCCGGCCCAAATTACGAAAGTTACGGGAATCTTCGGCAAAACGGGAATGGTCATGGAAAAATCGCCAATCCCACCCGCTTCCCCCCCCATTTTTTGCCCGGCCGCCAACAACTTTTCCGGCTGCTGTCCGAAGTACTTCAATAAGGGCCGGATTACCCGGTTGGTAAAGGGTCCGACGTAGATGCTCCCCCCCGGCAGTTCCTTAAACGAAATCAACCCCCCTTCCGGGACGGCCGGCGTGGAATAAGCAAAGTAGTGCAGCAAAATAACCTGGGTTGCGCGCCCGACATCCCCCTCTCTTTCCCCGGATTTTATCTCCCCGCGAGGATAGTGAACCATATACTGTTCTCCCAGGAATGATAGTTTAAATACTCCCTGGCTAAAGACAGCCCGGGCATTTAAGGCCATTGCCTCCGGGTCGCGCCGGCCAAAATCCTCCCGCGCCTTCACCAGCGCCGGTTCAAGATTCATCCCCATCCAAAAACCTACCTCTCTGCAAAGATCAGGCAAATTTCCTTCCTTACTTTCGACTTTCGCTGCGTAAAGGTTATTTTCCTGCTTTTATTATAAGCAACATGATGCGTATATTTGTGAATATTTCAGGGCAAGCTTAAATACGCCAGATCTATTTTCAGGGAGGTTTTTGAAGAGATGGGCTTGATTCGCTGGGATCCTTTCGCCGAATTAAGCGCTTTGCGCCAGCACATGAGTCGTTTCCTGGAGATCCCCTGGTGGCGGGGTTGGCGAGGGGGATGGGGCGTAGAGGGGTACGGCCCGCGGGTAGACGTCTACCAGACGGAAAACGAGGTGGTGGCCACGGCGGAATTGCCGGGCATTGAGTCGAAGGAAGACATTGACGTCTCGGTCACGGACAACAGCCTGACCATCAGAGGAGAATTCAAGCGCGCCCAGGACTTAAAGGACGACGATTTTTACCACAGCGAACGGTATTACGGCACTTTCAGCCGCACCGTCCCCCTGCCGGCCGAGGTGAAACCGGAGCAGGCCCGGGCGAGCTACCGGAACGGAATTTTGGAGGTGCGCATCCCGAAGAGCGAAGAAGGCCGGAGAAAACCGATCCGGATCGACATCCACTAAATCGATTGTCACCGGCATCGAAAGGAACTTACATCAGCATCCGTCTAACAGCACTGGCGGCCATTAATAACGGCAGCCGGTTTTTTATGGTTCAAAAGAGGCGTCAAAGAAGGGCCGGCATTTCCAGCCCACAGCCGCCCCCCCCGCCGTTTGCTGGTTGCCAGCTTGTCCCATTTAAGCCAGATATTTTGCAATGCCTCCCGGGGGTAAATTTTATATAATTTGTTAAAAATGTTTACCGCAAAGGAGGCTATTATGTTTTCCAGGCTAAAACTGTCAACCCTGCTGATTTGCTTCGCCGCTCTCATTTTTTCCTCCGGATTTTCCTCTCCCGGACAGACCAACCGGCTTTTGGCGCAAGGCAACTACGGCGCAGACGTCCGCACTTTGCAGGAACAGCTTCAGCAATTGGGCTATTTCCAGGCCTCCCCTACCGGCTATTTCGGGCCCCTGACCGCCCTGGCGGTAACCAACCTGCAGAAGGATTACGGTTTAGCAATAGACGGCATTGCCGGTCCGCAAACGCGCTCCGTAATCAATAATTTACTGCAAAATAACGGCAGCCCGATGCGCATCGTCCAGGGTTATTATACCGGCAAAGAAGGCCCCCTTCCTTCCTCCGCGCCCACCCTGGCCGCGCAGGGAAGTTCCCTTACCCTGGTAGCACCTTTCTGGTACCAGCTGGATCCCCAAGGAAACGGCAATCTAATCCTCCACCCCGATGTTTCCGGGGAAGAAATCCGCCAGTTGGTTAAAACCGCCCGCGATCAAAACGTAAAGGTGCTGGCCCTGGTCCATAACCTGGTATATAATAAAAGTATCAATGGCCGGGAGGTGGCCCACCAGGTTTTAGCCAGCAAGGAAAACAGGCGTACGTTGATCACGAACATCCTGGCCGTCATTCAAGAAAACGGCTTTGCCGGCGTAGAAATTGATCTAGAAAATATTTATCCGGCCGACCGGCAATTATTTAATCAATTTATTAAAGAACTGGCGGGTTCCCCGGCATTCAAAAAATATTATCTTTCCGTGGCCCTCCCGGCCAGGCTGGACCAAAAGACCGGAATGAGCTGGTCTGATTCTTTTGACTACGCAACCGTCGGCCATTACGCCAACCAGGTGGTTATCATGGCTTACGACGAGCACGGCATATTCAGTGAAGCCGGACCTGTAGCTTCCTTACCGTGGGTCGAAAAAGTGGTTTGTAGTGTATTGAGGGAGATTCCCTCCGCGAAAGTAATTCTGGGAATTCCAGCCTACGGGTTTGACTGGAACCACGACCGGCCCGAGCCTCGCTACCTTTCTTACGCCATCGCCATGGCCACAGCCCGCCGCTACCAGAAAAGCATAAACTGGGACGAAAAGGCGCAGGCCCCCTACTTTACCTATGTAGATGAAAACGGTTCGGGGCACGTAATTTACTTCGAAAACGCCAGCAGTTGGGCGGGCAAACTGGACCTGGTGGCCAAATACAACTTGCGGGGGGTCGCCATCTGGCGCATGGGCCTGGAAGACCCGCAAGGATGGGAAGTATTAAAAAGCAAGTTCCCCCTGCGAAAATTGTAACTTTATGGAAGAGGATTTTACCCGTCGTTATCGAAATACTCCCTAAAAATACTAACCGTAAAGACGCAAAGAGCACAAAGATTTAAATAACTACCCAAAAGTCAAAAGCGCCGGCGCAACGGCAAACAAACGTCAGGCAGTTTGCGTCCTTTGCGTCTTGGCGGTGAATCTATTCTCGAAGGGGCGCGGTTATGCCTGCCCGGGTTGGTATTCCGAGCACCTTGCTCTATTACCTCTATTTTCCCATGTGGGAAACTTTTTTCCAAAATCTAGGCGCGGAGGTTGTCACCTCCGGCAAAACAAATAAGAAGGCGCTTGATTACGGCGTTAAGGAGGCGCTGGCGGACGCGTGCGTACCCATTAAATTGTACTTTGGACACGTTTTAAATTTGAAAGAAAAGGGGGTTGATTACCTGTTTTGCCCCCGGGTGGTTTGCCTGAACGCAGAAACCACCTACTGCCCAAAATTTCTCGGGCTGCCGGATATGATCAGGCACGTTCTTACGGACGCTCCGCCGCTTATTGATACCCGCATGGACGTGCGCGAAGGATCCGGCGCCCTTTTGCGAGCTTACAGCGAAATCGGCCGCGTTTTCGGCGCGCAGTGGCCGGTAATCTTGCAGGCCTACTGGAAAGCCAGGCGCACCTGGAACCGCTTTTATGCGCTTCTGCAGGCCGGCTGGCAGCCGCCGGAAGCCATGGAAATGGTGAAAAACAAAGCAAGGCCCCGTGTCCAAAAGGAAAAGGGGGGGCTTGTTTTTGCCGTCCTGGGGTATCCTTACCTGATCCACGATCAATTTATCAGCGTCGGTCTATTAAATAAATTGCACAAAATGGGCATCAAAACAGTAACTGCCGAAAATTTGCCGGCCCGCTCCCTGATCAGGCAGCGGGATATTTTAGATAAGCGCCTCTTCTGGACCTTTAGCGATCTGGCCTACAAAGCCACCCAGTTCCTTTTGAAAAACGGCGGGGTAGACGGTATCATCCATCTGACCGCATTCGGCTGCGGCCCGGACGCGATGCTGGATAAGTTCATGGAAATGCTGATCAGGGAACGTTCCAGCATCCCCTTTATGAGCTTAACTGTCGACGAGCACAGCGGCGAGGCCGGAGTCGCCACCCGTCTTGAGGCTTTTGCGGATATGGTCAGGCGGAAAAAGGGGGCTGTCGCCTAATGCCCAAAATAACTTTCCCCCATGTGGCGGAAGCGCAGCGCGCGCTGAAAATGTTGATGAATGACCTGGGCAACGAGGTAGTTATGCCGCCCCGTCCCAGCAAGCGGACGTTGGACCTGGGGGTCAAGTACGCTCCGGAATTTGCCTGTTTTCCAGTCAAGATATTGCTCGGCACCTATCTGGAAACCTGCCCGCAGGGTGTGGAGCTGATCGTCACCAGTGGAGGAGTCGGACCTTGCCGGGCCGGCCATTACGCGCAGCTCCACAAAAAAATTCTGCGCTCCCTGGGCTATCCCGTTGACATAATCGTATTTGAACCCCCGCGGCTCTACCCCCTGGATTTACTCCATAACGTGCGCAAACTGAACCCCCACCGGATGTCTTACCGGTCAATTTACGAGTGCGTCCGGCGAGCCTGGCGCAAGATCCAGGCCTTGGACAACATCGAAAAGCTCAGTCACCGGGTGCGCCCCCAGGAGCTCAGCCGCGGCGCAACCACCAGGGTTTACCGGCAGGGCGTGGAATGGATTGACCGGGCCTACACCATGAAGGAAATTATCGAGGCGGAAGCCGCCGCTTCGGAGGCCTTGCGGAAAATACCCCAGGATCCGGAGCGGGAAATTTTCAGGGTAGGCATTGTGGGGGAGATTTACGTTCTTTTGGAACCCGCCAGTAACCTGGAAATGGAGGAAACCCTCGGCAACCTGGGGGTAGAAGTAGAACGTTCGATGTTTTTGACCGGCTGGACGCGCGATAACACCTGGGCGGAAACCATGGAAAACATCACTGTGCGCGAAGCCGCCCTTCCTTACCTCCCCGAACTGCTGGGCGGCCACGGCCGCGAATCGGTCGGCAACACGGTTATTTACGCCAAGCGCGGCTTCGACGGCGTAATTCAGCTGGCCCCCTTCACCTGCATCCCGGAGATCGTCGCCCGCACCATTTTGCCCCAGGTAGCTAAAGATTATGATCTCCCGGTGCTGACCTTTTTCCTGGATGAACAAACGGGGAAGGCCGGGATGACTACCCGCCTGGAAGCTTTCGTCGACTTGCTCCGTTACCGAAAAAGGCAACAGCAAAAACTGCCAAAATTCGCCGCCAGCAGATAACGAAGGAAACGAGGAAGGGAATGCGATGAAAGCTTACCTTGGTATCGACGTGGGCTCAGTGAGTACGAACATTGTAGTGATCGACAAGAAGGGAGAAATCCTTACCGGGTTATACCTGCGCACGTCGGGGCGGCCGATTGAAGCCATCCAAACCGGTCTGCGGCAGGCCCGGGAAAACTTGCCGGCGGGGATCGAAATCGCCGGCGCCGGAACCACCGGCAGCGGCCGTTACCTGGCCGGCGTGATGGTAGGGGCAGACGTCATCAAAAACGAAATAACTGCCCACGCCCTGGCTGCTTCTTTGCTGATTCCCGACGTGCAGACGGTTTTTGAAATTGGCGGCCAGGACTCGAAAATAATCATTTTACGCCGGGGGGTGGTGGTTGATTTTGCGATGAACACCGTTTGCGCCGCAGGAACGGGTTCATTTTTAGACCAGCAGGCGGCCCGCTTAAACATCCCTATTGATCAGTTCGGCAGCCTCGCCCTCCAGTCGCCGAGGCCGGTCCGGATCGCGGGGAGGTGTACTGTATTTGCTGAGTCCGACATGATCCACAAGCAGCAAATGGGGTATTCGCTACCGGACATCATCAACGGACTCTGCGAAGCGCTGGTGCGCAATTACCTAAATAACGTAGGAAAAGGCAAAGAAATTCTCCCGCCAATTGTATTCCAGGGCGGGGTGGCGGCTAACGTCGGCATTAAGGCGGCCTTTGAACGGGCTTTGCAGATGGACATTTACGTACCGGAGCACCACAAAATCATGGGAGCGATTGGGGCCGCTTATCTGGCTCAAGAAGAAGCCAATAGAAAAGGTTACACTACTTTTAAGGGTTTTGATGTCGCGCAATTAAGTTACCGCACAAGCAGTTTTGAATGCGACGGTTGCCCCAATGCCTGTGAGATTGTGGAGATCTACGCGTCCGACAGGGTCATCGGGCGCTGGGGAGGACGCTGCCCGCGTTGGGATGTAGCATAAAGACAGGAATTATGAGTTAGGAATTAGACCCCCATGCCGCTTTTTTGCGACACCAACAGGGAATGAAAACTTCCGGCCCGCCGTTCGATTTGCCAAGAGCGACATATGCTAAAGGCGCTGGTAACGAAACACGGCGCAGGTGAGGTCAGCGAACCGGCAGCGCGAAACGCGCAGATAAAATGACGATCAGAAACTGGCATAAACTCCTGATCGCTTAGGAGGCAATAAAATTAATGTACCGCGCGCATTTTGCAGCGCTGCCTGGTTCGCTCCGAACCAAGCCGATGTTTCGTCAGCCCGGAGCATCGGAGCGACGGCAAACGAACGGCGGGCAAAGGATTGGGGGTTGGGGGAATCTTCATAAAGGTTTTTCGATTGCCGGTTTTCAAACGGTTAACTTATAAAAATAATGAGGAAATGAGGTGGTTACATTTATGTGCAACGATTACGACGGAATCCGGAAAGGACGGCAGGAATGGCTGGAATTGCGAAGCAAAATGAAAGACCGGGAAGATCGGTTTGAAACGGTCTCTGGGATGTCGGTGAAAGACCTCTACACCCCCCTGGACATCGAAGGGTTCGACTATATGCACGACCTTGGTTTCCCCGGCCTGTACCCTTTTACCCGCGGCGTGCAGGGGAACATGTACCGCGGGCGCCTGTGGACCATGCGCCAGTTTGCCGGGTTCGGCACGGCAAAGGACTCCAACCGACGTTACAAGTACCTCCTTGAAAAAGGCCAGACGGGCTTGAGCATCGCCTTCGACATGCCCACCATCATGGGCTACGACAGCGACCACCCCCGTTCCTTAGGCGAAGTGGGCCGGTGCGGCGTGGCCATCGATTCCCTGCAGGACTTTGAAACCCTTTTTGACGGCATCCCCATGGATAAGGTGAGCACCTCGATGACCATCAACGCCCCCGCCTCGGTGATCTGGGCCATGTACATCGCCACCGGGGAAAAGCAGGGAGTGCGCCCGGAACAGCTCACGGGCACCATCCAGAACGACATCTTAAAGGAATACATCGCCCAAAAATCCTGGATCTTCCCTCCCGAACCGTCCATGCGGATCATTACGGACATTTTCGAATTTAGTTCCAAACACGTGCCCAAATGGAACACCATCAGCATCAGCGGCTACCACATCCGGGAAGCCGGTTCCACCGCCGGGCAGGAGCTGGCCTTTACCCTGGCCGACGGCTTTGCCTACGTGGAAGCGGGCATCAAAGCAGGGCTTAACGTGGACGACTTCGCCCCCCGGCTGTCCTTCTTCTTCAACGCGCACATCGACTTCTTCGAAGAAATCGCCAAGTACCGGGCCGCCAGGCGGATCTGGGCGCGCCGGATGAAGGAAAAATACGGGGCGAAAAACCCGCGCTCGTGGCTTTTACGCTTCCACACCCAAACCGCCGGCTGCAGCCTCACCGCCCAGCAGCCGGAAAACAACATCGTGCGCACGGCCTACGAAGCCCTGGCCGCCGTTTTGGGCGGGACCCAGTCCCTGCACACCAACTCCATGGACGAAGTCTGGGCGCTACCCACCGAAAAGGCGGTCCAGGTCGCCCTGCGCACCCAGCAGATTCTCGCCTACGAAACGGGCGCGGCCAACGTCATCGACCCCCTGGCCGGCTCCTACTACGTCGAAGCGCTCACCAATAAAATGGAAGAAGAAGCGGAAAAGTATTTTGAGGAGATCGACCGGCGCGGCGGGGTGCTGGCCTGCATCGACCAGAACTTCTTCCAGCAGGAAATCGCCGACGCGGCCTACCGCTATCAGCAGGCCCTGGATAGCAAGCAGAGAATTTTAGTCGGGGTGAACGAATTTATCAACCCCGACGAACAGCTGGAAATCGAAATTCTCAAAATCGACCCCCAGGTGGAAAAGGAACAGGTGGAGCGGGTGCGAAAGCTGCGGCAGGAAAGGGACAACATCCGGGTCAAGGAAACCCTGGACAACCTGCGCCGGGCCTGCGTGGGAACGGAAAACCTGATGCCCTGCATCCTGGAGTGCGTGCGGGCCTATGCCACCGAGGGCGAAATCATCCAGACGATGAAGGAAGTTTTCGGCGAATACAAAGAAAAGCCTGTTTTCTAAAGATTTTGGAAGGTTTTCCAAAAGAAAGGAAGGAGAGCAATGAGCAGAAGAATTCGCGTTTTAGTCGCCAAACCTGGCTTAGACGGGCACGACCGGGGCGCCCGGGTAATCGCCCGGGGTCTGCGCGACGCGGGGATGGAAGTAGTCTATACCGGCCTGCACCAAACCCCCGAGCAGATTGTCGAAGCCGCCATCCAGGAAGACGTGGACGTCATCGGGTTAAGCATTTTGTCCGGCGCCCACCTGACCCTCTTCCCCCGGGTGAGCGAACTGCTGAAAGAGCGCGGAGCGGAAGACATCATCATCATCGGCGGCGGCACCATCCCGACGGATGACATCAAAGCCTTAAAAGAGGGCGGCTGGGCAAAGGAGCTGTTTACCCCCGGGACGCCGATCGAGACGATTGTACAGTGGATCAGGGAAAATGTAAAGGTTTGAGAAGGCAGGATGAGACATTATGTCAATACCTCCGTCCCTGTGACATTACTCTGAGACATTACATTATTGAGGCTGGGATAAATGGCTGTTGTTGAGGATAAAGGAAGACAACCGGAGCTGAAGGTGATTCTCGACTCCATCCACGAGGGGTTAATCGCCGTGGACGAAGCCGGGCGGGTCACTATTTTCAACCCGGCGGCCGAAAAAATCATGGGCATCCCGGCCGCCGAAGCGCTGGGCCGCCCGGTGGAAGAAGTAATCCCCAACACCCGGCTGCACCTTGTGCTGCAGACGGGGCAGGCGGAACTCGACCAGATGCAGCAAATCGGCAATACCACCATTCTGACCAACCGGGTTCCCGTCCGCAACGAACGGGGCGAAATAACCGGGGCCGTGGCGGTTTTCCGGGATATCAGCGAGGTTAAGCGCCTAGCCGAAGAAATTACCGCCCTGCGCGCAACGCGAACAATGCTCCAGGCCATTATCGAAGCCACCCAGGACGCCATTTCGGTGGTCGACGAGAACGGTCTGGGCATCCTGATTAACCCCGCTTACACCCGCTTGACCGGTCTTTCCGAAAATGATGTCCTCGGCAAACCGGCCACGGTGGACATCGCCGAGGGAGAAAGCATGCACCTGCAGGTACTGCGCACCGGCCGGCCGGTGAAAAGCGTACCGATGAAAGTGGGTCCGGCCCGCCGGGAGGTCCTGGTGGACGCCGCTCCGATCGTGGTCAACGGCGTCATCAAGGGCAGCGTGGGCGTAATCCACGACGTTTCCGAAATCCACCGGCTGTCCGAAGAGCTCGACCGGGCGCGGCGCCTGATCCGGAAACTGGAAGCAAAGTATACTTTTGATGATATTACCGGAACGAGCGAAAGCATCCGGAAGGCAATTGATCAGGCGAAGGAGGTGGCCGCTACTTCGGCCACCGTTCTTTTACGGGGGGAAAGCGGAACCGGCAAGGAACTCTTCGCTCACGCCATCCACCAGGCCAGTCCGCGCAAAAACGGCCCCTTTATCCGGGTGAATTGCGCGGCCATCCCGGAAACCCTCTTCGAAAGCGAACTTTTTGGCTACGCGGAGGGGGCTTTTACGGGCGGAAAGCGCGGCGGCCACCGCGGCTACTTTGCGGAAGCGGAAAACGGCACCATTTTTCTGGACGAAATTTCGGAAATCAACCTGGGCACCCAGGCCAAACTTTTGAGGGTGTTGCAGGAGCGGGAGTTTACCCGGGTCGGCGACTCCCGCCCTACCCCCGTAAACGTCCGGGTAATCGCCGCCACCAACGCCAACCTGGAAAAGTTAATCAGCCGGGGGAAGTTCCGCGAAGATTTATATTACCGCCTGAACGTGGTCCCCATTTCGATCCCGCCGTTGCGCCACCGTCTGGAGGACATTCCCGTTCTGGCCGATTTTTTGCTGCGGAAACTAAACCAGGAGTACGGGCGTAACGTGACGGGCATTGCGGATGACGCCCTGGCGGCCCTGCAAAATTATCCCTGGCCCGGTAACGTGCGCGAACTGGAAAATGTCCTGGGCCGGGCCATCATCAACATGAAGCCCGGGGAAAGACAGATTAATGCGCATCACCTGCCGGAATTGAGCCCGGCCCCCCGGGCGGGAACGGCCAGCCAGACGGGGACGGCCATGGAAGAGACGCAAATAACCGCCGGTTACGACGGGGAAAGCCTGGCTTCCCTCCACGCCCGGTGGGAACGCCAGGTCCTTGCCGCCGCCCTCTCCTTTACCGGGGGAAACCGTACCAGGGCGGCGGAACTTCTGAACATTTCCATCCGGAGCCTGTATTTAAAGCTGCGTAAATACAAGTTGAAGTAATTTGAAAAATCTTGCCTGCAATATTTTGCAGTATGCAACATTTTTCAGTGACGTCCCAAGGCTTTTGAATAGTTTTGCCCGATCCCGCGAAGACCGGAAACTGTCGTCCAGCGCGGGATTTTTTTGCGCCGCCTCCTGGATCGCAGGCAAAAGCGGCCTGGTACGCTTCTTGCAACGTGGAAATTTTAATAAATTCAACACCCCGGGAGGGAAGCGGTATGAAAATCTTCGAGCAGATGGCTTTTTCCGGCAGTGAACAGGTAGTCTGGGGCAGCGATCCGGCCAGCGGCTTAAAAGCGATTATCGCCATCCACAGCACGGCCAGGGGCCCCGCCCTGGGGGGAACCAGAATGTATCCTTACCGTTCAGAAGAAGAGGCCCTGCAGGATGTTCTCCGGCTGGCCCGGGGAATGACGTACAAGGCGGCGGCGGCCGGCCTTGCCCTGGGAGGAGGAAAGGCAGTACTGATCGGCGACCCGGCCAGAGAGAAAAGTGAAGCCCTGCTCCGGGCCTACGGCCGGTTGATCAACACCCTCGGGGGAAGATATATCACCACCGAAGATGTGGGCACCAGCCAGCAAGACATGGACGTGATCCGCCGGGAAACAAAGTACGTTGCCGGCACATCGCCGGAAACGGGCGGGAGCGGCGACCCCTCCCCGTATACGGCCCTGGGCGTATTCCATGGCATCCGGGCGGCCCTGGGGGAAGTTTTTCGCACGGATAACCCAGCCGGAAGAGTCGTGGCGGTGCAGGGAGCCGGCAAGGTGGGTTACAACCTGTGCCGCCTGCTGGCAGACGCGGGCGCCCGCCTGATCGTTTCCGACGTTGACGAAGCAAAAGCGCGAAAGGCCGCCGCGGAGTTTGACGCAGAGGTGGCGGAACCGGAAGAAATTTCCGGGGTGGAATGCGACCTCTTCGCTCCCTGCGCCCTGGGGGCGACAGTCAACGAAAGGACGGTGCGGCAATTCCAGTGCCGGATCATCGCCGGCGCGGCCAACAACGTGCTGGCGGAAGAAAAATACGGGGATCTGCTGCACCAAATGGGAATTTTATACGTACCCGATTATGTAATCAATGCCGGCGGCCTGATCAATGTGGCGCAGGAGCTGGAGCCGGTGGGGTACCGGCGGGAAAAGGCCGTGGAAAAAGTAAAGCGGATTTACGATACCACCCTGACGGTGCTGAAGCTGGCCAGGCAGGAAAACATTCCCCCGTACTGGGCCGCTGCCCGGCTGGCGGAGGAAAGGCTGCGGGAACGCGGCCTGGAACAGGACCGCCGGAAAACGGCCTGAGGTCTGGCTCCCTCCTAAACAGGCAATACTGTTTTTAAAGGAGTTCCCTATGAAAACATTCGTATCATGAAAATTTGGGATTCAGCGGATTAGTGCGGTCCTAACGCAGACTGAGGTTAAATAAGTTAAGTGCCAGGCACTTAACTTATTACCCTGATCGGTCGTCAGTCGTCAGATGTCGGACGTCGGAAGAATGCTCCGTCCCCACGTCCCCATGACATATAGACATATATATTCTCTGTTTCGTGTGTGGCTAAATTTATTCTATCTCCTAAGGAAGTGGTGTTCATGGCCAAACCAGCAACAATAGAGATCGACCGGGAACGCTGCAAAGGATGCGAGTTATGTGGAGCCTTTTGCCCGAAAAAGATTATCCGGCCGGCTCCGGATACGAATTCTTTCGGCTACCATCCGGCCGAACTGTTCGACCCGGCCCGGTGCACCGGGTGCGGTATCTGCGCGCTGGTCTGTCCCGATACGGCCATTGTTGTGCGAAAGGAGGAAGCGGCGTGAAAAACGGGAAAATACTCCTGAAGGGCAATGAAGCACTGGGGGAAGCGGCCGTTTTGGCCGGCTGCCGGTGCTTTTTCGGCTACCCGATCACCCCCCAAACGGAACTGTTGGAATACCTGGCCCGGCGTCTGCCCGAGGTAGACGGCGTTTTCCTGCAGGCGGAGAGTGAAATTGCGGCCATCAATATGGTTTACGGTGCCGCCGGCGCCGGGGCCAGGGTAATGACCTCCTCCTCCGGCCCGGGCATCAGCTTAAAGCAGGAGGGAATCTCTTTTCTGGCCGCGGCCGGCCTGCCCTGCGTCATCGTCAACGTGATGCGGTGCGGACCGGGCCTGGGCGGCATCCGGCCGTCCCAGGCGGATTATTTTCAGGCCACCCGGGGAGGCGGGCACGGGGATTACCGGCTGCCGGTCCTGGCCCCGGCTTCCGTGCAGGAAATGGCCGACCTGACCGTCCGCGCCTTTGCCCTGGCCGATCAATACCGGACGCCTGTGATGATCCTGGCCGACGGTCTGCTGGGCCAGATGATGGAACCGGTGGAACTCCCCGCCGGCCCCGCGGCGGACCCCCCGCCCAGGCCCTGGGCGACCACCGGGTGTCGGGGCAGGCAAAAAAACGTCATCAACACCATGCACCTGTACCCGGAAGAACTGGAAGCAGTCAACCGGCAGCTGCAGGAAAAGTTTCAGACCATTGCCAGAGAAGAGGCGCGGGCGGAAAAATACCTGACCGGGGACGCGGAAATCCTCGTCGTCGCCTTCGGCATTGTCGCCCGGATTGCCAAAGAGGCGGTGAATAAAGCGCGGGCCGCGGGAATTAAGGCGGGGCTGTTCCGCCCCGTGACGCTCTGGCCCTTCCCCGCCCGGGCCCTGGCCAGCGCGGCGGCCAAAGCGCGGGCTGTTTTGACCGTGGAAATGAACGCCGGCCAGATGGTGGAGGACGTCCGGCTGACCCTGGACGGCAGCCGGCAGGTCCATTTTTACGGCCGGGCGGGCGGAATGATTCCCGCCGGTCAAGAGATCCTGGAAGAAATCCGCCGGATCGGGGGGATGCAACGTGGCCGCTGCGCTCGCCCGGCCTGAAGCCCTGGCCCCGGAACCCATGCACTATTGTCCCGGCTGCGGCCACGGCCTGATCCACCGTCTGACGGCCGAAGTGATCGACGAACTGTGGATCAGGGAAAAAACGATCGGCGTGGCTTCGGTAGGGTGCTCCGTTTTCGCCTACCAGTATTTCAACCTGGACATGCAGCAAGCCGCCCACGGACGGGCGCCGGCGGTAGCCACCGGTATTAAGCGCGTCCTGCCGGACCGGGTTGTTTTTACCTACCAGGGGGACGGCGATCTGGCCTCCATCGGGCTGGCGGAAATCGTGCACGCCGCCGCCCGGGGGGAAAAGATCACGGTTATTTTCGTCAACAACGCCAACTACGGCATGACCGGGGGTCAAATGGCCCCCACCACCCTGCCGGGGCAAAAAACCACCTCTTCCCCCGGCGGGCGCGACGTCAAACAGGCCGGCCACCCCCTGCGGATTGTCGAAATGCTGGCTACCCTGGACGGCCCGGCCTATCTGGCGCGCGTTTCCGTCCACAACCCGGCCCAGATTTTCAAAACTAAAAAAGCCATCCGGAAAGCCTTTGAAACGCAAATCAGCGGGCTGGGCTTTGCCCTGGTGGAGGTTCTTTCCCCCTGCCCGACCAACTGGGGGTTAAAGCCGGTGGAAGCCCTCCGGTGGCTGGAAAATAACATGGTTCCCTATTATCCCCTCGGAGAGTACCGGTCAATCGCTCCCGGCGCGGCGGAACTAAATGAAACAAAACGGCGTACCGGAAGAACGGAAAGGGGGTAAGGCAAGGCGCTATGCTCGAGCGAATAATGATTGCCGGGTTCGGCGGCCAGGGCGTGCTGTTCACGGGGCAGCTGCTGGCGTACGCCGGGATGCTGGAAGGAAAGCACGTCTGCTGGGTTCCCTCTTACGGTGCGGAAATGCGCGGAGGCACGGCCAACTGCGTCGTCACGGTCGCCGACGAAGAAATCTGCTCGCCCCTGGCGGAAGAACCGGGAAGCCTTTTGATTTTCAACCTCCCTTCCCTGCTGAAATTTGCTCCCCGGTTAAAACCGGGCGGAATTCTTTTGTTGAACTCCTCGCTGGTGAAAAGCGAGATCAAGCGCAGCGACGTCCGGGTTTACCCTGTTCCGGCCAACCAGCTGGCCGAAAAAATCAAGTCAGCCCAGCTGGCCAACCTGGTGATGCTGGGCACCTACCTGAAAATCAGCGGCTTAATCACCCTCGATTCAGTGAACAAGGCCCTGGAAAAAATTTTACCTGCCCACAGGCGCCACCTGCTTTCCTATAACCGAAAGGCCTTGGAATCAGGAATGGCTATCGTCGGGGGTTAGGAATTAGACATCCATGCCAAAGCAGCACCAGCAAAAAATGAAAATTTTTTGTATTTCAAGGTCAAGGTATAAAGGCACAAAGGCACAAAGAAATAAAGTTTAGGAATATTTTACTTTGTGCCTTTGTGCCTGGGAAACCTTGTGCCTGATATTTTCATGGGAGTTGCCCATGGGTCTGTCGCCCTTTCCAACCCTTTTCCAAAAAGGGTTTTTATTTTTTAGTTGAAAATCTCCTTGTGTTGATCGATAATTAGGGAAGGTTGTCCGAAGCAGCCGGTATCAAGAAAAGATCTGGAAAGGGTGAGAATTCCTTGATTAGTGAACAGGTAACCAGAGGCGTCACCAGGGCGCCGCACCGGTCGCTCTTTTACGCCATGGGCTATACGCCGGAAGACCTGCAAAAGCCGCTGATCGGGATTGTGAACGCCTTCAACGAAATAATCCCCGGGCACATCCATTTAAGGGATCTTGCCCAGGCGGCCAAGCTGGGCGTGGCGGCCGGCGGCGGTACGCCGGTGGAATTTCCGGTCATCGGCATTTGCGACGGGATCGCCATGAACCACGACGGCATGAAGTACCCCCTGGCCAGCCGGGAGCTGATTGCCGATTCCATCGAAACCATGGCCGTTGCCCACAAGCTGGACGGGCTGGTGCTGATCGGCAACTGTGATAAAATTGTCCCCGGCATGCTGATGGCCGCTGCCCGCCTGAACATTCCCAGCGTATATGTAGGCGGCGGACCCATGCTTACGGGCACGCACCGGGGGGAAAAGGCCGACCTGGTGCGGGGAGTCTTTGAAGCGGTGGGCGCCTACGCCAGCGGACAGCTCAATGAAGAAGAGCTGACGGAAATGGAACTGAGGGCCTGCCCCACCTGCGGGAGTTGCGCCGGGCTTTTTACGGCCAACACCATGAACTGCCTGGTGGAAGCCCTGGGGATCGGCCTGCCCGGCAACGGCACCATCCCGGCCCCCTACGGGCAACGCAAAGCCCTGGCCAAGCTGGCCGGGCAGGGCGTGATGGAAATGGTCCGGCGAAACGTGCGACCCCGGGATATTTTGACCCCGGCGGCCTTTCGCAACGCCATCGCGCTGGATATGGCCATCGGGGGCTCCACCAACACTGTCCTGCACTTGCTGGCCATCGCCTACGAGGCGGAAGTCCCCCTGGCGCTGGAAACTTTTGATGAAATCAGCGGCCGGGTGCCGAACATCTGCAAGCTGAGCCCCGCCGGCGACGACCGGCTGTTCGATCTTTACCAGGCAGGCGGCATTTCCGCCGTGCTCAAGAAACTGGGTGAAGCGGGACTGCTGGCGCTGGACGCGTCGACCGTCACCGGCAAAACGCTGGGCGAAAACATCAGCCGGGCCGCCGTGCGCGACTCCCGGGTGATTCGCCCCTTAACCGACCCGTACGCTCCCGAGGGGGGCATCGCCGTCTTAAGGGGCAACCTGGCGCCGGACGGCGCCGTGGTCAAGCAATCGGCGGTAGTCAAGGAGATGCTCGTCCACACCGGGCCGGCCCGGGTGTTCGAAAGCGAGGAAGAGGCCTTCAACGCGATTATGGACGGAAAAATCCGGGAAAAAGACGTAGTGGTCATCCGCTACGAAGGACCCAAGGGCGGTCCCGGCATGCGGGAGATGCTCAGTCCCACTTCGGCGATCACGGGAATGGGCCTGGGCAGCAAAGTAGCCCTGATCACCGACGGGCGTTTTTCCGGCGGCACCCGCGGAGCTTCCATCGGGCACATTTCCCCGGAAGCGTCGGAAGGCGGGCCGCTGGCCCTGGTGCAAGAAGGCGACCTGATCGAAATCGACATTCCCCGGCGCCGGCTGAACGTAAAGCTTTCCGAAGAAGAACTGGCCGCCCGGCGCAGCGCCTGGCTGCCCCCGCCCCCCAAGGTCACGGGCAAAAGCTACCTGGCCCGCTACGCAGCCCTGGTCACTTCCGCCAGCACGGGGGCGGTAATGAAAGCGCCGGAGTAGGGATCAGGAGTTAGGGCCTGACGCCGGTTTGTCCGCCGCCGGAACCAGTTGAGTTCAACCCGATTCATTTCGGTCAGAAAAACAAAAAGCAAGCGGCCGGGAGCGATTTCCCGGAAGCTTGCTTTTTGTTTCAGCGGTGGACAATTCTTTCTGGCGCCGCCAATGACGCGCTGTCCTAATAGTTTTAAACCTACCCGGCCATAAACCTGTGTTTCAAGTATTTCAACCGGCCCGCCGGTATTTTTTCTGCCCGGCCTCCGATTCTTCTCCGGAAACCGCCGGATACGAGCCCAGCACGCGCATGCTGACTGCGCGCCGGGAAACCGCCGCCAGGGCCTGCTGCACGACCTGATCCAGGCGGTGCCCCTGGAAGTCAACAAAGAACAGGTATTCCCCCAGCCTGTTCCGGGTGGGCCGGGACTCAATCCGGGTCAGGTTGATTTTTCTTTGGGCAAACTCCAGAAGCACGTCGCACAGCGCCCCCGGCCGATCCTCCACGGAAAAGATGATGGAAGTCTTGCAGCCCGGCCCCTGGGGCGCATCCTCCCGGGCGACCGCAATGAACCGGGTGGCGTTGGCGGCAGAATCATTGATTTTTTCTGCTAAAACCACCAGGCCGCAAGACTGGGCCACCTGCGCAGTCCCGATGGCGGCCCAGGGCGCCGGCATAGCGGCCACCAGCGCGGCGGCCTCCGCGGTGCTGGCGGCCTCCTGCACCTCCACCCCCGGCAGGGCGCTTTCCAGGTAGGAGCGGCACTGTGCCAGGGCCTGCGGGTGGGAGACCACCCGGACTATCTTGTGGAAAGGAACACCCGTCCGGGCCAGCAAATGGTGGTTTACGGAGAGAATTATTTCCTGCCTGATTTTCGCCTGCGGAAAACGGTGGGCCAGGAGGTCCAGCGTCTGGTTCACCGACCCCTCGGTGGAGTTCTCCAGAGGCAGGATCCCTTCGGTCAGCCCCCCTTTTTCCACGGCCTGAAAAATGTCGGCCAGCGAAGGAAAGGGAATTATTTCGCCCTTTCCCTGGCCGTTTAAATAAACTCTGGCGGCCATTTCGGAAAAAGTTCCGGGCGGCCCTAAATATCCGATTTTTTTGATCATGGATTTCATCCTCCTCAAAATATAATTTTTGTCATCATTTCCCATCGGGCTGGAATTGTCCGGTTCGCTCCGCTGCTCCGGGCTGACGAAACATCGGCTTGGTTCGGAGCGAACCAGGCAATTGAGAGGTGAGAGGCGAGAGGTTAGAAGTGAGAATTTTAAATCCCACCTCCAACTTCTCACATCTCACTTCTCAATTGCGCTGCCGGTTCGCTTGCCTCACCTGCGCCGTGTTTCGTTACCAGCCCTACGCAGATGTCTCTCACCCGGACAAATTCCAGCCCTCATTTGCATCATTAATGGCAAGAACGAAGTTCTCAGGTAAAAACAAGAGTACGGTTCTTCTGTTTTCTTCTTATAGCCTCCCCCCTTTTCTGACCGCTGTTTTGGTGAAAACAAGGGGACCGTCCCCCTGTTTTCTCCGCAAACTAGGCGGTGCGGTTTTGCTGGTCCGCTCCCGGAAGACCGGCCATTTTTCGCCCGGCCGCCAGCGCCACGGCCTGCAAATCCCGCATCAGCACGGTAAATTGCTCCGGGCTGAGGGATTGCTGGCCGTCGCACAGCGCCTGAGCAGGGTCGGGGTGCACCTCGATGAGCAGGCCGTCCGCGCCGGCCGCCAGCGCCGCTTTGGCCATCGGGGCGACCAGGCGCCGGTCCCCGGTGGCGTGGCTGGGATCCACCACGACAGGCAGGTGGCTTAAAATTTTCGCCAGGGAAACGGCGCTCAAGTCCAGGGTATTGCGCGTCAGGCGCTCGAAGGTGCGGATGCCCCGTTCACACAAGATCACCTGCTCGTTGCCTTCCGACATGATGTATTCCGCCGCCATGAGCCATTCCTCAATGGTCGCCGAGAGGCCGCGCTTCAACAGAACGGGCTTGCCGGAGCGGCCGGCCGCCCGCAAAAGGCGGAAATTCTGCATGTTGCGCGCCCCAATCTGCAGGATATCTACGTAATCTTTGGCCATGTCCAGGCTTTCCTGGTCAATCACTTCGCTCACCGCGGCCAGACCTGCCCAGGCGGCTGCCTCCGCCAGCAACTGTAATCCCTTTTCTGCTAACCCCTGGAAGCTATAGGGAGACGTACGCGGTTTAAAGGCCCCGCCGCGCAAAATTGCCGCCCCTGCTCGTTTCACCGCCTGCGCTGCCATGAACAATTGCTCGCGGCTTTCCACGGCGCACGGCCCGGCCATCACGACCACGCTTCTCCCGCCGCCTACCGCCACCCGGCCGGCTTTCACCACGCTGTCTTCCCCTCTGGCCTCCCTGCTGGCCAGTTTATAAGGCTTCATGATGGGGACTACCTTTTCTACGCCGGGCAAGTTTTCCAGGCCTGAAGTATCCGCCGCCCGGCGCTCTCCTACAGCCGCGATGACAATTCTGCTGACGCCATGGATTAAGTGCGGTTGAAAACCCTGTGCGGCCAGCCTCTCGCTGACGGCCTGGATCGTTTCCGGCGGTGCACCGGGCTCCATGACAACAACCATCTTTGCGCCTCCCAACTGTAAATAAGTTGTTTAAAGTGAAGGTATTAAATAAAGTATTGAAAAAACCCGCAGCCTCCATCCCTCCAGGGACGAAGGCTGCGGGCTCTTCGCGGTACCACCCTGGTTGACCGCCGAGCGCCGGCGGCCCCCTCGCTTAAGGTACGGGAAAAATCATTCCTGAGCGGGAATTAAAAATGGCTTTTCATCCATAGGGACGAAAAGCCATCAATCTTTTCGCGGTACCACCCTACTTGCCTGCGCCAAAAGCGCAAACCCCTCAGGTAAAAAGGTACAGGAATGAATTCCGATACCCCCTTCCCGGTAACGGGGGAAGAAACCGGCCCAGCCTACTTTGCCGTTGAAAACGTTTTCAGCCTGCTCCTCCGGAGGGAACTTCAACCAGCCATGTTCTAGAGGCGCTCCCAGTCGCCGGCGCCTCCTCCCTGGAGAACTGGTCCCGGCCTACTTTCCTCCTTCACGGGATTTAAGACCATCGTTATGTTATGGGTTATTATATCCAAAGCGAAGGAATAAATCAAGTAAAATTTTATACCAATTTTTGGAACCAAATGGGTCATCTGGCGGCCGGCCCCTCAAGCCGGGCATATTCAGATGAAGAACTGAGGGCTGAGGAAATTTTTCTTGGGCCATCGAAAAAAAAGGGGACAGGTGGGTTATCCTGTCCCTTTTAGTGATCTTCTATTGGGGCAAAAAAAGTTTTGCGCTATCATGTTTGCTGTTCGTAAACCTTATATTGGGGCTCCTGCTGCTCGACATAATTTACCCTTCCGCGCAGCCCCCGGGTAATATTTTCCAGCTGGTTGGCATAATCGGAAAACATTTTCTTTGCATTTTTATCCTGCGTATCCAGGGCAAAGCTTTTCAGGTTTGCCGTTACGCCTTCCAGGGTCGCCAGGGTCTGGTGCATTTTTTCACCGATGGTCATTATTAAGCCCTCCTAAACTTATTAATTTTCTTTAACCTTAGTTTGTCCAAAAAATAACCTGATCTCTCTACATAAATTATGGAGTTTTTTAATTAGTGCTGGTAATGGTTCCAATATATTCCTTTCTGCATAATATACACTAAAATTTTTAACAGGAGGTACTGGCAAAAATGTCCATCCACTAGCACGTCAGACGCATTTTGGCCATTGACCAAAAGGAAACCGTTCTTTGGACGGAAATTGCCGGCATGGTACCAAGCCCTCTCTTGCGTGACGTAATTATGCGAATGATTCAAGTGGAAACCCGGGGTCCGGAATTCTGGAGAAAAATACTGGCCCACCTGCCGGAAAGCAGCCACGTCCCTTTTCAGTTTGATTTTACGCCGATACCTACTATTCAGATGCGTGGGGACCTTCCGGACACACTTTAGCGGAAAAATTAAAACACGCGATCAGGCTCGACGCGGAGCAATTGAAGATTTTGGCAGATATAATTATCGAGTCAAATTCCCACATCATCCGCACAGAAGTGATTCGGAAAGTAGGTGAAGAGTATCGGGAACTCTTCTTCTGGAATACCTTACTTTTAGTCTATGACACGGGTCCCATGCTTTACGAAGCAAAAGCATAAAACTGAGGCAATAATTTCAAAATCACCTGCCCGGGGCACGCACGGTGCCCCTTTTATTTTTAATTTTCCCGCGGGGAATTAAGCAGGAATTTACTTATGTAAATGATAATATTGTAAGCAGAAAGGCAGTTGTTTCCGGAGGGTTTGGAAATGAAGGCGGCGTCTCTTATTTGGCAAAAGGTATTTTTCTACAATTCCCGGGGCAACAAATTAGCCGGATTGTTAGCTCACCCCCCGGAGTCCCGGCGGAAAATAGCGGTGGTTTGTCACGGCTTCACCGGAAGCAAAGAAGGGGGCGGAAGAGCCCTGGAAATGGCCGGGGAAATAGGCAGGCAGGGGTGGTCAACATTTTTGTTTGATTTTGCGGGGTGCGGGGAAAGCGAAGGTCTGTTTGAAGACCTTACTCTCACCGGACAGGTTGACGATTTAAGTTGCGCCCTTGACTGGTGCAAACAAAAAGGCTTTTCTAAAATAGTTACCCTGGGTCGGAGTTTCGGTGGAACGACGGCGATTTGCCAGGCCGCCCGCGATCTGACGGCGGCCGGCGTGTGCACCTGGGCTGCGCCCGCCAGACCGGCCGAACTTTTTACCAACCTTTCCGACGAAGAAGGAGAACGAATCGTTTTAGCCGGAGAAAAGGGGGTTGTTTACCTGAAAAAAGGCTTCCTTGCAGATCTCCGGCGGTATGACGTGGCCGGCGACGCCGCGCGCCTTTCTCCCCGCCCCATTTTAATCGTTCACGGCACGGAGGACGAACTGGTTTCCCCCGCGGAAGCGAACATTATTTACCGGTCTGCCGGAGAACCAAAACAACTGACCTGGATAGACGGCGGCGACCATCAGTTTACCCGGCATTACCGGCAGGTCTGGCAGGCAGTCCGGGAATGGCTGGCAACTTTTCAATAAAATCAAAGGTTTTTCCGTTATCTCTGCTCATTACGATGCTCTGCGTACAAAAAAATGCTCTCCGGCGCTATCGACAAGAACCTGTTTTTATGCTATAATTTAAAAAAACTGGTTTTTAGGTCACCGGCAAAAATTCTTCTCCTTAAAATCTGGTTTAGGAACGGAGAAGGTTTGTTTGGGCCCCTAAACCAGTAACCTTGAAAAGGAGGAGAATTTTATGTTTTACGAAGACAAGGTGCTCAGGTGCAAGGAGTGCGGCGCCGATTTCATTTTCAGTGCCGGCGAGCAGGCCTTTTATGCGGAAAAGGGATTAACCAACGAACCCAGCCGCTGTAAAGATTGCCGCCAAAGGCGCAAGGCCGAGCGACGCGGGTCGTCCGTCCGCGAGTTATACGACGCTTTTTGCACAAACTGCGGAGCCCAGACCAGGGTGCCTTTTAAGCCCACCGGCAGAAAGCCCGTGTATTGCCGCGAGTGTATGGCCTTAAACCGCCAGACGAGCTACAGATAACAACTTAATCAAAGCTTTAAGTAAAGACCGGAATTTCTCTTCCGGTTTTTTTATTTGCCCTTCCGGCAGGAAGTTGCACAGAAAATAAAGAATAATACAATAACCACGTCAACAGCGACGGGAGGTTGTTCCAATGCAACACCGGGAAGTAAAGATCGCTGACCCGTTCAATATTCTAAAGAATGTTCCTGAAGACGGAATCTTGGAAATAAACAATAATAATCAGATCGTATCCGCCAACCAGGCCATGGAACAAATCTTGAAGAAACCTGAAAAAGAACTAATCGGCCGGCCCTTCCAGGAAGTAATACCCAATTTGGAACTAAAGAAAATCCTGTCCAAAGTGCTGATGACGGGCCAGATGCAAGCGGGACAGAAAATTAAAGTTGAAACGGCGAATTACATCTGCCATTGTGTGCCAATCAAAAACGGCCGGCAAATAAAGGGTGCGCTTGCCATCTTCACAAATATAACAGACTTGCTGCAAATCCAGGAAGAACTGCGCAAAACCAAGGACGCCGCGGAATTACTGGAGACGGTCCTGGACAACGCTTATAACGGCATTATTGTGGTTGATAAAAATGCCCGCATAACCATTTTCAACAAAGCCTATTGCGACTTTTTGGAAGTCAAGAAGGAAGACATGATCGGGCGGCCGGTCGAAGAAGCGATTGAAAATACGCGCATGCAGGTGAGTAGAATGGGGGAATTTCACCCCCAAGCCCTCTCAGAACCGGACTGGAACCTCTCAGCTCATCCGGCTCCCATCATCCAGCAGCCTTGCCAGGCTGTGCTTTGCTCAAAGGCTCCTCCCTTG
>JBFLZY010000033.1:0-27613 GCA_040755975.1 Bacillota bacterium | reverse complement strand
AAAAAGCTTTTTGAGGCGCTTGAACTGGCTGAGTACGTTGTTTAGGTGCTACGTTTTAGAACCGGAAACCCTTGATAAATCTAGGTTTCGCAAAATGAGATGAGCTATTTCGTAAACTGGTGCTAGGTGGTATTTAGTTGCAGCCATTGACCCGATGACAAGGGGACTGAAAGGACTGTTTGTCAACCATGACAAAAAAGTGGTAAAAAGTTGCAGCCATTGACCCGATGACAAGGGGACTGAAAGGGCCTGGGCCTTCACCTTATAACATTCAGCATTGACGTTGCAGCCATTGACCCGATGACAAGGGGACTGAAAGACTCAAGAAACAAGGCCAGCTTTAAACAGGCACCCAAGGTTGCAGCCATTGACCCGATGACAAGGGGACTGAAAGTGTTCAAAAAACACCTGGGGGAGCCTGGCCCCCCGGAAGTTGCAGCCATTGACCCGATGACAAGGGGACTGAAAGCTAGACCTGGATTCCTAAACACTTGGCTATAATTTGTTGCAGCCATTGACCCGATGACAAGGGGACTGAAAGTTAATATGATGTACTACTTCGTGTTTTTTAAGGTGGTTGCAGCCATTGACCCGATGACAAGGGGACTGAAAGTACCCCAGGGTGGGGTGGTAAATCCTGTAGCACAGTTGCAGCCATTGACCCGATGACAAGGGGACTGAAAGCTTTTACTCTTTTTTTCTTTCGATTCTTCAATTATTGTTGCAGCCATTGACCCGATGACAAGGGGACTGAAAGGAGCCGGAATCCGGCGCCCCCGGAAGGGGAGGAAGGGTTGCAGCCATTGACCCGATGACAAGGGGACTGAAAGAGGCAACATCCACGAGAACCCGGAACTACTGGAGGTGTGTTGCAGCCATTGACCCGATGACAAGGGGACTGAAAGCTTTACACCAGTCACATAAGTATTTGACTACTTTTCTTTGTTGCAGCCATTGACCCGATGACAAGGGGACTGAAAGTTTTCGGGAAAGGCCAGAAGGAAGCAAAGGAAAAACGTTGCAGCCATTGACCCGATGACAAGGGGACTGAAAGCACATCGGTTCAAACAAGCAGTCGTCGCACGTAAGTTGCAGCCATTGACCCGATGACAAGGGGACTGAAAGTTCTTACGCCCCGGTGATTGAGTTGGAACTGATTGACGTTGCAGCCATTGACCCGATGACAAGGGGACTGAAAGAAATGCCAAAAAAGAGGCGGCCAGCAGGCTGCGTAAGTTGCAGCCATTGACCCGATGACAAGGGGACTGAAAGGTAAAGGGGCGATTTCGGCCACGGCAGGGATCGGGTTGCAGCCATTGACCCGATGACAAGGGGACTGAAAGAAATGCCAAAAAAGAGGCGGCCAGCAGGCTGCGGAAGTTGCAGCCATTGACCCGATGACAAGGGGACTGAAAGACACCGGAGCAGGTCAAGGAGTGCGAGCCGTACACGGGTTGCAGCCATTGACCCGATGACAAGGGGACTGAAAGGCGGCGAAAGCCCTTGCCAGGGCCGTTGGCCGCTCGGCGGTTGCAGCCATTGACCCGATGACAAGGGGACTGAAAGGTCAGCTCTTCGGCGTTCCGGTGAACGGCATAATCTAGTTGCAGCCATTGACCCGATGACAAGGGGACTGAAAGGGCGGTCCCCCGGCTCCGCGCCTGCGGGAAGCGACTCGTTGCAGCCATTGACCCGATGACAAGGGGACTGAAAGTCAAGCACTTCGACGAGTACCAGCTCGTCAAGCACAAGTTGCAGCCATTGACCCGATGACAAGGGGACTGAAAGTAGGTTTTTAAATCATCCTCTTGTTGCTTTAACTGAGTTGCAGCCATTGACCCGATGACAAGGGGACTGAAAGCTCATGTAATTTATTCCATTCGGTGATTTGTTCTTGTTGCAGCCATTGACCCGATGACAAGGGGACTGAAAGGGCAAACATAATGAAATACCCCATTTTCGTCTTCATATACAGTTGCAGCCATTGACCCGATGACAAGGGGACTGAAAGATGGTTGTCCAGGCACGAACCGACGAAGGCGCAGGTTGGTTGCAGCCATTGACCCGATGACAAGGGGACTGAAAGGGACGTTGCGCAGAAGATGCTGGAGCTTGTCGATCAGTTGCAGCCATTGACCCGATGACAAGGGGACTGAAAGTTCCCGGTGCGCCCAGGTCTATGCCGTCGTAGCTGGAGTTGCAGCCATTGACCCGATGACAAGGGGACTGAAAGATTTTGAAGGCCGTAAAGCCCGAAGATCCCGAGTGGGTTGCAGCCATTGACCCGATGACAAGGGGACTGAAAGACTGGAAAGCTCATATAAAGCACTGGACTGACTACGTTGCAGCCATTGACCCGATGACAAGGGGACTGAAAGGGCCGAGACCATTGCTCGGACGGAGAGTCACAACAGTTGCAGCCATTGACCCGATGACAAGGGGACTGAAAGACATTGCTTGCCGGGGCCTGGGCAGGGTCGATGGTGTTGCAGCCATTGACCCGATGACAAGGGGACTGAAAGTACAAATTTGCCGTATTTTCTAATAAAGTTTTTAATTTGTTGCAGCCATTGACCCGATGACAAGGGGACTGAAAGGTTTCTTCCTTCCTGCCGTCCAGGGCGGCGAGAACTTGGTTGCAGCCATTGACCCGATGACAAGGGGACTGAAAGTTTACATATTTATCCTTACCATAAATTGGTTCAATAGTTGCAGCCATTGACCCGATGACAAGGGGACTGAAAGGAAACCTCCGGGTTCCCTTTGCCTCTTACACTCAAGTTGCAGCCATTGACCCGATGACAAGGGGACTGAAAGACCCAGCCAGCACCACCAGCGGGAGCACGATAACCGGTTGCAGCCATTGACCCGATGACAAGGGGACTGAAAGTCTGGCCGCCCGCTCTTCCCAGGCCCGGCGGAACTGGCCGTTGCAGCCATTGACCCGATGACAAGGGGACTGAAAGGCGCGCCGGGGTAGGTGTCGGCAAACCGAAATAGGGTTGCAGCCATTGACCCGATGACAAGGGGACTGAAAGAACGTCTTTCTTCTTCAACTCCTACATCGATCCCTGGTTGCAGCCATTGACCCGATGACAAGGGGACTGAAAGCACAAACCCTGCCCATTCTCTTGTGGCTCCTATCGGGTTGCAGCCATTGACCCGATGACAAGGGGACTGAAAGGGCCAAAAAGATAGGCGTGGACATCCCAACCGCTAGTTGCAGCCATTGACCCGATGACAAGGGGACTGAAAGCAAAAAGCAACCGGCTTTCGTAATTGATGCTTTCCGGGTTGAAGCCATTGACCCGATGACAAGGGGACTGAAAGTTAAGCACTAGATCAAATGATCTAGTGCTTTAGCAGGGTTGCAGCCATTGACCCGATGACAAGGGGACTGAAAGATGCAGCAATAATACTTCCCCGTCCTTGTACCGGGCGTGTTGCAGCCATTGACCCGATGACAAGGGGACTGAAAGGTAAAAAACGCCACCCGCCACGATGTAGAGATTCTCAAATAAACTCGCTAAAGATAATAACAAGGAAAAGGAAGTGGGAAATCTTGCAGTACTTGCCAGTATTTAAATGGAGAAAGGTAGTCTACCTTTTTACATTTTTGTTTTGTGTCGTGTTATTGCCGAGTTCGGTGCCGGCCGGGCCTGTGGTTCTGATTGATGGTACTAGTTTTATCCAGCAGTCAACGATGCCGTTTAAAGGGCAGCGGCTTAGTTCTGCTGTGGTAGATGATGTAATTTATATTTTTGGCGGTGAGTCCGCCCCGGGGGTATGGCAGGACGGTATCCTTCGGTTTGACCCGGAGTCAAAATCTGTTACGCAGGTGGCCTACCTGCCTTATCCCCTGTCTGGCATGGGTGCTGTCACTGTGGGCGGCGCTGTCTATCTTTTCGGAGGGTGGAGGGACTACGCCGCCGTAAAAGACATTATGCGTTTCAATCCTTCAACAGGGGAGGTCGCCAAAATTGGGGAGTTGCCGGAAGATTGTGTTTTTGCCTCTGCCGCCGTGGTCAACGAAAAGGTCTACATCTTCGGAGGACGTAACAATAATGGCGAAAACATCAGGGACATAGTAGAATACGACCCCGGCAGCAATACTGTCACCAAAGTAGCCTGCTTGCCCTACCCTCTCAACGGTGGTGCTGCAGCCGCCTGGAACGGCTCAGTGTTTCTGTTTGGTGGTTCATCCACAATGGCCGGCGACGTTGGGGACGTGTTCAAGTTCGACCCCCAGACCAGGGGCCTGACGTGGTGGATGAATCGCCTGCCTGCGCCCCGCTGCGCGGCTGCGGCCGTTGCCAGCGAAAGAAACGGGGTAATCTACCTCATTGGCGGCTACAGCGACTATTTTGGTCTGTTTCCCGATGTCCTGGCCTATAACCCGGACAGTCACACGGTGGTCACGGCAGCATACATGCCGGCTGGCAGATGTGCCCATACAGCGGAGATCATCGGCGACAACTTTTACGTTATCGGAGGGGGAAGCTACCAGGGGTTATTAAACGACATTTCTTCGTTTGAGCTGGCGCCGCCTGAAGTGCAATGCACCGACCCTGCCAGCGGTGACGCGAACGTTCCGGTGGATAAGACCGTGACGGTTACTTTCAGCGAAGACGTAATCCAGGGCGACAACTTCAGCCGAATAGCCTTGGAGGATGCCGCCGGGAGGGTCGCGGCCGCGTCCACGGGCATCAGCGGCCGGGTCCTCACGATTGATCCCGAAACTACCCTGGCATACAGCACCAGTTATACCGTCTCGATCCCTGCCGCTGCGGTGAAGGATCTGACAGGTAACACACCAGCACAGGATTTCAGCTTTTGTTTTACTACTGAAGCGGCCTCTACCGGTGGAGGCGGAGGGGGCGGTGGCGGAACACCATTACCTTTTGCAGACAGGATTGAAGTGCCCGTGCCGGCGGGAGCGGATGCCGTAGTTGAATTAACCGGCAGGGTAAAGGTAGAGGTCCCGGCAGGGGCCATTACCGGCGCGAACGCACGTCTGCAGTTGGCGGTTTTGCCGGATAGCGAAGCGGTTTCCATCCTGAGCAAAGCAAAGAATGTCCAGGCTGCAAGTCCCGTTATCGACATAAAGCTAAGGGATGGGCAGGTGTCGGGGGCGATCACTGTGGTGTTTTCTTACGACCCGGGTAAAGTAACTTCCGGCCGCGTGCCTGCCTTGTACTTCTACAGCGAGAAGAAGAACTGCTGGGTGTATCTTGGGGGTAAGGCGGATCCGGACAGCAGGACGGTAAGCCTGGATATCTTTCATTTGAGCAGGTTCGCCGTGTTCGCCCGCGACCCGGTGCCTGTGTTTTCGGACATGCAGGGACACTGGGCCGGGCAGGCTGTGGCCCGACTCGCGGGTATGGGCGTGATAAGCGGGTTTCCGGGAAACGTATTCAAGCCGGGTGCGGAGATGAGCCGGGCCGAGTGCACGGCAATGCTGGTGCGTGCCCTGGACCTGGAGATTGCGGGTGAAGAGCAGCTGGTTTTGTTCAAAGACAGCGCTGATATTCCCCCTTGGGCGCGGGGGCCGGTTGCTGCGGCAGTCAAGGCCGGTCTGGTAAAGGGGTACCCCGTTGAAGACGGGGAGTTCACATTTCGGGCCGGCAACCCGGTGACAAGGGGAGAACTCGCAGTATTGCTTGAAAAAATAGCGGCGAAGGAGGCCGGGCCCGTGACCGGGCCCGTGATCCAGTTTGCCGATAAGGATACGATACCGGGCTGGGCGAGAGAGGCTGCAGGTGCGGTGGCGGCGAGGGGCATCGTCAAGGGGTACGAGGACGGCACCTTCCGGGCCGCTGACCATGTCAAGCGAGCGGAGGGTGCCGCAATGATTTTGCGGCTGCTGAATCTGGTATATGCACTGTGACTTTGGTTTAGTGTAAAGTTTTACCCGCGGCACGACAAAGAATGACGGCCATTTCAGTTCCTGCCCGGCGGGATCAGCGCAAGAAACCAGGGGGAAAACGATCTTGTTGATCCCCGCCCATTTACTGGTTTAAGAAAACAAGCCCTTTTTACGCCGCCAGTTTCGCATCTTCCGGGGATAAGCCAAACTGCTCGGTACTTTCTTTGGCCAGCGGTAATTTAACTTAAGGAGTCCTGCTTGCTGGGGATATGCCGCCCTTGTGGTCAGCAGGCTTGTCCGGTGATACGATACATTCCTTAATTTATCCTAAGGGCATGGTTAAAATCCTGCTGCCCACAAGGGCTTGGATAAACTCTGGCTGGTTAATCACCCACATATCCCCAGACCCGGCGGCTGTCTGATCATCCCGATCCTGAATACCAGTTTAAGACCAAAAGTGTCGCTTGTCTGTACCTGCACGATACTGCTATTGCAGAGATTCCAACCAGTGGCCTATCTTGGGATAGAGTTCGGTTGGCGCATTCAATCCCACCACCAGGTCCACATGGGCGGTTCCGGGAATGATATAGAAAGCGTCTTTGGCGTTTCTAGACTTCTTGTTGTAGAAGTTTTGAATGTCATTGGGATCGGTTATATCCACTGTGCTGTCGGCAATAATCAGCGTGGGAAGGCTAATCTTTGACAGGTTGTCGGAATAATAATAATAACCGTCCCCGGTCCTGGGCTTAGGCGGGAACACAAGCAGAGGATTGCCGTTTTTGTAATCTTCCCTCAGTTTCTTGTTGGTGGATGCGTCGCCGTACTGAGCGGCCGTTCTTGTGCTAAAGCCATCTACGGCATATTTCTGGATATAATCCGCTACGTTCTTGTCGATATTATTGGCGTTAGTCGAAGACGAAAAATCCACGAGGCCGGTAATTCCGGTTAATCCAAGCGAGGATAATAACTGTAGATCAACGTAGGATGGTACGGATAATGCAGTCCAGATCGCGGCATCAAAAATACTGGGGGGAGAGCCTACAGGAATCACCGGCCCGTCCAAGTCGACCAATCCCTTCAGGGCTTGCTTGCCGGTTCCGTTGTTGCGCTCCGCGACCAGGGCGCTGTCGGAAACCACGTGGGAATCGGCATAAGATGCTACTCTGAACTTTGCGCCCTGGAGGTACATGTAGGCCATGGTGGATCCCATACTATGGCCTATCCAGACCGGGTGTTTCCCTGTAACCTCGTAAACCTTTTTGACGATGGCCGGCATGTCGTAAATCCCGAGTTCATCGATGGCGTATCCATACCTTCCGCCGCTTTTCACGGGGTACCTGCCTTGTCCGCGGTAGTTGGCCAGCCACACATCGTAACCCTGTTTCCATAAATAATAGGGGAGGCTGTAATACTTCATGGGATCGGCCTGGATATAAGGATCACCGGCCGCCCACGATGCCAGATTAGCAGGTAGTTTCACGTTATAATTTTCCCCTGCCGGGGTGCGGATGTCGAAATAGTTGATGTTGGCAGTCAACCCCGGCATGAGAATCACCGGCTGTTTGCCAATGTTCATGGAAGCATTGGAATCGGGACGATAGCGCTTCATTGCCAGCACTATACCGTCCGTAGTAGTAACATAGTATATCTCCCGAGCGTCGGCTGTACCCGCCGAAGCAGTTTCCGCCTTGCCGCAAACGGTTAAAAAAAGAGCCATAACCACTACCGAGAGACAAAGCGCTATTGATCTCGCCCTTCTCATTAACAGCAATCCTCCCTTCTTTAGATAATTCTGCTCTTTTGTCTCGAGATGATTTCTCCATGAGTTGTACGCCGATCAAGATTTTCGCATAGGCATTCCCCCTCTTTTCGTTGAGCAAGGCCCTCAAGCAAGAAAACCGGCTTCGTTTTTCTAACCAGGGCACGCGGGGGTCGAATACGTTTCGAAATAATTCTGCATCAAGTCAGCGAGGGCCGCCCAATTGTAGGCCCAGGTAGTTAAACATGGTAAAGGAAAAGAACTTTAGGTAAAGGAGGGCATTTTCGTGATTCTGTTATATGCAAAAATCATACCAATCATTTTGACTCACCAATCTTTATGTAGAAGTTCTAAACTTTGTTACCTTTAATACACCCGTTATTTTTGGCCTGTCTTGCAGCGTTTCAGTATAAAGCAGGGTGTGTTGCATAATGTAACGAAAGTGTTACTCCTTGGATTAAAAGTTGCTGTAACCTCATACCCGGTTTTGATCACGGGCGAAACGGGAACAGGCAAGGAGATCCTGGCCAGCGCCATTCATTCTGAGAATCTTAACAATTCTTTCGCTCCCTTTATTAAGATCAACTGTACGGCTATTCCCCATGATTTGTTGGAATCGGAACTCTTTGGGTATGAAAAAGGGGCATTTACAGGCGCAGTGACTGCCAAAAAGGGAAAATTCGAGCTGGCCTCCGGAGGATCTATCCTTCTGGATGGGATTGGCGACATGGATCTCCAGCTGCAGAGCAAACTGCTGCGCGTTATTGCAGAGAAGGAGTTTGAGAGGATTGGGGGGACCAGGTTACTGCCATTAAATGCCAGAATAATTGCCTCGACAAACCGCAATTTAAAGGAATTATGCCGGCAGGGAAAGTTCCGGCTGGATTTGTACTACAGGTTAAGTACAGTCGAAATCAAAGTTCCGCCCCTGCTCGGGATTTGCCGGGCAACGTTATACAACAAAATAAGAAAAAAAACATCATTTTAAAGAAAGGGGTGCATGCCGGGGAATAGGCCCCTGCTTCGGAAGCCGCCGGTTTGGACGGACTGAACAATACCCTTTTGGAAAAGAACAGTTGTCAAGGGGGCGAGCGAGGAGGTTTTATCGAACGGTTGACGGGTGGAACTGCGGCTGAAGGCGACGAAAAAGCGGCGTCTAAACGAGGCCCAACGAACGCAAGCTGCCGGTTAACCGCTCTGTTTCTTTTTCCGTTAAGGGCCGGAAGGGCGGGCGCACGGGTAAAAAGGGAAGGCCCCGCATGGTGAGGGCATAGCGATAGGGGGTAATGTAAGGCCCTTCCTTGAGGATGGAGCGGAGGCGGTTGACGAGGTACTGTTTCTCTCTGGCCAGGCTCAGGTTCCCGGCGAGGTAAGCCCGGTAAAGCTCGACGCAGGGTTCGGGAAAGACGTTGGCCACAGCCGAGACTACCCCTGCTCCGCCCATTACCAGCGCAGGCAGGATAAGGGAATCTGTGCCAACAAGCACAGTGAAGTCAGGACCCAGGATATCAATATATTCTTCCAGCCGCGTCATGTCCTTGGAGCTGTCTTTCAGGCCGCAAATATTGGGGCAGGCTTCAACCAGCCTCTTGACCAGGCCCGGCTTGAGGTCGTTTTTGGCGTTGCCCGGAATGTTGTAAAGATAAATTGGAAAACCGGGCACGGCTTCGGCCACGGCCCGATAATGCGCCTCCAGGGCCTGCTCGTCGTGGGGGAAGTAGAAGGGAGGCAGCACTGACGCGGCATCGGCGCCCGTTTCTTGAGCGTGCGTGGTCAGCTCGATTGTTTCGGCGGTAGTAATCGCCCCGGTTTGGACGATGACGGGCACCCTTTTTCCGGCCTGGTCCACCACCGCTTCGGCAATTTTTTTTCGTTCTTCTGTCCCGAGCGCCGGTCCCTCGCCGTTGGTGCCGGTGGGGAAAAGACCGGTTACGCCGCGGTCGATCAGAAAATCCACGTAAGTACGCAGGAGCCCGAAATCTACCCCGCCGTCCCTGTTAAAAGGCGTCAGCATGGCGGGAATAATACCCTTTAATTGCATTTCTTGTCCTCCTCCTCAAACTTATTTTAAATTAATAACGCTTTAAAGCGATGCTGCGCCGCATCCTGTCTATGGCTGCAAGGCTTTCTTCCTTCCTCAGCATGGAAACTCCCACGATGATCAAGTCGATAAGGCAAAGCTGGGCAATTCTGGCGGCTGTGGCTTCGCTCCGGAAAGTCGTTTCGCGCGCCGCAACTACCAGTTTAATGTCAGAAACCCTGGTAATGGGCGATTTCATGAAAGTGGTGATGCAAACGGTAGTAGCTCCGGCGTTTTTGGCGACCTTTAAAGATTCGATTACGTCTTTGGTGCTGCCTGAATGAGAGATGCCTACCGCTACATCCCGGTCGCTCAAAAAGCCGGCCGAGATGATTTGCAGGTGGGGGTCGTTATAAGCGGCGCTCACCAGACCGGTCTTAAACATTTTATGGTGGGCGTCGAGGGCTACAAAACCGGAAGTGCCTACACCGTAAAAATCTATTTTCTGGGCGGAGGCGATGGCCCGGATGGCCCTGTCCAGTTCGCCGTAATCCAGGATTTTGAGGGTATCGGAGAGGCTTTCCATGGCGCTGTGGAAAACTTTATAACCCATGGTGCGCAGATCGTCGGTCGGCAGAACTTCTTCGTGGATGCTCTTGATGGGTTCAACCAAATCGCGCGCCAGGGATATTTTAATCTCCTGAAAGCCGTTGTAGCCGAGTTTTTTGCAGAGCCGGACGACCGTAGCTTCGGCCACTTCGCACTTTTCGGCCAGCTCGGTGATCGACATGTGCAAAATTTCGCCGGGGTTATTCATGATCCACTCCGCCACGCGGGCTTCGGCCGGTCGCAAAGATGGTTGAATGCTGCGCAGCTTTACCAGGGTGCCTTCAAGGGTTGAATTTATGTTTCTCGAGAGGCTGATCATCAGTGCGCTCCTCCTTAAATGCCGCCTGCTTTTCGTAAAATATATTCGTACAATATATTTCGACAATTTCGTTATGAATTCCTTTAAAAGAAAAATATTTTTTTATTGCTTAAGCATGGATTTTGATTTTGCTGGTGTACTGTACTTGGTAACCCACTGGCTGAATAGCTTTATAAATAGCAGAAAGGTGAAGAACCTGGTGACTATATCCCTGGTTTACCGGTCTGTTTTGAGGGGAGAGACAAAAATAATTTCAGTATGAGGGTTATATTAAAGAAAATTTTTTTTGAGGTGAGCAGGAATTTTTGAGTTTTTGTCTAAAGGTAAGAAAGAAGCGGTGCAGGAAGGCGCCTTGAATCATGGCGTGAATGGCGTGAGTATATGGAGATAGCAGGGAAGCCAGGAAATAAGGGGGGACGGCCGGTGGACGGGTAATGGCGGGGTTTACGGGAATGTCAAAATCATCTGTTAAAAAGGAGGTATTCTATGAAAAACGCGAAAAGGAAAGTCGGCATGGCGGCAGTTATGGTAATGATCATACTCCTGGCGGCGGCTTGTTCCAAAGGGCCTTCCGGCCAGCAGGGTGCTTCCCAGCAGGAGGCTCCGAAGCAGCAGCAACAGCAGTATGTCTTGAAGTTTAATCACGTTCTGGCGCCAACAGAGCCCTATCACGAAGGTTTTTTAAAATGGGCGAAAAATGTTTCCGAGAGAACCAACGGCGGGCTTAAGATCGAAGTTTATCCCAGCGCTCAGCTCGGCGTCGAGGAGGACATCATCGAGCAAATCAGGCAGGGCGCAAATGTAGGTCAGAATACCGACTCGGCGCGCCTTGGCAACTACGTTCCCGAAATAGCCGTGATGAACGCCCCATATTTTGTGGACAGCCTCGAAGAAGTTGTCAAGCTCAACGAATCCCCCACGGTGAAAGCCTGGCTGGAAAAACTGGAGAAGGAGCAGGGCATTAAAGTTCTGTCCTTTAACTGGGTACAGGGCTTCAGGCAGTTTGTAACCAATAAGCCGATCAGGACGCCGGAAGATTTAAAAGGCATGCGCATCAGGACTCCCGGCGCGCCGATCTGGCAGGAATCCGTCCGCGCTCTCGGCGCTACCCCCGTAGCCCTTCCCTTTGGTGAAATGTATCCGGCCATGCAGCAGAAGGTCATTGACGGCGCCGAACTGGTGTACAACAACGTGACCGGCGGGCGGCTCTATGAAGTGGCCAGATACATGAGCGAGACTAAGCACATCCTGCTTATCAATTTTGAGGTAATCAGTGCGAAATTCTTTAACAGTTTGCCTCCTGACTACCAGAAAATCCTCGTCGAGGAGTGCAACAAGGCCGGGCTGGAGACCTCCAGGCTGATCATGGATAAGCTGGAAAAAGAAGCTAAGCAACAGGTTAAGGATAAAGGGATGACCATCGTGGAAGATGTCGATCTGGCGGCCTTCAAGAAAGCCGGAGAAAAGGCGTACACGGCTTTGAAGCTCACCGAGGCAAGAGACCGGATCTATAAAGAACTGGGAAAGAAGTGAAAAGAGCAACAGAAAAGAAAGCAGAGAAGTTCGAGCGCACCCGTTTTTTGCGGTGAAAGTCCCGGCCTCCACTCACAGGCCGTGGGGGCCGGGAAAACGCCTGGTTCGTTATCCGGTGCGGAGAAAGCGGGGGGTGGTGGATATCGTTATGAAGAAAGCTTACGAATATGCCTGTAAAATTGAGTCTTTTGTAGCCCGGTCTGCACTGGTGTTGATGGTTGTTTTGATCTTCACGGCAGGGATAATGAGAAGTATGGGCCACCCCATTAATTGGGCTGTAGATGCAGCTACGTTCCTTTTTGCCTGGTGCTGCTTTTTAAGCGCCGACATAGCCTGGAGAGAGGGCAAGCTGATGACCGTCGATGTTTTTATAAGCAGGCTTCCGGAAAAGGCCAGGCTGTATATAAAAACGTTCAATTACTTTATCATCGTGGCTTTTTTAGTCTATCTTATCGGGTTTGGCCTGTGGCTGTCTTATACCACCAGGGCAAGGACTTTTCAGGGTATCCCCGGTTTTAGCTATACGTGGGTTACACTCAGCGTACCTGTAGGGGCGATGCTTTTGCTGATCACTGCAATACTTAAAATCAGAGGCGAATTTGCCCAAAAGCATGGTCATTGAGAAAAAGGGGCGCTGCCGGAGTTCCGCGAGTTGAGGTTGTGTTCGGGAGGGCGGTATAGTGGCTGCGGTTTGACCTTGCCGCCTGTTGGGGGGATTTGAGAAGATGTTGCTGGTGACTTGCGTGTTTTTGTTCCTGCTTTTGACAGGGATGCCTGTGGCTTTTGCGATCGGTATTTCGGGAACTGTGTTTTTCCTGCAGCACCTTGAGCTGCCTTTCACCATCCCTGTGCAACTTGCCATCTCCCAAACGCAAAACTTTGCCCTGCTGGCAATTCCGATGTTTATATTTGCCGGCAACCTTATGAATCAAACGGGGATAACCCAAAGACTGCTGACGCTGGCGGCAGTGTTAACCGGGCATATGCGCGGTGGTTTGGCGCAGGTGAGCGTTGTTCTGGCCGCCCTTATGGGAGGGGTTTCGGGTTCGTGCATCGCCGATGCCTCCATGGAAGCGCGCGTGCTCGGTCCGGAAATGATCAGGAAAGGCTACGCGAAGGGTTACGTGACTGCCCTGATCGGCTTTGCGTCGCTTATCACCCCGGTAATCCCGCCCGGTATCGGGCTTATTTTATACGGCACCGTTGGTCAGATTTCCGTAGGGCGGCTTTTCGCCGGGGGTATAGTGCCGGGTCTTTTGATGACTCTTTTCTTGATGGCGGCGGTATCAATCTCGGCGAAGAGAAGAGGTTATTTGCCCGAAAGGAGTAACCGGGCATCCCTGAAAGAGGTGTTGGCTGCCCTTGGGAGCGGCGTATGGGCGCTTTTATTCCCGGTTATGTTGCTGCTGGGGTTGCGGTTTGGCCTGTTTACCCCCTCGGAGGTGGGCACTTTTGCGGCAGTATATGCCGCAGTTGTTGGAATCTGGGCCTACAGGGAGCTTACGTGGGAAAGGTTTAAAAGGGCTCTGGAGGGCACCATAATAGACATTGGCGCAGTTATGTTCTTGATTGCCTTATCAGGGATATTCGGTTACGGTATCGTTTGGGAACGGATACCGGAAGTCATCGCCGGTTTTATGCTCGGAATATCCGGCAACCCACACGTCCTGCTGCTGATCATTATAGCGTTCCTCTTGCTGGCGGGAATGTTTATCGACGGATCGGTGCTTATCCTGATGCTCACTCCGATATTCCTTCCCATCGCCATGAAATTAGGCCTCGACCCCGTGCATTTTGGGCTGATTTTTGTTATTGCAATTACAATCGGAAATGTCACTCCACCGGTGGGAGCGGCCATGTATGCCGTTTGTTCCATTGTTGATTGTCCTCTGGAGGATTACATGAAAGAAACTTTGCCTTTTCTTGTGGCTGTCGTGCTTGTGACCGTATTGCTGATTTATCTTCCGGACCTCGTCTTGTTTGTTCCCAATTTGATCTTCGGAAGGGGCTGAGCGGGAGGGGATCCGTTGCAATACTGTCTGGCCTGCGGGGGTGCTTCAGGCGGGCGGCGGATGACAAGTAGGTCTCGCTGTCAAGAGTAGACTTAAAAAAAGAGGGGTGCGGAAATGCGTTTTTTTGACAAGGCGGTTTTGATCACCGGCGCAGGATCCGGAATAGGGCGGGCGGCCGCGATATTGTTTGGGAGAAACGGAGCAAAGGTGGCGGTTAATAACCTGTCACCAAAAAAAGGGGAGAAAACTTTCGAATTGGTTAAAAACGAAGGAGCGGATTGTATATACGTTCCGGGCGACGTCTCCAGCGCGGCCGATGCCGAAAGGATGGTCAAAGAAACAGTGAGGGCCTTCGGGAAAATCGACATCCTGGTCAATAACGCGGGTGTCGTTTTGCCCGGCAGGGTCGACAACATGTCGGAAGAGGACTTCACAAAAACCATGAACGTCAACGTTAAAGGGGCTTTTCTTGTGTCGAAGTACGCCGTCCTGGAGATGAAAAAAGCCGGCGGCGGCGTCATTGTAAACGTCGCCTCCATCGCCGCCCTGAAGGGCATACCGGATAGAAGCGCCTACAGCGCTTCAAAAGGCGCCCTGGTATCCCTTACAAAGGCGATGGCGATTGATTATATTAACGACAACATAAGGGTAAACTGCGTCTGCCCCGGGACTACCCTTACCGAGGGGCTCGAGGAGCGGATCCGGGCGTCTGCCGATCCGGAAGCCGCCAGGGCCGGGTTTTGTGCCCGGCAGCCGATGGGCCGCCTGGGAAAAGAGGAAGAAATAGCGCAGGCGATATTGTTCGCCTGCTGTGACGAGGCCGCCTTTATGACCGGCAGCGTCATTACGATCGACGGAGGGGCGACATTATAGCGGCCTGGTGCTGGCGGTTGAAAAGCTTCAACTCTCTAAAGAGAGGACGAAAGATTTGAGCGGGGCAATTACGATCGGACAAGGGGGTAGAACCGTGGATATAAGTGTCGACCTGAAGGACAAAGTGGCCGTTGTTACAGGCGGTGCAGGCGTATTGTGCTCCTGTCTGTCGAAAGCGCTGGCGGCGCAGGGTGCAAAAACGGCGGTGCTGGATTTAAGAAAAGACGAAGCTGAAAAAGTGGCCGACGAAATCAACCTGTCGGGAGGAAAAGCCGTTGGCCTGGAGGCTGACGTTTTGAATAAGGAGTCTGTAGAGAAGGCAAAAGAAATAGTTGTAAAAGAATTTGGCACGGTAGATATACTTATCAACGGGGCCGGTGGAAACAGCCCGCTGGCGACAACAGGGCCCGGCCAGTCGTTTTTTGACTTAACCCCTGAAGGCATCCAAAAAGTTTTTAATCTCAATTTCCTGGGCTCCGTACTTCCTACTCAGGTTTTTGGCAAAATAATGGCGGAAAAGAAAAAGGGCGTCGTTATAAATATCTCTTCGATGGCAGCATATACCCCGCTGACGAGAACCATCGCCTACAGCGCCGCCAAAGCGGCGGTTACTAATTTTACCCGGTGGATGGCCGTTCATTTTAACCAGGAGTATTCCAGGGAAATCAGGGTCAACGCGATAGCCCCCGGTTTTCTGTTAACCAAACAGAACGAATATCTTTTGATTGATGAGAAGACGGGCGGGCCCACGAAGAGGGGTCAAAGCATCTTAAACATGACGCCCATGGGGAGATACGGGCTGCCGGAGGACCTGATCGGGGCGGTGTTGTTCCTTTGTTCTGAGTCTGCTTCGTTCGTAAACGGGGCGGTAATCCCGATAGACGGAGGTTTCCTGGCGTATTCGGGGGTGTAACCTGCCCCCAGGCGGGAATGTTCGTTTCCGGTTTTCGTGACGTTATGGGTTTGTCTTTTGAATTCAGGGAGTGAAAAAAATGCGGATCGGGTTTCCTTACGATGATGTGCCCGGGGTTGAGATAAAAGAAGACAACCTCGCCGGCGTGTTTGAACCTCTGGATTTCGCCGGCAGGGAAAGAGAGGAAGAGATCATCAGCCGTGCCCTCCTTAGCCCCGCAGGCACTCCGAGAATTGCCGAAATGGCGAAAGGCAAGAAGAATATCCTGATTATAGTGGACGATAATACCCGCCTTACCCCCGTTTATAAAATCCTGCCTTTCGTTTTTGCCGAATTAAAAGAAGGCGGGGCTTCTGAAGAGAATATAACCATTCTGGTGGGCCTCGGTACCCACCGGCCCATGACCGCCGCCGAGAGTGAAAAAAAGCTGGGGGCTGAAGTTGTCCGCAGGTTTAAAGTGATCAGCCACAACTGGCGCGACAGCTCCAGCCTGGAGTTTATCGGGAAAACCCCCAACGGAACGGAGATCTGGCTGAACAAAGAAGTGCTGAAAGCCGATTTTGTCCTGGGTATCGGCCACATCGTGCCCCACCGGGTTGCAGGCTTCAGCGGGGGAGGCAAGATAATCCAGCCGGCTGTTTGCGGCGGCCGGACGACGGAGCAGACCCACTGGTTGAGCGCTCTGTATCAGGGGCGGGAGATAATGGGCAGGGCCGACAATCCCGTCCGGCAGGAGATTGAAACGGTGGCCAGAAAGGCCGGGCTGGACGCTGTTATAAATGTGGTTCAGGACAGACAGGGGCGGGTGGTGGCGGCCTTTTGCGGGGACCTGGTGGCGGCGCACCGGGCAGGGTGCAGGGTTTCTTTGGAGATTTTCGGGGTGCGCATACCGGAGCCGGCCGATATAGTACTTACGGATTCCTACCCTGCCGATACAGAGATGTGGCAGGCGGCTAAAGGCATCTACTCTTCCGACCTGGCGGTCAAGGAGGGGGGAGTAATAATTCTGGTCACGCCGTGCCCGGAGGGTGTCGCTTCCCAGCACCCAGCGGTAAGTGAGTTGGGTTACCACCCGCTGGCTGAGGTCAAAAGGATGGTTGAGGAAGGCGTCCTCACCGACCTGACGGTGGCCGCCCACCTGGTTCACGTTGGCGAAGTCATCCAAAGGAAAGCTTCGTGTATCCTGGTTTCACCGGGGATTGGCCCGGAAACAGCCGAAAAAATTGGCTTTAAATGGGCGCCAACACCGCAGGACGCCCTGGAAATGGCTCTTGCCCTCCAGGGGCGCCGGGCAAAAGTTTTGTGTTTCAGGCACGGGGGGGAAATTTTACCATTAGTGGCGGGAGGTAGCATGTAGTGGAGGGTCCCTATTTTATCGGCCTGGATATAGGCACTGCCGGCTGCCGCGCCGTACTTTTTGATCTTAACGGTCAACCGGTAAGTGTGGCGGCGCAGGAATATCCCCTGCTCCAGCCTCGACCGGGCTGGGCCGAACAGGAGCCGGAGAGGGTATACGAGGCCGTGTGCAGGGCGCTGAAACAGTGTGTAGCGCGCTCACGAGTAAACAGCGGCAGCATTGCCGGGATGGGCCTGGATTCGGTGTTTCATAGCGTTGTTGCCGTGGGGGCTGGGGGAGAGCCGCTCAGCAATGCTCTTATCTGGGCGGATAACCGCAGCGTCCGCCAGGCCGATTTTCTCAAAGGCGCCGATAACGGCATGCAGATTTACGGCCGCACGGGCTGCCGCGTCCATCCCATGTATCCTTTCGCCAAGATTTTGTGGTTTAAGGAGGAAAGGCCCGAAATATTCCGGCGCGCGGCCAAGTTTGTTTCCTTGAAGGAATACGTCATCCACCGCTGGTTCGGGCGGTTCGTGATTGACAAATCGGTAGCCTCGGGGACGGGCCTGTTCAATATCCACACTCTCCAGTGGGACGATGAGTGCCTGGACCTGGCGGGCATCCGCCGGGAACAATTAAGTGAAACGGTTCCCGTAACTGAAGTAGTCGGAAGACTGACCAAAGAGACGGCGGTGCAATTGGGGGTTCCTGAAGGTTTGCCGGTAGTTGTCGGTGCTGCCGACGGCGTCCTCTCCAGCCTGGGCTCGGGAGCCAGCAGCCCCGGCCAGGTGGTTGCCATGGTAGGGACGAGCGGGGCCGTGCGCGTCATCTCGGAAAGGCCCCTCACCGATCCCCGGGGGCGGACCTGGTGCTACGTGATGACCGACAGGCATTGGGTGGTGGGAGGGGCCATCAATAATGGCGGAATTGTTTACCGCTGGTTCCGGGACACCTTGGGAGAGAAGGAAGTGAGGGAGGCTGAAGAAAAGGGCGTCGAGGCCTACGAGCTGCTGAACAGACTGGCGGAAAAGGCAGGGCCGGGTGCGGAAGGGCTGCTTTGCCTGCCTTTTCTGACGGGGGAAAGAAGCCCCAACTGGAATCCCGATGCCCGCGGTGTTTTTTTTGGTCTCGGCTTGCACCACGGGAAGGCCCATTTGGTACGCGCGCTGATGGAAGGCGTGATTTACCGCCTGTACAGTGTTTTCCAGGCCATTACAGAGCTGGTCGGGGAGCCGGCGGAGATTAGAGCCGCAGGGGGCTTTACCCGGTCTCCCCTGTGGTGCCAGATTATGAGCGATGTTTTCGGGTATCCGGTGAAACTGCCTGCGGTGCACGAGGCACCCTCTTTGGGTGCCGCTTTGCTGGCGATGTGGGGGTTGGGTTTTGTGGACGGGATAGGAGCCATAGATAAGATGGTGAAAGTGCGCCGGGAATTTCTGCCCGACCGGCGGAACCGGGAAATTTACCGCGAGCTCTACAACCTTTACCGGCAGGTCTACCGGAGCCTGCAGCCCCACTTTGCTTTGATCAGCAATTTTCAAAGGCGCGACGCCCGGCATTGATAATAAAGGGGTGGAAAAAATAATTGGCTGCTTGCTCGAAAAAAGTTTTCGTTACGGCCCTGTCTTTTTCCCGTTATGCGCCGGAGCCTAAAAAACTGCTGGAGGACCAGGGCCTGGAACTTGTCTGGAACGACAAGGGGCGGCCTTTAACAGAGGAAGAGATGATCGAAGCAGTTATGCGGCATCGCCCTCTTCAGGCCCTGCTGGTGGGTGTGGACCCGGTTACCGAGAGGGTCATGGAAGCCGCGCCCGGGCTGAAGGTGATTGCCAAACACGGTGTAGGTATGGATAATATAGATGTGGCTGCGGCCAAAAGCCGGGGGATTATAGTTACCAATGCGCCGGGAAGCAACACCCAGGCGGTTGCCGACCTTGTCTGGGGGCTCCTTTTGGCCGTGGTCAGGGGCATCCCCCTGGCCGACAGGGTTACCAGGCAGAAAAGATGGGATAGAGTCGTTGGCTGGGAAGTTTGGGAGAAGACGATAGGCATTGTGGGCACCGGGAGAATCGGACTTGCTGTGGCGCACAGAGCCCGCGGCTTCAACATGCGTATCCTGGCCTACGACCCCTGGCCCGACACCAAGGCTGCCGGTCGGCTGGGCATTACTTACACAAGCTTAGACGACCTTTTAAGAGGGTCGGATTTTGTCAGCCTGCACGCTCCTTTAACCCGGGAGACGTATCACTTGATTAGCGAAGAACGGCTGCGCCTGATGAAAAAGGAGGCCGTCTTAATAAACACTGCCAGGGGAGAGCTGGTGGACGAGGAAGCCCTGTACAGGGCCCTTAAAAACGGCTGGATTAAGGGGGCGGCCCTGGATGTTTTTGCCCAGGAACCCCCGGCGGACAGCCCGTTGCTCGAATTGGACAACGTGGTTGTGACCCCTCATATCGGGGCTTATACGCGGGAAGCCAATCTGAAAATGGGCCTGGCGGCGGCCCGAAACATTATTAAGGTTTTAAAGGGCGGAAAAGGTGATTGAGGAATCCGGCCGGTATTCTCGCTGCCCGGAGGGTATTTAGCCGGCGCGGCCATCTGCACCACAAAACGGGCGTCGGCCATTGCTTTTTCGGCGTCTTGCGGCGTATACTCTTCGGTGGGGATAAAATCTACGTCCCCATAAAAAGCAAATTCACGTTCTTTCCGGGGATTTGCCCCTTTGGTTTTTAGTTTACCATTCATTCAAGGAGAGGGCAAGTCAGTAATCAAACCACCGGTGCTTTTGAAAGGAAAGGTAACGGCCGGCGATGTACAAAAGGGGCTTCCGGACGTGTTCAAAGTTGTCGGCGAGGCGATTGAAGACTCCGGCGCCCCAGCCTGATGTGGAATGGGAGCGCTCCGCGGCCAGGCGGTAAAACTCCTGGCCCTCCTGGATGTAGTCGTCGATGCTGCGGCGTTTTTTGCCGGCAATTGCCGGCGGGCGGGCCCGGCCGGAGGAAGGATAGCGCACCCCCTGCTCGATGGCTTCGGGAAATATCCCGGTTAAGAACAGACAAACGTCGGCGATCCGTTTATAGAGGGGGAATTTGTATTCCTCTTCGACTAAAACGGAAAGTTCCTTCAGGTCATCCACGTCCAGGTCGGAATATTTGCGCTTATGGTATTTCTTGCCGATTTTAAAGTAAATTACCGTACTTTGCGTTTTGGTGAAGGAGCTCAACATGCCGGCCAGGTAGGTTCTCAGTCCGTCGTCCTTCAGAAAGCCGGATACTTTTTGGGCGTCGAAGACCGGTATCTCCGTGGTGAGCCCGATTTTTTCGTAGGTGTACGTCCTCGTCTGGAGGTCCCGGTGGGCCTGGCGCAGCAGTATTTCAAAGAAAAGGTAGGGCGATATTTTGAGGAAAACCTCTTCTTCGTTGGCGATGCGCTGGAAAAGCCTGGGATCATCAAGCATGGTGTTGATTAAATCCGGTTTATCCCGGATTATTTCTTTGATGTTGTCGTAATCGCTGCGTTTGGTCACTACCGTACGGATTACGAAATCCAGGTCCTTTTCGTCCAGCCTGATCTCCATTTTTGTCTCCCTCCGGCTTATGCGCAGAATTATAAAAAAATTATACAGCAGAAAGGGGTAAAATTCCAGAGTCGCGCGGGAGGAATAATTTTCCCGGTATCTAATTAAAAATTAAATCATAAATGGATAAAAAAGCAAAGAGTATTTATAAGCCTGAAATATCAAAAGTATCTGAATAGACGGCCTGTCTGGTTCACCTGGCGCCTCAAGCATTGAAAGCGTTCCAAACAGCGGGTTTTCTTTAGGAAGGTAGGGGAGGTGAGCGTACAGGAAAGCATAAAGCATAAAAGGTACAGAAGGGGAACGTTTTTTAGGTAGCGCGGTCATTGCCGAAAAGTTTTAAAGAAGGGGTGAGCTTATTTATGGCCCAACCAGCTGTGGCTAAAGGGGAAAAGGCTCCGGCCGTTGAGCGGATGGGTTTCGCCATCTCCCGGAGTGTAGAGTACTGGTTTCCCGATCCGTTTCTCTTTGCCATTATTCTGCTGTTCGTTGTCTTTATCATGGCAATGGCGATTCAGCACAGCAGTCTCTACCAGTGCATGCAGTACATGTACAAGGGGTTCTGGGGATTCCTGGCTTTTGCCATGCAGATGTGCCTGATTTTGATGCTCGGCTATGCGGTAGCATTCCATTCCGCGGTCGGCCGCCTGATCAGCCGGCTTTGCCAGATTCCTCAAAACGGCAAACAGGCTGCCGCCCTGGTCGCTTTCATCGCCTGCGTCTTCTCCTGGATCAACTGGGGTCTGGGGCTGGTGGTCGGCGGCTTGATGGCCCGGGAAATGGCCAAGAATGCCCACGCGCGCGGGCTTGCGGTGCATTATCCGGTGCTTTGCGCAGCCGGCTACACCGGCCTGGGGTTGATTTGGCACTGGGGTCTTTCCGGCTCTGCGCCGTTGTTGTCCAACACCCCGGGGCACTTTTTGGAGAAGGTGATCGGCCTTGTTCCGGCAAACGAAACGATCTTCAGCACCTACGGCATCTTCAACAGCCTGCTCATCCTTGTTTTTGCTGTGGGGGTGCTGTATTTGCTCCATCCCGGCCGCCCCGAACGGTGCCGGGGCATCGCCGGGTACGCCCCGCAGTTGTTGAAAGAAGAGGCAGCCGTCGAAGAACCGAAAATGGCGACCCTGGCCGATCGAATCGAGAACAGCCGTTTAATCGCGGTCGTCACTTTTCTGATCATGATTGGTTCCATGGTGTGGTGGTTCGGAACTAAGGGATTTATGCAGGGTTTGGACATCAACTCGGTAAACTTCTGCATGCTCATCATCGGCCTGCTGCTGTACCGCAACCCGATTGCCTACGCGCGGGCCATTTACCGGGGCGCGGGCGCGGTCGGCGGGATTATTCTCCAGTTTCCCTTTTATGCCGGAATTCAAGGGGTGATGGTGCACTCCGGTTTGGCGGTCACTTTGGCGGGTGCGCTGGCCAAGGTGGCCACCGTGGGGACTATGCCGGTAATCGCCTGGTTGATTTCGGGCTTCGTCAATCTGTTTATTCCTTCCGGCGGCGGGGAGTGGATGACCATCGGCGACACCCTGATGACGGCGGCGGTGCAAATTGGCGCTCCCGTAGGCAAGACCATCATGGCTTACGGGGCCGGCGACGCCTGGACCAACTTGTTTAATCCTTTCTGGGCCATCGCCCTGCTGGCGATTACGCAAATCAGGGCCCGGGAAATGTTCGGCTATTGCATAGCCATCTTGCTCATGGCCATAGTCCCCTACGCCCTTGGTCTTACTTTCATTCCTTAACTGCTTAAAGAGAGGGAAAAACAAGGGGGCAAGCAAGGAATCAGGGGGCAGGGAATAAAAAACCTTGCCCCCTTTGCCGTGGAAAGCTTCAGGTAAAAATTCAGGAGCCGGTAACCAGCGCTTTTGCAACCGGGGGCGGGAGGACCGGAACAAAAAGAGAAGCAGTGATAGCCGGTTAAAAGGAAACGGGGATTTCCTCCTCCAGAGTAACGGCGTCCAAAGTAACCCGGCAGCGGCAGGCCAGCACCTGGACGCCGTTTGCCGCCGCCCGTTCCAGGGCGCCCGCAAAGGCCGGGTCCTGCCGCCGGTGGGGGGTGAAGCAGCTGGCGTCTTCCCGCTGGGCGACAAAAAGAACCGCTGCCGCCATTTCTTCTGCGCGGGCCGCGCGCAGCTCTTCCAGGTGTTTCGTTCCCCTCGACGAAGGGGCGTCGGGGAAAAGGGCCACCCCCGCCTCCACCAGGGTTACCGACTTTACCTCCAGCAGGCAACGCTGCGGCCGGTGCCCCGGCGGGGCGCTTAGAAGAAAGTCGAAGCGGCTGTGTCCCTTTGAATGCCCTGGGGAATATTCCGCCCGGATCGTTTCGTAATGGGCAAGGGCCGCCAATGCCCCCGCCCTCAGCGCCCGGGCCACCAGCTTATTTGGCAGGGTGGCATCGACGGATACCAGGATGCCCCGGTGCTCCGCCAGCAGCAGCCGGCAGGCGGTTTTGCGCGTGCCGGCCTGGCCGCCTTTGGGGAGGCCGGCCTGGCAATGACCGCGGCGATAGCGGCTGACCCATACCCGGCGGCTGGGGACGAGTAATTCCGCCATCCGCCCGGAACTGGGGACGTGGGCCAGTTCCCGGCTTCCCCGCACCGTCACCTCCGCGGCAAACCGGTTCAGCCGCCGGATGAAAAAAGCTTCCTCCAGGTCAGGGGGCAGGGCCACCTGGCAAACCATTGGCGCAACACCTCGTTTTGTTTCGGTGATCCATTACGATGTTCTCTTTTATCTTCTTACTCTAATTATCTTCTCGCCGTCGGCCCTGGTTCCTTTTCTGGTGCTCAAGGAAGACGCCCGCGGGGTCGGGGCGGGCGAGCTGATCAGCTGGTGCCGCGAAAAGCTGGCGCACTACAAGGTTCCCCAGTACATCGAGTTCCGGGATATGCTCCCCAAGTCCAGGGTGGGCAAGCTGCTGCGCCGCGAAATCAGGGACGACGAACGCAGAAGGCAGGAGAAGGGGAACCGGAGCAAAAAAGAATTTTGCTAAAAAGATGGTGATTTTTTAGTGGGTGGTTGGTATAATTGTGATCAGGATGTAGTATAGATGAACCGGGAAGAGCCGGGTGAACCGGGAAGACCGGTTGCCGGTGAGCAGGTAATGATCATCCGGGAATTAGGAAAAAAACTGCTTTTGGTTTTTCTTCTCCTTTTCTGTCTTGGTACCGCTTTGCCGTCGGAAGAGTCGGCGGTCTGTGGGGAGCTTCCTTTGCTTGCGCAAACGCAGGCGGGGAAGGTTTACGAAACCAGGCAGAGCAATCAGCGCGCCAAAGAGGAAGTCAAAAATCCCCCGGCCAGGATTAAAACAACTCCGCCAGGGCAAATTGCCGTCCGTACCGCCCCCGGTTGTTTGCTTCTTCCCCGATTTTATCAATCCGTCTACTTTTTAGACTAACCTCCTGTAAAACCACACTTGCCTTTTCTTTAGCTGCCCAAATTAATCCAGATCAAAATCCAGGAGGTTGGTACTATGTTTAAAACCGGGCTCTTAATGGGTGGATTGACCATTCTGCTGGTGCTGTTCGGGAGCGCCGTGATGGGCGAGGGCGGCGCCGTCCTGTTTTTTCTCATCGCGCTGGGCATAAATTTATTCAGTTACTTTTTCAGTGATCAAATGGCCATCAAAATGACCGGATCTTATCCGGTGAGCGAGAGGGAGGCGCCGGAGCTCTACGCGACGGTGCGCCGGTTGTGCCAGCGGGCGAACCTGCCCATGCCCCGGCTTTACCTTACGCCGTCGGCGCAACCCAACGCCTTTGCCACGGGGCGCAACCCCCAGCATGCCGCCGTAGCGGTGACGGAGGGGCTGCTGCGGATTCTCAACCGTCCGGAAATTGAAGGTGTTTTAGCACACGAACTGGCCCACATCAAAAACCGGGACATTCTGATCAGCACCATTGCGGCCGCCCTGGCCGGGGCGATCACCATGATCGCCAACATCGTGCAGTGGAGCGCCATTTTCGGCCTGGGCCGTTCCGGCGAGGAAGAAGACGGCGGCGGCCCGGGAATGATCGGTTCTCTGCTGATGGCCATTTTGGCCCCCATCGCCGCCATGATCATCCAACTGGCCATCTCCCGCTCCCGGGAATACCTGGCCGACGCCACCGGGGCGCGGATTGCCGGCACGCCGGAAGGGCTGGCCGGCGCCCTGCTGAAGCTGGAGGCGGCCGCCCAACAGATTCCCATGCAGCTCAACCCGGCCGCTTCCCACATGTTCATTGTCAACCCCTTAAGCGGTTTTTCCCTGGCCCGGCTCTTCAGCACCCACCCGCCCATTGCGGAACGGGTGCAGAGGTTAAGGGCCATGGGGTTTTAGGGAAGTTTTAAGGAGCTGGAAAAGGCCGCCGGCAGTTTCAGGCGGCCTTTTTTCACGGGGAGCGGGCCAAGGTCCTGGGGGTGCTTTCCATTTCCCCCTCCCCCCGGTAGGTTTAAATAGTACCGGCTGCTTTTCGCCGGGGGGCGAACTTTTTCACTGCCCACCCGGATGGGTGTTTTGCTCCAAAGAGAACCTGGAGTAGCGCGTTATCTCCGACGGTCTGCTAACTCACGCTGATCGTGCTCGTCCCGGACTTGCCGGCTCCTTTCAAGGGGTTCACCGTTTCGCACCTGTCCGGCCTGCATGGTGCCCGTTTCGGGCCGGGCCAAAAAGACTTGGAGAAGTTGCTCCGGGGGCAAAAAATAGATCTGGCCCCCTACGGATATCCCGGCGGTTTGACCAGGCTTACGTTTAACTTTTCAAAATCATTGTCAAAAGAACAAACACTTTCTTTTTTCTGCCTGGCCAGCGCCGCGAGGTAGGCATCTGCAAAATCAACATTTTTTTTCGCCATGTCTTGTAAAGCCTGGATAACCAGATCGGAATTGTCGACTTGTATCCCATCTGCGTCAATGAAAGAAACCAACGTATCCGCAATTTCCCGTTTGGTGAATTGAGAAAAAGAAGAGAGAACCCAGACGATTTCAGCTACCACCAGATGGGGTAAACGCAGGCAGACTTCCCCGTTTTCGGCGCGGGCCATCAACTCCAGCGCCTGGGCGGCCATCTCCGGCGGCTCACCGGTAATAAAGCGTAAAACAACATTGGCATCGACCAATAAATAAATCATTATTTTTCATTCCTTTTACCCAGGATCTGCCGGGAAAGCCAGGCAGACATTTCTTCCCGCACTTTTTCTTTGCCGGGGTATTTTTTTGTGGCCGGTAGCGAGGCGTACAGCTCCGTTAAGCGTTTGCGTTTAAAAGACCTGACCTTAACCTCCCCTTCCGGACTTAAGTCGAAAAGAAGTTCATCCCCCGGTTGCAGGTTAAGCAGGCGACGCACAGTTACCGGGATGGTGATTTGACCCTTACTTGTTAATCGAGCCCTTAACATAAGACTACCTCCTTAACATCAATATATATCTTACCTTCTTTTTTTGTCAAGGGAAATTTGGGGGACACCATACGGACGGGGAATCGGGGACACCTTACTGAATTTCCGGTAAGCATAATTCAGTATGGTGTCCCCCGAATTTCCAAATGGGGATTTCCTGATCTTATCCGGGAGTTTCCTTTGAAGAATATACCGGTAAAATAATTTGTTTCCTGTCGAAGTACTGCTAGCCAAGGTAATGCCCGATCACCAAAGGCCAGCGCAACCGTACTGGCAGATAGTAGCTAAAAATGTCCTGGCGGTGAAAAGATCATAATAAAGGTTCTGATAACGCCAGCAGTTCGCCCAGGGCAATCTTGAGGGCCAGGAAAAAGGACGTACCGGCTACATTTTCCTGAAACTCTTTCAACCGGCGCTGATCAATGGCGCGGATCTGGTCGGGGAGAGCACGGGTTATCTTTCCGTGCAGAAGCATTTCCGGACGGAAGGAAGCAGGCCTGGCGCTTGAAGAAAGGGGAACCACAACCACCGTGGAAAGATAGTTAAAGGGTTCATCGGAAACAACCACCGCATAATGGGGTCCCTGGAGGACGTGGCCCGTGCCTTCCAGGCTGACCCGGTAGATGTCTCCCGGGCGCGGTATTTCCCCGGGCACTACAGTTCACCCCTCTCGGCCCGAGCCATTTTTTCTGAGTAATCGGCAAGGTCTGTTTCGGCCAGGGCAGTTAAATCCTCCTCGCCGGCCAGCCGGCGACATTCTTCCGCCAGCTTTTGGCGTCTTTGTTCTCTGACGTAGTGTTCCACGGCGCGCCGGATGAAATCGCTTACGGTTGGGAATTCTTCAGGGTTCCGGACTTTTTCGATGGCTTTCAGAAGGCTGGCCGGCATACGAATTGTTGTACGTATTTGTTCCATATAACTAACCTCCCCATTGTCGGCTGATATTGCATATATTATAGCATACCATAGCGAAGTGAGAAAGATGTTCCTCAAACACACTGAAAAGAAGGAAAAGCCCGCTCTCGGTCGAATAAATTCAATAAAGAAATCCGGAGGCTTTCCTTGCCGTGAGACGAAAAACAAAACCATTTCCGGCTGCGGACAAAAAACCGAAGCCCCCGGTCAAATGGGCGGGCGGGAAAAGTCAGCTCATTTCCCAGTTTGAGCCGTTTTTCCCCCGGCAAAAGTCACCCCTCTACGTCGAGCCGTTTGTGGGCGGCGGGGCGGTGTTCTTTCATCTGCTGCCCGAGCGCGCCGTGCTCATCGACAACAACCCCGAGCTGATCAATTTTTACCTGGTCGTCCGGGACAGCCTGGAACCCCTTTTGGCCGACCTGCGCCGGCACCGCAACACCGCCGGGCACTATTACCGGGTGAGGGCCATGGACCCGGAGCAGATGGACCCCG
>JBFLZY010000032.1:0-28554 GCA_040755975.1 Bacillota bacterium | reverse complement strand
GGTGGGTTTGTTTGACCACCTGCGGGGTGGATGTCAAGGCCGCTGCCTTAAAGCTAGTATTTTTGAGCGGTGAGGTCTCATAACGGGAAAAATTTTGTGGAGATACCTACTGGATCTTGACACGGACACGGGGCAACGTCCATTTGACACTGTTGCCCGTTGACGGTGTAAACGTTACTCCCGATGGTGAACACCGCCGTTTGCCCCGCCGCCATTGAAGGCGTGATTAACGAAAACATAATTATCACCAAAGAAACTAAAAAAACAATTACCCTCATTTTCATTTGCCTTACCCCCTTTGAATTTCTCCAGATTCGCCTTCCAGATTCGTATTTACCTAATTGGCAATAGGGCAATTCTCAGCAACCATCATCCCGGCCTCTCTCTAGCTACTTTTACATCTTGTTTTTGTCACCGCCCACCCCCCTCGTTTTCCTTAATACGAAAGTCAATCTCAAATGTTCTATTCCAGGGAAGGTTAACGCTTGTTACGGTAAAGTTCCTAATTCCATGAGCATTCAGAAATTCATTCAACTTCTCCAGAATGAGTTGTTCGACAAATTGCCTTTGTTTTCCTTTTAGCTCGCAAGGATTCCACCCCCATTCAGTAATTTTGCAGTTGATTTTTTGCCTAACGTTTGCCTGATATGCCCAGTCCTCAACCAGACGAGTAGCAAGACATTTGTTTTTATCACCCTGCAGCATGAGCTCGGCAATGGCTGAACCTAAGGAATTGGAAGCCGTATTCCAACCGGCATAACTTTCCAGTTTAAAATAAAGGCCATTTTCTAACAATAGTTCAACCAGCCTGTTATCCGCGCCATTAGCAAAAGCAACATCGGCTATGGATACAGGTTTACCTCGTCCGATGTATTCTTTAATCTTCTCAACAAAGTCTGATAGATATTGTTCAGGCCTGTTTGCAGAATTTTCCCTGGTGCTAGCCTCCAAGCTTGCCCCAGGTAAATTGTTGACCATAAGAATCAGGTCTGCATCTCCAGGCGTTTTGATTATTTGGCTACCGGTTACAGTAACGTGCTCGGCAACTACTTGCTCCAAATTTTCATCTTCATAAGGGGGCAAAAGATAAGTGGCCTGGGGATTGGCATAGTCAACAAAAACCTTCAACTTCCTTTTCTCAAGGACGTTGACCATACGGGCCAGAAGTAAAAGCCCGATTTCGTCGGCTCCTGTGATGCTTATGGATTTTGGGCCAAGCAATTCTCTGAGTTCTAAGTACTCCATCCGTGGGAAACCGAACTTCGAGGAATCGTCACGAGAAAGCACCAAATAATCGAAAGGGTTTGCTTGAAGTAGCTCCTTGGTTACGGCAAGGTTCTTGCTGCGCCTGGCAAGATAATCGTCTAGATAAGCCGAGGGAATGGTCGAGGATAATTCCTGTATTTTGCTTTGTCTCATCTGGGGTAAGTAGGCTAATTGCTCTTTATGTTTTAATACCGAGAACTGATATATTTTAGCTCCAAATTGTTTGTAATAAGGCGGTTCCTCTTCGCTACCGCCTTCTTTTGGCAGACGCATAATTGAAGTATAAGCAAAAACCTTTACTTTGGGACAGGCTTTAGTGATATCTTTTAATTTTCCAACGCGGTTTTGTAATTCCTTTAGGGGAAAATTATGCCTCCTTGAGGGAATTAACCCTCCATAAATCAATGTATCGGTACTCAGAACGGCACCGTCAACCCTTGAGATATTTTCCTCTAGCCACTGGTAAAGCTTATCAGTGTCGGCCCCATTTATTAGCTCTGGGGGAGGAAGCATAAAATGGATATTTCGACGTTGGGCCACCTCTTGAGGGTAGATATAGGTTATAGGCCGCGTATCGAGGGGGATAAACAAAATTTTTAGTTCGCGGCTATTGGCATAATCTGCTAGCCTAAAATTGGTAATTATTAACAATAATATAGCTGTTACTAAAGCCATATTTCGAATTCGCATGCGCTAACCCTTTCATACCCATTGGCATTAGAGACCAATAGGCTAATGATACTGACTAACAGTCTTATTCGACAGACCCCTAGTCTATTCCTTCTTGTCTCGTGGTCTAAGAAAATAAAAATTATCCGCAATGTTATACTAAAATCAGGCAGGTGGGAATATGAGCGACAGGCGGCGTAGGCTGGCAGCCCGCTTGCGGGCGTTGCGACAATCCCGGGGCATGACCCAGGAGCAGTTGGCCGAATATGCCAATCTCCATCCGACCTACATAGCAAAGATCGAAGCGGGCAAGCGCCTTCCCAGCCTTGAGGCATTGGAACGCCTGGCCGCCGCCCTTAATGTTTCTGTGACTTCTATCGTGAGAGCCATGGATGAAGGGGAAGAAGCGTCAGTTATATCTGAGGAAGCCTTCATTGTGGACCTAAAGGAGATACTTAGAGGTTGCAGCGAGGGCCAAAAGAGTTTACTTTGGGCCTTTGCCAGACTGCTAAAACGGTATAATATTTCGCACCATTCTGCTGAGTAAGGAAAGATCAAAAAAATTTTTTAAAAATAACATTTTAAGGTATAATAGTTATTATCTACCATTTGACAAAAGGCGGATTATGTCAAACAGTTAATGGTATATATGGTATTAATTGGCTTTGTTTTTTGTTTTTGTTTTTTTGAAAAATTTTTTGAAAAAGGAAAGGAAAGAGGGAAAGAGAAAAGGGGGAGAGGAAAGGGGGAAGGAAAAATATAACAATAAATGGTAAGGGGTATGGTGACGGGGGAAATAAGATGAGGTGAAAGAAAAGAAAAATACCCAATTTTATTTTATTCCCGAAGAATTTCTTTAACCCGCCGATCAATTCGCACAATTTCTTCCAGCGAACGGCCAGGAGTTACTTCCGCCGGGGCAGTCTCCGGCAAAAGGGGTGTAAGTTGGTCAACCAGCATCGCGGCCAGTTTTGCCCGGAGAATCGCGTCAAATACCGTTATTGCCGGGTTAGCCGGTTTCGCGATTGCCTCTTTAACCAACCTGGTGTTTTGCTCGACAATCCCCGCTGAAAAGTCGCCGAAAGTCCTTGCCGGATTCACCCCCATCTTGCCGTTTTGCCGCAGGTATTCCCGCCCCAGGGCAAGCCAAACGTCAACATCCTCGCTCGCTATCTCGTCCGCCCAGGCTAAATGTACTAGCTCGTAGTATGCCTTCACTTCCCCGCCGGTTTTCAGCCAACGGGCAACGCGCTGGATCAGTTCCCGTTGCCTTTTTTGCATTTCCCCCCGCTCTTGCTCCTGTTGCTTAAAAAATTCCGGCTGTGTCCCCCTCTCCAGGAGGTAGTTTCTTGCCGATTCGCAGAAAGCATGAATGCGCTCCCGGACGTTCGGGGGGTTTTTTTCCTCTGTCCTCCGGCCGATTTCAACCTCCCCCGCCCGCTGGCCGCGCAAATACAAGAAGTTAGCAATCTCCCGGTCCACCTGCTCCGCATCGAAAGGCAATCCTTTTTCGGCCAGGACGCGCCTTACCTCCCGCCGAACCAGGGCGCTATCGGGGCGCTCCCCGGTCGCGTCGGTGTAACCCGTGGAAAAAGCTTCTTCAGGGGCGTAAGCGTTATCCTCTTCCGTTGCCTCGTTACCCTCATCCGTTGCCTCTCCGTTGCCCGAATACGTTGCTTGACCATTGCGGAAAACGTTGCCTTCGCCGTTGCCTGGGCAACGTTGCCTAACGTTGCGTAATGAGTTTCTATCATATATAGAGGTATCATTATCATTGGACCGTTGCCTGGGTCCAGCGTCAATCCAGGAAAAGTCATCCTCATCCTGGGCAGCGTCGGCGGGGATATACCCCCCGGGCACCCTGGTAATAATACCCGCCTTGCTCAACCGGCAAAACTGGGACCGCACCCCGGCAGGGGTTTTCTTTAAAATTTTCGCTGCTTCAGCAGGCATTAAGGGCCTGCCCTCTTTTTTCAGCAGTGTCAGAATGTCCACGTTTCAATTCCTCCAGAAGAGAATACCGGGATAAAAGAGAATACCGGGATAAACCGGGATAACCTCCGGGATAAAACAAGGAAGGAATTACTCCTTCCCCTGCTGCAATAGTACCTTGCTCTCCTGCTTCAGAATTTTTGTCGTCGGCGCTCCCGCCCGTTTCTCCAAAGATTCGGTCGCGCCGGTCTCCGGTACCCCGCCGGTCTCTTCGCCGGGCATTGTTTTAACGACCTCCTTTCTTTTTTTGATATTGTACCATAACAATTTACCCCTTTTTGCTCAACCAATAGTTTCCAGCGACTCCCCCAGACGTTTAAGCACACGCCGCCCGTCTGTTTTCGTACTCCGCTACCGCCGCCCGTACCTTGGCCGCCCAATCGGGGTCGTCGGTCCAGGCGAAGCAGGGCCGGGTCTTGCCAATCATCTTGACCAAGACGTGACAGCGCCTATCGCTCGCCCTTTTCGCGCAGGTCGCGCATGTCCGCGTTTCCGGGTTTCGCGTCTTCACTGTGCATTCCTCCCGATTACCAGCAATTTACTTTTTCTTGCGATTCTTTCACGTAATCACCAGTAACTCCCATTTTCTTTGAATTCTTTCATGTAAATAGGAAATTATTTACTTTTTCTTTGATTTTTCCGTATAATATATTTAATTATATGGGGAAATTCCAAGAAATTAGGAATATCTTCCATTTTTACGTGAAAGAATTCAAAGAAAATGTAAAGATTTACCTTTTTACGTGAAAGAATCACAAGAAATTGTCAAAATCTACCTCTTCCGTTTGCTCCGCCGCCCTGGCTGCCTTGTTTCGCTCCCGCTCCAGTTCCTCTTCAGCAGCTCTGATATAAGCAAGTAAAACCTCTGCGTATTGGTCACGGTCAAGCTCGTCCTCAAGCCCGAAAATGCGCTCCTTTGCGCGTCTTATCGCCTCCCGCGAAGTGAAGATAAGCCTGCGATGGGTCCCCGGCGCGTCCTTCCGCCTCCACCCCGCCGAAGCGCTTATCCCATGAGGCCGAATTCCGGGCACTCTTAATGCCGCGACGAGCTTTTCCACGACTTCATTCCAGGTCAAACGCCGGAAATAAGGCGCCTTGCTGCCGGTCAAGTCTGCCGACGAAAAACAATAAAGAACGCTGCTATTTACAACGGTCAGCAATTCTGAATTTTTTACGGCGCACCGCTGGCGTAAACGGGGCCGCGGGTCCTCCGGGAGCATGCTTATTTCGGCGTAAAACAGGCCGGGGTCCGGGAAAAGGTCGTGAAATACCCTTAAATAGTGAGCCAGTTCTTCCGCGGCGCGGTCGGGAGCACACGTCCGGCAGTCCCAACGCTTGCAGAATGCGGTTTGGTCGTGTATTTCCTGGTTATACTTATTGCGCAAGACGACGCAGCCAGTACCGCACTTTTTGTTTTTACCTGCCTTTTCCCATTTCCCGGAATGCTGCCATTCCGCGCGTTTTTGCTTGACAAAAGTCACCAGCCAGGAATTGAAAGGATAATCGTCTTGTGTTATAATGGAAATGGCGAATCATCTCCCTTGTTTTTGGTGATCCGCTTCCCACGCCTGCCCGCCGGTCTCCCGCCCGCGCGGGTTTTCTCTCTTTTTTTGGGCCGATTTTGCCCGGACGCCGATACCTTGCCAGCGCCCGGGCCTCCCGATTAAAACCAACCCTGGCCTTCCGCCCACCGCAAGAAGCCAGTTTTGCTTACCACTATTTTCCTTCCAATTCTTTTGCTTGGAAAACCTGGCTGCCTTGCCAGCTCGTAGGCCCGCAACTCGCAGATGCCCAGGATCCGGGCCAGGACCTGCGGCCCAAAGAAATCTGGGGCGTCATCAAGCCTCAAACGATTTTTCGTCGCTGCTCTGGTTGCAAAAGCACCCATGAAAAACCAACTCCCTTGATTTGTTTTTTTCTTTACTTGGCTTTTCATATATTGTAAAATCATTTTTAAAGGGATAACGTTAATCGACTAAATACCCGACGGGATTTTTTTAATCTTACAGCTAGAAGGCTTTGCGGGATAACCAAAAGGCAACACATACCCGACATAGGTAGTAGTTAAGATGGCAACGCTATACGAGGTCAAATTCAGAAAAACCGAACGGAAACTTACGATAATCAGCGATAACGAGGTTCAATTCCATACCAGCGTGCCACCGTGGGGGTCTTGGCTTAATGGCAGCGTTATGCCGACCGTTCTGGAAACGGCTCTCCACGTGACAGAGTCCCCAAGCGATAGTTTGTGGAATAGGCTTCAAGCTTGGCTTGACGCCTGGAAAGCTATCCCCGACGAGAAAATCTTTGAACCAATGCCCAGCTTCGAGTATCCCGATATTTTCCGCAAAATCTTCTTTAGGGAAATCGACTTTGAGGCGTTGTTACCGCCGGAGTTATCTGAGGAAGACTCAGCGAGAGAATGGGGAGAATACGTTTGGGAAAGACTTGAACGGATTCAGCAGTTCCTCAAGCTGATTGAAAAACACGGCGAAGAATTGGAACGGCTTTTCCAGGGTATACCCGAGGAGGAGAGGTTTTTCCGTGCGTTACTGAATGACATATTACTGTTAGAATTCCTTGCCTGGGCGTGCCTGGGCCTGGATTTCAGCGAGGCTCCCGCTTCGGGGGTTTTTAGGAAAGTGCTGCAAGAGATTTTAGACCAAATGCCCTTAAATGAGTTTATATCACTTTCGCCGATGCAACGCTTCGCGGCGCTTAAGCCGCCCTTCAACTGGTTGGTAATGCAGTCCAGAACGCAGTACTTCTACGCGCTCAGCACCAACAAAAGCGGTCGCGCCATCAACCGGGCATCGATTGCGCTTGGTGGTTTGAACAAAATGGTCACCGAATTGACTTTAAACGCCCTCACAGATTCAATTCTGGCCGTGGCGTGGAGGGAGTTCACCTGGGCGTTAGAATCCGGCATGAAATTGACCCGTTGCCATGTGTCCAACTGCAAGATTCCTATACTTGTCCCTGACAGCCGGTCGAAGTTCTGCGCCTGGCACTCCGCTCCGCCCCACGCTCCCGAACAAATAAGAAAGGCTTACGAACGGGCCAGGTTGCGTAACCCCTTGACGTGGTATGAATGGTCAAGGAGACAAAAATATGCTAAACCGCCGGGTGAGTGAACTTCCGCAAGCACCCGCAACAACCGGCAGGAGAAGAACATAAACGCCCAGGTGAGGGCATACTGGGGTATAATAATATTAAAGAGGTGATAAAAATGAGGGATAAAAAAGAAACGTTGGCAAATCTCATTCTCGGTTTTCTAAACAAAGTAAAAGAGATTCCCAAAACCAAACTTGCCAAGTTAATTTTACTTGCTGAAATAGAGCACTTCCAGAGGACAGGGGATTCTATCACGGGCCTTTATTTTGTCAGTATGAAAATGGGGCCTGTCATAGCCTTTTTTGACGAGGTGTTAAAAGATGGCGAAGGGGAACTATGGGACAAAAAAACAACACCGATACCGATTTACGAAGAGGGGAGGAAAAAATTTCAATACCACTATACCCCAAAGAGGAAGGTCGAACTTTCAAAAGAAGTCCAGGAGACCGTTAATATAGTTTGTAGAAAGTATGGTCGGAAAACAGGCACGGAGCTTTCCAGGCTTTCTCATAACCTGCCTGCCTGGAAATATTCAGAACCGAACGAACCCATTTACGTTGCCGAGTTAGCCTGTAAAAGCGAAGAGGAATACTTTGCTCTTACTGATATGATAGAGGATTTTGAAGATGATGATGAAACCTTGGCGGAAAAGGTATCACGAGCTTTATCTCAAACTGAGGTCAGAATTTGATTCCCATGTTATTCGGTGGATTGCCGAGAAAGAAGAAATTATAGTCTCGGCCCCTTGTTCTTTCGGATTTCTCAAACATGAGCTTTCCGGAATTCGTAAGTTTAAAAGTGGCAAACTCCGTATCTTATATGTTCTCTCTGAAGAAAAGCCGGATATTTGGGGTGAACCTCCTAAAGAACCAGAAATTATGTTTCTGTATGTAGATTTGAGAAAGGACGAAACCTATAAAGAGGCCCTGAAGCTTTTAAGAAAGCATGGGGTTGTACAGTAATACCTCATACGAGAAATAAATCCAAAAGGCTTTGCCCTTTCAAGTGAGTCTGGCTTTTACTGCAATGATACCCGCTAAGCCTTATCGCTCATGGGGTGGCGGGTTTGGTTTTTACCCTTAATTTTACCCTTACGGGGATAAAAAAGGGTAAAAAAACATGCGATTGGGTGATATTCCCAATCGCTAAAATGCCTAATAATACTGCTATTTGACGTTAGATAAGGTTAGGCGAAACACGATCCTTGATAATCGCACTCTAGAGGTCGGGGGTTCGAGTCCCCTTGCCTCCACCAGGGAATTCAAGCTTTCCGGGGTTCTCGTTCTAACCGGAAAAACCCGTTTGCTGACAAGTTGCTAACATTAACGGGCAGGAAGTGTATCCTGCCTGCTTTTTTTAGCGAACAGAATATTGTCTACCTTCCTGGCGACCTCTTTCTGGAACCTCGGCAATTGCTTTTCCACGAATTGAGTATGATAATTTCCATCGATGAAACGTTGGTGCTTTAAAAGGGAGCGGTGAAAATCGATGTTAGTAGTTAGTCCACTTATTTTAAACTCATCTAAAGCGCGGCGCATCCGCGCCAGGGACTCTTCCCGGCATCGTCCCCACGCAATCACCTTTGCGATCATTGAATCGTAGTAGCGCGGCACTGTATAGCCCTGATAAGCATGTGTATCAACCCGAATACCGGGGCCGCCAGGAACTATATACCTTGTAATGAAACCGGGCTGGGGGATAAAGTTATTTTCCGGGTCATCTGCATTTATCCTGCATTCAATGGCATGCCCCTTAAATTTAATGTCTTCCTGGCGAATTCGCAACGATTCACCGGTCGCAATCCGGATTTGCTCCTTAACCAGATCCACCCCGGTAACCATTTCAGTTACCGGATGTTCTACCTGGATGCGCGTGTTCATCTCGATAAAATAAAACTGGTTTGTCTTTTCATCAAATATAAATTCTACGGTACCAGCGCTCTGATAGCCGACATGGCGTGCCAGGCGGACCGCCGCATCTGCCATAAGCGCACGGATATCGCCCGTTATTGCCGGCGAGGGACTTTCTTCAATTAGCTTTTGATGACGACGCTGGATTGAGCAATCCCGCTCACCAAAGTGGACTACTTCGTTGCCATCCCCCAACACCTGAATTTCAACATGCCGGACCTCGCCCAGATATTTTTCAACATAAAGACTGCCATCTCCAAAAGCAACAACCGCCTCGGCCTGCGCGTTTTCAAAGGCTCTTTTTATTTCGCCATCATTGGAAGCAACTCGCATACCCCGGCCTCCTCCTCCTGCTGCTGCCTTTAGCAAGACCGGATAGCCAATTTCCCGCGCAATAGCCAACGCCTCCCCCACATCAGAAACCGGATCCTTTGAACCGGGAACAAGCGGGATCCCTAATTTGCCTGCTAATTTACGGGCTGTTATCTTATCTCCCATAAGCCGTATAACGTCGGGTTGTGGACCGATAAAGCAAAGGTTATGCTGCCGGCAAAGCTCCGCAAATTCAGCATTTTCCGCCAAAAATCCATAACCAGGATGAATGGCGTCTGCTTTCTTAGTCAGAGCTGCACTTATCAGCGCGCTTGCTTTTAAATAACTTTCTGCTGCCCGGGCCGGTCCGATACAAATTGAGCAACTGGCCAATTCAACCGGTAGTGAGTTACGGTCGGCTTCCGAATAAACCTGGATTGTTTCTATCCCCAGTTCCTGACAGGCACGGATGATTCGCACGGCAATCTCTCCTCTGGTTGCGATCAAAATCCGGCGAATCATTTTCATAATTGTTCCTCCTTATTATTGTCCAGCCTCAAAAACACATCCATAAAGAAATGTCAAAACATTTTGTGGGTTGATGAGACGCGTATGGCCTCTGTTCTCTTTACCTGAAAACAATATTATAAATTAGTATTAATCTTAGTTTAGCCCAAATATGGTAAACTTAAGGCGGTTTAACACCAAAAACCCTCAAGAAAATTTTGATGAAATGGCTAGCTCTTTCAAAGCCCCAGCTCGTCGCTGATCCCTTTCATCGCTTCTAAAGACAGGGAAATAAAGTCGTCAACAGACATCCCCAGGTGCTCGCAAAGCATGATCGTCTCCCGGTTTACGTTGCGGGCGAAGGCCTTTTCTTTCATCCGCTTGCGGATGGATTTCGGCTCTACCCCGGCCAGTTTTTTGTCCGGCCGGACCAGGGCCGCGGCCACGATCAACCCCGTAATGGTTTCGCCGCAGCTAAGCGCGTAGTCAAGCGGAGAAACCCTCGGCACACCCAGAGCTTCCGCATTATGAGCTTTAATTGCCGAAATGATGGTTTCGTTCACCCCGCGCTCCGCCAGCAGCCGGGCCGTCACCAGGCCGTGCTCTTCCGGGGCGTCTTTGGTTTCTTCAAAATCCAGGTCGTGCAAAAGGCCCGCCCAGCCCCAGATTAATTTGTTTTCTCCCAGCCGCTCCGCCAGCTTTTCCATAATCGCCCTGGTCGCCTGGCAATGCTTGCGGAGGTTGTCGGTCGCAACCCTTTCATTAAACAGCCGGTACAATTCCTCTTCGGTAGTCCCTAGCTCAGAAATGTGTTCATCCGTCATCTTTAACCCTTCCCTCTAAAAATTCGCGGCTAAATAGCTTCTCTACTAATTATTCTACCCCCGTCCCGGAATTCCTTGTATTTGACAAGAGGCCCGCAAACAGGATAAACTATGGCCAACAGAAAAATCAGCCGGTGCAAAGATCTGGCAAAGGCAGCGATGAAGATGGCCTGGAAAAAGTTAACTACTGCCCACAACGATCTGGAAGCCGAAATGATCAGCGGTCTCCTGGAAGGCGGGGGAATCCCCACCCGGCGCAGATACAAAGGGATCGATCAATACCTGAAAATTATCATGGGGCCGGTGGTAGCCGTGGAAATCTGGGTGCCGGAAGAAAACTTCCCGGAGGCCCTGGAAATGATCAGTTCCTTTTCCGAAGACGATCCCGGCGACAATACCGGTGAAAATTAAAAAAGGTGTTATAGTAAAATTACCGTAGGACACCAGCAGGGGAAAAGAGGCGGAAAGTAGAAAGAAGACCTCACCGTTCTTCCAGGAACGGACACCAAAACGGTATCCAAGAGGTGAGGCCTTCATGAATCTCATTCAACATCTCAAGGATCATTTCCTGCAGGTAGCCGAAAAAATCATAAGCTTTTTAGAAGGTGGCATTGACTACCCCACCTTCCAGCAGGAGCTCAAAAAAGAGCTAAACAAACTGGGGCAGAATATCTGTCGGGAAGTACTGGAAGCGACAGACCAGTACCTAAAGGAAAACCGCCGCGAACGCAAAGGATGGGTGGTCCAAAGAAGCTCCGAAGAAAAAAACATCCTTACCCCCTTTGGCCTGGTCACCTACTCCCGGACCTACTACCGGAACAAAGAAACCGGTGAATACGCCCACCTGGTGGACCGGCTGGCCGGCTACGGCCCCCACGCCCGGGTTGATGCGGCCTTAAAGGCAGAGTTAATCGCCAAAGCCACCGAAACATCCTACCGCAAAAGCGGAGCGGAGCCGGAGAAAACTGCCCCGGGAACCGCCGTGAGCGCCCAAACGGTAATGAACGCAATAAGAAGCTACTTTGCCAGAGAAACGGAAAACACCGGCGGGGTTCCCCGCAAGAAAATCGTCCGGGTTTTGTACATCGAAGCCGACGAAGACCACGTGGCCAGACAAAAAGGGAAAAAATTGCAGATCCCCTTGATCTACGTTCACGAGGGGTGGGAAGCAAAGGGAAACGGTTACCGCTTAAAAAACGTGCGTTACTTTTCCGGCCTGTACACCGATATAGAACTTTTGTGGCTCGAGGTTTGGGACTACATAGAGAGCAACTACGACATAGAAAAGATAGAAAGGATCTACGTAGCTGGAGACGGCGCCTCCTGGATCAAAAAAGGGCTGGCCGTCTTGCCGAAAGCCTGTTTCGTGCTGGACCGTTTTCACCTGGAAAAATACATAGTCAGAGCACTGGGGAAAGAAAAGGACAAAAAAGAAGAACTAAGGGAAGCATTGCGGCGGTTTGACCTGCCAAGAGCCCAGCAAATCCTTAAAAACGCACAAGAAAACGCCCCCTCGAAGCACAAAAAGAAAGCCGTTGCCGAATGCCGCCGGTACATCAAAAGCAATTGGGAAGGCATTGAAATATACCAAAAATATCCCGGTGAACTAAAGGGGTGCAGTGCAGAGGGACACGTCAGCCACATATTATCAGCGCGTCTATCCAGACGGCCCGGCGGCTGGAGCAAAAAGGGCGCCGACCAGATGGCCAGGCTGCGCGTTATTAAAGGCAACGGCGAAAAAATAAAAGAAAAATACCTGGCCCAAAGGACCCCCTTAGGCAAGGCGGCGATTAAGATTTGCCCGCAGGTATTGCGTTTGCAAAGGAAAGCAAAGGGTGAGCTTCGGGAAAGGCTGGATAACATACCGGCCTTGAAAGGACCCGTGACCAGCCTTACGAAAACACTAAAAGCACTGGTTTTTGCCCTTTAGGCATGTTCTTTGGTGGGCCCCCGAGGTTTAAAAAAGGGCGGCGCCGAAGGGAAGCCTTGACGGCCGGGGTCCCCGCAGGTGGTAAAATGAGCTTTCCGACGGGGCATGCCTACCTTGCGTACATGTTCCCCGGAGCCGCCCCGTCGGTAGTTCCCGGCCGAACACCTGCGGGGTGGCAGTCAAGGCCGCCGCCCAAAAGAAGAAACTATTTTCATTGGGTATTGGTACCGGCTTTTTAAACGATGAAAATATTGTTCGTTTTTCTGGAAGACGGCGGGAGTGTTTTTAAAAGATCCTACGGTGGGTTGACTTTATCAAAAAAGGTCGCAGCTATTGAAGGCGAAATAAAGTTACAGTATAATCATAATGCAATCACAACGTTAACCAATTGCAATCCTCTAAATCAAGCCTGCCTGAAGATGGGAGCCGCGAAAACCATGAACAGAAAGATCTCGGTTATCCTGATGCTTGCCGGCCTGGTCATGCTGGCCGCCGGGTTTGCCCGCGGCGAAGCCGAGCAGGTGCTGGCCAAGGCCATCCGCATCTGCTTAGAATGCATCGGGATCGGGTAGCGATCCATGAACAATCTGCAACTGAATGCCGGACGCCGCCTGACCCAACTGGCTTCCGCCCTCCTGGCCAACAGTTACCTGGCGGGTTTTGTCAACCGGACAATTTATCAGGGAAAAGTGAAGCAGCTTTGCGTTCCTTTTTTAAACTGTTACTCCTGCCCGGGGGCGGTGGCCGCCTGCCCGGTCGGTTCGCTGCAGTCTTTGCTGGCCTCACCAACCCCGCGCCTCTCTTTCTACGTCCTGGGGTTAATTACCCTGGCCGGAGCGGCGGCAGGGCGTCTCGTTTGCGGATGGCTGTGCCCGTTTGGCTTAATCCAGGAGTTGCTCGCCAAATTGGGTTTAAAAAAGTACTCCCTGCCCAGACCCCTTACCTGGCTGAAGTATCCAACCCTGATTTTAACGGTGACGTTGCCGGTTGTCTGGATCGGTCAAAACGGCCTGGGCGCTCCCTATTTTTGCCAGTACCTTTGTCCGGCGGGCACCCTGGAGGCTGGTTTGCTGCTGGGCCTGGGCCGGCCGGAGCTGCGCGCCTTGCTGGGATCGTTATTCACCTGGAAATTGACCATCCTGGTGATTTTTCTGGTCGCGACGGTCTTTCTTTACCGGCCCTTCTGCCAGACCGCCTGTCCTTTAGGGGCGCTTTACGGCCTTTTCAATCCGGTCAGCCTCTGGCGCCTGGAAGTGGCGGCCGGCCGCTGCAACTATTGCTGCGCCTGCCGAAAAAGCTGCCCGCTGGATATTCCGGTTTACCACCGGCCCAACAGTCCGGACTGCATTCGCTGCCTGGCCTGCACGAAGGCCTGCCCCAACGGGGCGCTCACTTTCAGCGCCGCCGGCCGCGCCGGGGCCCGTGAGGCAACGCCGGCGCTACGCGGGCCCGAAGCTTTTTAAGCGACGGCAGACGAAAGGCAGGCAAAAATCTGTTTTTGGCGAGGAAAGGAGTCAGTTAAAAATGCCCGGAAAAATTACCGCGTTCTTTGCCCTTGCGCTGGCCCTGCTTCTCATCGCCGGCTGCGGCGGACAAAAAGCGCCCGCTGAAAAGACCGGGGAAACCTCTCCGGAAATAACCAAAGAAACAATAACCAAAGAAAAGGCTGCCGGCGCCCGGTTCGGACCTCCCGCCCCGGGGCCGCAGCCCGGGGAAAAGGCCCCCTCCTTTAAACTTCCCGAGTTGAATAGCAACAAAAAAGTTGCTTTTCCAGAAGATTTTCAAGGCAAAAAAGTAGCCCTGCTCTTTTTTTCCGGCGGGTGAGGGCCCTGCGTGACGGAAGTGTTGCAGTTGCAACCAAACCTGGAAAAATGGCGGCAAAATAATTTTGAACTGCTCCTTGTTTCGAGCGATCCCCCGGGGGAATTAAAAAAATTTTTAAGCAAAAATAACCTTGCCGTTAACGTCCTTCTGGACAGCGAATTTACAGCCGGCAAACTGTACCAGGTAAGAGGGATACCTACCGACTTTTTAATCAACGAGAAAGGCATCATCGAACATAGTTTTGTTGGGTGGGGCAAAAATTCGCTGGCCGACCTGGAGGACTGGGTAACGAAAAAATCATGAAGAGAAGGTGAAAAAAGATGGACAGATCCATGCTCTTAAGCAGCGCGGCGATGGAAATCGTTGCCGTCAAAAACAGCACCATCGCCCTGACCGGTGCAGGCATTTCCGTGGCCAGCGGCATCCCGGCGTTTAGGGGGATGGGAGGGCTTTGGGAAAAATACGATCCGGAAGAGTACGCCACTATTGAGGCGTTCCGGCAGAATCCCGCCAAGGTCTGGCAAATGTTAAAAGAATTTAAAGACGTTATCCAGCAGGCGCGCCCGAACCCCGCCCATCTTGCCCTGGCCAGGCTGGAACAACTGGGGTACCTGCGCGCCGTCATTACCCAAAATGTGGACGGCCTGCACCAGGAAGCCGGGAATACCAACGTCATTGAATTTCACGGGAACAACCGGCAGGTGGTTTGTTTAAAGTGCGGGAATAAATATCCAAATGAAGAGGTAATTTTAGATCCCCTACCCCCTCACTGCCGCTGCGGGGGCGTTTTAAAACCCGACGCGGTCTTTTTCGGCGAACCGATTCCCTGGGCGGCCCTGTCCCGCTCACACGAAGAAGCCCATAACTGCCGGGTGGCGCTGGTGATCGGCACCTCCGCCGTAGTGGAGCCGGCCGCCAGCATCCCGTACCTTGCCCGCCGCGCGGGCGCCAGGATCATCGAAGTAAACCCTGAACGGGCGCTTTCTTCGGATATTTTTTTACGGGGCCCGGCCGAAGAAATCATGCCCCTGCTGGTTGACGAAGTAATCCGGATCTCATCTTAACACGAAGAAATCACTCCTGCATCTCCTGCAACGCCGCTACCGCGTAGGCGGCCATACCCTCCCCGGAACCGGTGAAGCCGAGGCCCTCGGTGGTGGTGGCTTTAATATTTACTTTTCCCTCGGAAATGCCCAGGGTGCGGGTGATCGCTTCTTCCATGGCCGGCAAATAACCGGCCAGTTTCGGCGCCTGGGCCACGACTAACGCATCAATATTGATTATCTCCAGCCGCCGCTCTTTCAGCAGGCGACCCACCGCGTGCAATAAAATGAGGCTGGAAATGTTTTTATACCGGTCATCCGTATCCGGAAAATGCCGGCCGATATCGCCCGCTCCCGCCGCCCCCAAAAGGGCGTCAATGATGGCATGGGTTAAAACGTCGGCGTCGGAGTGGCCGGCCAGCCCCTTTTCAAAAGGAACCTCCACGCCTCCTAAAATGAGCTTTCGCCTGCCAACCAGCCGGTGAGCGTCGTAGCCAAAACCAACCCGCATTACTCGTTCCGCCCCCTCCTGAGGAACTCCCTCGAAAATAGATCCCGGCTTGCCGTGATTTTGCCGTCGCTCCGATGCTTCGGGCCGACGAGACAGCGGCTTGGTTCGGAGCGAACCAGGCAGCGCTGCAAAATGCGCGCGAGAGGTTAGTTTTTTAACTTTACCGGGGTCCAACACGATTACTCTCAGCATTTCTGAATAGTGGTATCTGCGCGTTTCGCCCTGCCGGTTCGTTTACCTCACCTGCCCCGTGTCTCGTTACCGGGCCCTTCGCATATGTCGCTCCTGGCAAAACGGACGGCAAGCCGGTGGTTTTTCACTCTTTATGGTGGAAACGAACGTTCCCATGAGGAACTCCTTCAAAAAATATCAGGCACAAAGGCTCTTTACCTTATGCCTTTGTGCCTTTACCTTGCGCAACCTGCGCCGCGATCGCCCGGGCCAAAACCATATCTTCAGGTGTGGTAATTTTGATGTTCAGATACGAGCCTTCCACCACCTTGACCTGGCGGCCCAGCACCTCTACCAGAGAAGCGTCATCCGTAGCCGCTATTTGCTCTGTCCTCGCCTTGTGGTGGGCTTCCCGCAGCAGGGGAAAGGAAAAGGCCTGGGGGGTCTGAGTAAGCCAGAGGGTTTCCCGAGGAATGGTATTTAAAACGAACCCGCCGGCGCCAACCTTTTTCACGGTATCCCTGACGGGAACGGCCAGCGTGGCGGCGCCCCAGCGCGCCGCCTCCGCAACCACCCGATCCACAAACCCGGTGCGCAGAAAAGGGCGCGCGCCGTCGTGAACGACGACAATCCGCGTATCTTCCGGCAAAGCGTTAAGCCCTTCCCAGACCGAATCCCGGCGCGTTTCCCCTCCGGGAACAACGCCGGCCAGCTTACGGCAGCCCCACTGCTCACGGGCCAGCCCGAAAAATTTTGCTACCTGCTGCGTATTAACCACCAGGACATACTCGGTGATCCAGGAGGATTCGTCCAGGACGGCCAGGGAATGGGCCAGGACGGGCCGCCCGGCCAGGGGTAGCAATAGCTTATCAATCCCCTCCCCCATCCGCCTGCTCCGGCCGGCGGCCACCACCACAGCCCTAACCAACTGCGTTAACCTCGTCGTACCTGGTTCCGGCGTGTTCATCGCGCCGTTCCGGCAGCCGCGGCTTGGCAAAAATCATCCGCCCGGCTGCCGTTTGCAAAACGCTGGTGACCAGAACGTTGATGCTTTGCCCGATGTACCTTTTCCCGCCGTCGACGACGATCATGGTGCCGTCGTCAAGGTAGGCAATTCCCTGGCCCGTTTCCTTGCCGTCTTTGATGACCTGGACCTGCATTTCCTCGCCAGGCAGCACCACGGGCTTGACGGCGTTGGCCAGCTCGTTGATATTGAGCACCCCCACACCGTGCAGTTCGGCCACTTTATTGAGGTTGAAGTCGTTGGTAATGATTTTGGCGCCGAGCCGCTGCGCCATTTTGACCAGTTTCGTATCGACCTCGCCCGTTTCTTCAAGCCCGCGGGCATTGTCGTAGATCTGCACCTTTACCTTCGTGCTCTTGCGCATACCGTTTAATATATCCAGGCCGCGCCGTCCGCGGTTGCGCTTTAAAACATCTTCCGAGTCGGCAATGTGCCGCAACTCTTCTAAAACGAAGGCCGGCACCAGCAGCGTCCCCTCGATAAAGCCGCTTTCGCACAAGTCAGCAATCCGGCCGTCAATGATCACGCTTGTGTCGAGAACCTTAAAACGGTCGCCCTGCTTTTTCTCTCCCTTGAAAGTTTTTTCTTTGCCCAGGCGCAGGTTTCCAAACAAGCCGATAATTTCTTCTTTTTTCTTGACCGCGATGCTGACGCCCAGGTAACCAAGCAAGATGGTCAGCAGCACCCAGGCGACTTTGCCCAGAAGACCCATAACGAATAAGATCGGGCTTAATAAATTAGCGATAATAAGACCGACAATCAAACCCGCCGCTCCCATGAACAGATCCTGGAGCGGGGTTTTTTGCAGGAACTGTTCGAGAAAAGCAGTCAGTACGCCGGCCCCCCGGATGATCAACGGCGCCAGCAATAACCCGGCAACGATCCCGATTAAAGAGCCCAAAGCCAGAATACCGATCCGCAGCTGAGCCCAACTGGCGGGAATGGAGATAATCCCGGTCTGAAAAAATTGAAACGCGCCGTAAAATCCGGCCAGCGCAAACCCAATCACCAAAACAAAAAAAATAATTTTTTTAACCATTTCTTCACCTCCCCCTTCAACTTAACTTATATTATATGGCCAAGCCGGTATACAATTCAACCTAAAAATTGGCGAAATTTGCCTTTTATAAAAAAATATACGCCGGTAACCCGACGTACTGCTGAATAGCTCAGGCCAAAGCGTCATCAACGAGCAATTTTGCTTTTTCTTCCTCCGTTTCGATGGCCAGGGCCAGTTCGCTGACGAGAATCTGGCGGGCGTTCTGGAGCATTTTTCTTTCCCCGGAGGACAGGCCTTTTTCTTTTTCGCGCTGGATAAGATTGCGGACCACTTCGGCCACTTCGTAAATATCCCCTGTTTTAATTTTTTCCAGGTTGGCACGGTAGCGCCGGTTCCAGTTGGACGACATGGTGGAACCATTTTCTTTGAGGATCCGGAATACCTTTTGTACCCCATCCTTGCCGATCACTTCCCGCAGGCCTGCTTCTTTGCAGGTCGCACAGGGAATCATGACCTTCATGTCGCCTACCGGGAAGTGTAAAACGTAATACTGCTTCCTTTCGCCCAGCACTTCCTTCTCCTCAATGGCTTCAATAATGCCTGCCCCGTGCATAGGGTACACAACCCGATCGCCTACCTTAAACAACGCCGGACCCCCTTTAACTAAACTTCCCTAACTAAACTGCCGCTACTACTATAACATATTTTATTACCTTTGTCAAATAAACGAAGATTTTATCATACCTGACAACTGGTGTCAATATCTAATTTTTATTCCCCAACTTTTTCATTTCCCCCTTGACTCGCGCAAAACATTTGACAGGACAAGCACCCCCCTTGTATAATTACAGCAAGTACAAATTTAGACGAGGGGTGGAGCCGTTTTGATCAAAAACTTTATCTACGACGACTTTCAAAACACGGTTTCCGAAGTGCTTATCTGCAACCGGAGCGTGCTGGACGTCCTCTCCCAGATTCAAGAGGCAAACGCCAGACTAAACAGAGTTGTGATCAGAACGGTAACTGGCTGTGGTTGTTTGAAAATTCAGGCCGGAAAAAAAGAAATTCCCTCCGACGTTTCTCTCGCCGACTTAAAAAAATTTCTTGACTCTCACCTGCTTGGGGAAATGTGCGACGATTGTCGCGACGCCGTGGAAACCGCTATTGGACGCTTGCTTTTCTACCTCGCCGCCTTATGCAACCTTCTTGACTTAAACCTCTACGACATCCTCCTGAAAGAACAAAAGCAACTAAAAATACTCGGCATTTACAACCTTGCTTAGATTCAAATATGTCTTTCCTGGTAGAGCTGCTCGCGGTAATGGGCCAGGCCTTCTTTAATGGAGCGCGCCCGGGCTTCGCCGATGCCCTCCACGTCGTCCAGCTCCTGGATGGTTGCCTTTAAAATGTTTTTCAGCGTGCCAAACTGCCTGACCATATTTTCAATCACCGGCAGAGGAAGGCGGGGAATTTGATTTAAAATGCGGTAACCGCGGGGATAAACGCTGTGGTCTAAGATATTGGAATTTCCGGGATAACCGAGTGCGCGGGCAATAAGCGTGAGATCCAGCAGGTCTTCCGCCGGCCAGCTGTTAATCATCGCCAGAATCTGTTGCGGAGTCTTGTCTTCCCCCGCAATGGCGTAATCCTGGATAATCAATAATCCCTCCGGCTCGACGTTGGTCACCAGTTCCTCCATCTGCATGGTGATCAAACGGCCCTCCGTGCCCAATTCGCTGACGTATCTCTCGATCTCGCCGACCACCCGCATGACCATGTCGACGCGCTGAATCGCCCTGGCCACATCAAAAAGGGTAACGGCGTCCTCAAACTCCAAAATGCCCAGGTCGGTAATCACTTTGTCCAGAACGGTGCGGTATTTTTCCAGGGTCTGGACGGCCTGGTTGGCCTTGGCCAGAATAACTCCCAGATCGCGCAAGACGTATTTCAAATTTCCCTTGTAAATCGTCACCACGCTGCGGCGCTGCGAAATGGAAATAACCAGGGCGTTCGTCTGCCTGGCCACCCGCTCCGCCGTGCGGTGCCGGATACCCGTTTCGGTGGAAGGGATGCTCAGGTTGGGGATCAGTTGCGTGTTAGCGGCTAAAATACGTTTGGCGTCCGCACTTAAAATAATGGCCCCGTCCATTTTGGCCAGTTCGTACAAATTGGCGGGGGTGAATTCGGCGTTGACGGCAAAACCGCCCTCGGCGATCTCCATTACCTCCGGACCATCGCCCAGAACAATCAAGGCGCCCGTGTTGGCCCTTAAAATATTTTCCAGCCCTTCCCGCAACGGGGTGCCGGGAGCCACGGCGCGCAGCATCTTCATCAATCTGTCTTCCGTTCTATCTTCTCTCAAGGCTAACTCCCCACTCCTATAAAACTTTCGCAATTGCTTCCGGCAGCGTTTCCACACCGATCATTTCGATCCCCGCTTCGGCAGCGTTCACCCGGAGCAGATCGGCGGCGGGCAAAAGACAGCGCGCAAAACCCAGCTGGGCCGCCTCCTTAAGCCTTTTCCGTACGCCGGCGACAGGCCTTACTTCCCCGGTGAGGCCGATCTCGCCCATGATCACCAGCCCCGGGTCCACGGGCACATCGCGTAAACTGGACGCCAGCGCCAAAGCGATGCCCAGGTCCGCCGCCGGCTCGATTACCCGGACCCCGCCCACGGCGTTTACGTAAGCGTCAAAACTCCCCAGACAGCAGCCCGCCCGTTTCTCCAAAACGGCGGCAATTAAAACCGCCCGGTTATAATCAACCCCGGCGGTCATGCGCCGGGGTGTGCCAAATGCCGTTGGCGATACCAGAGCCTGGATTTCTACCAGCAGCGGCCTGGTCCCCTCCAGGGTCGGCACCACCACCGAGCCCGGCAGCGCCCCGTGCAAATGTTGCCCTAAAAAAAGGGCCGAAGGATTTTTTATTTCCACCAGTCCGTTTTCGGTCATTTCAAAAACGCCAATTTCATTGGTCGAGCCGAACCTGTTTTTGATTACGCGCAGGAGGCGAAAAGACTGGTGCCTTTCCCCTTCCAGGTAGAGCACGGTGTCGACAATATGCTCGAGATGGCGCGGCCCGGCCAGAAGGCCTTCCTTGGTTACGTGACCAACTATAAAAATACTGGCTCCTTGCTTTTTGGCCAGGCGCATTAACTGGGCCGTACATTCCCGCACCTGGCCGACGCTGCCGGGAGCAGAAGCAAATTCGCTGTTCAAGGCGGTTTGAATAGAATCAATGATGACCATGAAGGGAGCGCAATCGAGAATAGTTTGCTCCAGACGGTTGATTTCCGTTTCAAAAACGAGGTATAACTCGGGACTCGCGATTTGCAAACGGGAAGCTCTCTTTTTGATCTGCTGGAGCGACTCCTCGCCGGAAGCGTAGAGAACCCGCCGTCCCGTCCTGCTTACCCTTTCGGCCGCCTGGAGCAGCAGGGTGGACTTGCCGATTCCCGGATCACCCCCCAGTAAAACGAGCGAAGCAGGAACCACCCCGCCCCCCAGCACGCGGTCCAGCTCCGCGATGCCGGTGGGAAAGACGGGCGCTTCATTCTCGGCAACTTCGGCAAGGGAATGGATTTGCACGGGCCCGGGCTGGGTGCGGGCGCTTTTGCCCGGGTAATGTTCTGCCTCTTCCACCAGCGTATTCCAGGCCCCGCAGCCAGGGCAGCGGCCCAACCAGCGAAAAGACTGGTGGCCGCATTCCTGGCAGAAAAAGCGGGTTTTTCCGGCCATTATTTGCCTCCCCGGCAGTTGACTCTCTCCAGGTTCAATTATAACACCTGGGCAGTGCCGTCACAAGTATTATTCGGCAAGACCGGCGGGAGGCTTTATTATCGTACGTATTCAGTTAACCGGGGACGCACATAGTTGCCCTTGTTTCCTAACCTGAAAATAGTCCTTTGCCCGCCGTTCGTTTGCCGTCGCTCCGATGCTTCGGGCCGACGAGACAGCGGCTTGGCTCTTAAGCGAACCAGGCAATCGAGAGGTGAGAGGCGGGAGGTGAGAAGTGAGATTTTAAAAATCCCACCTCCAACTTCTCACATCCCACTTCTCATTTACGCGCTGGCGGCTGTTGTGGCCGCCTGCTTCGCCGGCTCTTCCCCGGCCCGGGAGGTGATGATCCTGCCGTCCCGGGCGTCGATTATGACCTTGTCGCCGCGGGCAATTTTGCCGCGCAGGAGTTCCTCGGAAAGAAGGTCTTCCACCTGGCGCTGGATGGCCCGGCGCAGGGGCCGCGCGCCGTAAGTTTCGTCAAAACCTTCTTTGGCGAGGACTTCTTTGGCCGCTTCGGTAACTTCGATTTCAATCTCGTTTTCCTTCATCCGCTTCGCCACGTCTTTGAGCATTAAACCGACGATTTCCTTAATGTGTTCGGCGCTCAAGGAGTGGAAAACGATGATTTCGTCAATCCGGTTTAAAAATTCCGGCCGGAAGGTGCGCTTCAGTTCATCCGTTACCTTTGCCTTCATTTTTTCGTAACTGGCCTGCTGGTCGACCTCGGTGCGGAAGCCCATCGTCCCCTCTTTGCGGAGCAGGTGCACACCCACGTTGGAGGTCATGATGATCACCGTGTTCCGGAAATCGACCGTGCGTCCCTTGGCGTCGGTCAGGCGTCCGTCTTCCAGCACCTGCAGGAGGATATTAAAGACGTCCGGGTGGGCCTTTTCAATTTCGTCCAGCAGCACCACGGTATAAGGCTTCCGGCGCACCGCTTCGGTCAGCTGGCCGCCTTCCTCGTAGCCCACGTATCCCGGCGGAGCGCCCACCAGGCGCGAGACGGCAAACCTTTCCATATATTCGCTCATGTCCAGGCGCACCAGGGCGTCTTCGTCTCCAAAGAGGGCTTCGGCCAGCGCCCTGGCCAGCTCGGTTTTCCCCACCCCGGTGGGCCCCAGGAAGATAAAGGAACCGACCGGCCGCCTGGGGTCTTTCAATCCGGCCCGGGCCCGGCGCACCGCCCGGGAAACGGCTTCCACGGCCTCGTCCTGGCCGACCACCCGCTCGTGGAGGATCTCCTCAAGACGCATGAGCCGCGCGGATTCTTCTTCGGCCAGCTTTTTCACCGGGATGCCCGTCCAGCTGCTGACGATCTGGGCGATGTCTTCTTCGTTGACCACCAGTTCCTCGCCGGTTTTTTGGGTCCGCCAGGCTTCTCTGGTAGCTTCCAGTTCCTTTTTCAGCTGCTGTTCCTGATCTCTCAACTGGGCGGCCTTTTCAAACTCCTGGTTGTTCACCGCCGCTTCTTTTTCTTTGTTAATCTCCTCTAACCGCTTTTCCATTTCTTTTATATTCGGCGGGGCGGTAAAGGCCTGCAGCCGCACCCGGGAGCTGGCCTCGTCAATCAAGTCGATGGCCTTGTCGGGCAAAAACCGGTCCGTAATGTAGCGATCGGACAGGCGGGCGGCGGATTTAAGCGCTTCGTCGGTAATCCGCACCCGGTGGTGCGCCTCGTATTTATCCCGCAGCCCCCTTAAGATCGCGATGGTCTCCTCCACCGTGGGCTCTTCCACCATGATTGGCTGGAAGCGGCGCTCCAGCGCCGGGTCGCGCTCGATGTGCTTGCGGTACTCATCCAGGGTGGTGGCGCCGATGCATTGCAGTTCGCCGCGGGCCAGCGCGGGCTTTAAAATGTTGGCCGCGTCGATCGCCCCTTCCGCCGCCCCGGCGCCGATGATGGTGTGCAATTCGTCGATAAAGACGATGATGTTCCCGGCTTTGATGATCTCGTCAATCACTTTTTTAATTCTTTCTTCAAACTCGCCGCGGTACTTCGTGCCGGCGACCATGGAAGCCAGATCCAGGGTAACCACCCGCCTGTTCAGCAGCACTTCCGGCACGTTTCCGGCGACAATGCGCTGGGCCAGCCCTTGTGCGATAGCGGTTTTACCCACGCCGGGCTCGCCGATCAGCACCGGGTTGTTCTTGGTCCGGCGGCTTAAGATCTGGACCACGCGCTCGATTTCCTTTTCCCGGCCCACCACCGGGTCAAGCTTATCCTCAGCGGCCAGGGCGGTCAAGTCCCGCCCGAAGCGGTCCAGCACCGGGGTATTCGTCGCCCTGGCTTTCGCCGCCTGGGGCTGGCCGGCCAGGGGCACGCCGCCCAGCATCTGCAAAACTACCTGGCGCACCTTGTCGGCATCCGCCCCCAGGGAGGTGAGCACCTGCGCGGCCACCCCTTCTCCTTCGCGGATCAGGCCCAGGAGCAGGTGCTCGGTGCCGACGTAGTTGTGCCCCATCCGGCGCGCCTCGTCTACGGCCAGCTCGAGAACGCGTTTGGCGCGCGGCGTCAAGGTCATCTCCGCGGGCACGGGCCCCTGGACTTTCTCCACCATCTCTTCAACCATCGACCTTACCTTTTCAGTTTCGATGCCTAGAGAACCCAAAGCCTTCGCGGCCACCCCTTCTCCTTCGCGGATCAGGCCCAGGAGCAGGTGCTCGGTCCCGACGTAAGGATAATTAAGCCGCCTGGCCTCTTCCTGGGCAAGGTATAAAACTTTCTGAGCACGTTGGGTGAAACGGCCAAACATTAATCAAACACCTCCAAAAAAATTAAAATCTCTTCATCCTCTGTTGACGCCGCTAAAAGCGGCATTGGAGTCCAATCCCCAATCTCTATTTCCTAATCCCTAACCCTCAATTCCTGCTTTTTTCACGTCTGCTGGGCGGCCGACAGCTTCTTGCGAATCAACTGCGGGCGGTACACGTCCCGTTCAAAGGGGGTCAAATCCTTGCCCACCGTTTTAATCAAAAAGGCCGGTCTGATCAGCACGATCAATTCATTGACCAGGTTGGACGGGATATTCTTAATAATCCCCAGATCTATCCCCAGCCTTAAATCGGACAACAGGCGCATGGCCTCTTCCGATGACATCAGCCGGGAGTGCTTCAACAAGCCGTAGGCCCGGCCCACGCGGTCCTCCAGCTGCTCGCGGCTTTCTTTACGCAGGGCCTCGCGCGCCGAACGCTCCTGGCTGATCAACTGCCGGGTAACCGATAACAGGTTGGTGATAATATCTTCCTCGGTAAGGCCAAGGGTAACCTGGTTCGATACCTGGAAAAGGTTGCCGGAAGCTTCGGTGCCTTCACCGTAAAGTCCGCGCACGGTCAGGCCCAGTTTGGCCACCGTGGCCAGAACGCTTTTAATTTGCTTGACCAGCACCAGCCCGGGCAAATGCAGCATAACGGAAGCGCGCATCCCCGTGCCCACATTCGTGGGACAGGCCGTCAGGTAACCCAGCCGTTCATCGAAAGCGTAGTCCAGGGTGGCCTCCAGTTCATCGTCCAGGCGATCGATCAGCTCCCAGGCTTCGCTCAGTTGCAGGCCGGGCAAAAGACACTGAATCCTTAAGTGATCTTCTTCGTTGATCATTATGCTGATCACTTCGTCATCCCGCAGGACGACGGCTTTTTTCTGGTAATCTTCCAAAAGATCCGGGCTGATCAGGTGTTTTTCTACTAGTATCTGCCTTTCCACGGGGGTCAATTCACTCATCCGGGTCAATTCCAACGTCCCGATTTTCTCTGCGAGCGAACGCTTTTCGACGGCCCCCTTTACCGCGTAGATCACCTGCTCCGCCTGTTCCTGCGTCAATAAATGCGGAAAAGGCAAGTTCGTCAGGTTCCGGGCCACCCGGATGCGGCTGCTGATCACTATGTCGGCCTCCGCGCCTTGCCCATCCATCCAGCGGCTGTGGGCCTCGTTTACGGTTCGCTTTAAAGCCATCATTAAAACCCCCTCTCCTAGAGCTCCTTTTCCAGTTCCCGGATTTTATCGCGGAGCTGGGCTGCCAGTTCAAACTCTTCCCGTCTGATCGCCTCTTTCAATTTTGCCTTCAGGCGCTCGATCTGGTTGGTCACGCGCACTTTTCCGCCCGTGCGGCGGGGGACTTTGCCGGTATGCCGGTTTGTGCCGTGAATGCGCCTTAACACGGGCTCCAGCCGGTCGCCAAAATTATGGTAACAATCCGCGCAGCCCAAAAGTCCCTTTTTGGCGAACTGCCCCTCCGTAATCCCGCAAACAGGACACCGGGAGCGCTCGGGGATCACCGCCTGGCCGAAAACCGGGGCGCCGAATTCATTGTGCAAAAGACTGGCCAGAAAATTGTGCAGGTTCATCTGCGGGAAGAAGCCCAGGCTTTCGGCCTGCACTTCCCGCGCGCATTGCTCGCACAAACGCATGGTACGCTTTTGATTATTGATTATTTCCGTTAAATGGACTGTCGCCGGCCGTTGGTGACAGCGCTCACACTCCACGTTCCCCACCTCTGCCATTATTATTCCTTAAAAGGGTCATGATCATCGCCTTCAAAATACCGGCGCGCAACTGGTCGCGCGCCGGCAGCCCCACGCGCAAAACCTCCCGGTTAACGGCGGCGTTCATCAGGCCGGCTTCCCGCCCGGTGATCAGTCCCTCTTCCAACATCCGCTTGATAATGCCCTGCGCTCTCTGCTGCGAAATCTCGGTGCCGATGAGCCCGCAAAGGTAAGCGCCAAGCTCTACCTCCCGGCTTAAGGGCAGCTTGACAATGCGGATATAACCGCCGCCTCCGCGGCGGCTTTCCACCAGAAAGCCGTGTTCAATGGTAAAACGGGTGGCCAGGACGTAATTTATCTGCGCCGGGACGCAGTTAAACTTTTCGGCCATTTCGTTGCGTTGAATTTCAATTAAACCGTTGCTTTGGGCCAGCAATTTTTTTAAGTGGCTTTCGATTAACTGCGATATATTCGGCAAGCACCCCTACCTCCCTCGAAAATAGCTCCTGGCTTGCTGTCCGTTTGCCGTCGCTCCGATGCTTCGGGCCGACGAGACATCGGCTTGGTTCAGAGCGAACCAAGCAGCGCTACAAAATGCGCACGATATGTTAGTTTTTTAGCCTGACCAGGCTGACCAGCGATTACTGTTAGCACTTGTGCATAGTGGTATCTGCGCGTTTTGCGCTGCCGGTTCGCTGGCCTCACCTTCGCCGTGTCTCGTTACCGGCCCTTCGCATATGTCGCTCCTGGCAAAACGGACGGCAAGCTTACGATTTTCATGCTTTATGGCGGGAACGAATGTTCCCATATGCAACTCCTCTGAAAATAACTTTCTGCCAGCTAAAATATGATTGACTTTGACCTTAACTAACCTTAACTATATTATTACCACTTTTAATTAATTTTATCAAGGGGGATCAAATAAAAAATTTAAAACCTTTCAAAAAGGCGCCATCCAAGCTCACCCTGAAATCCTTTTTAATTTTTTCGGAAGTTTCAAAACGCGTTTTCAATATGCTCCAGCCGGCGGAGCCGGTGGTCACGGTCAAAAAGCAAAGCCAGGACATCAAAGCGCACCGGCGCAGCGAACTTTGGCCCGGCGGTTTTTAGATAATGCAGGGCAATTTTGCGCACCTTAGTCTGTTTGGGCCACTGCACACTTTCCTGGGGGAGACCGAATCGGTCGGAACTGCGGCAGCGAACCTCAATGAAGACCAGGACATTTTCATCCAGGGCAATTATGTCTATCTCACCCAGGCGGCAACGATAATTGCGCGCCAGCAACCGGTAGCCCTTTTCTTTCAAATAGGAGGCGGCCAGGTCCTCGCCCAGCCTGCCCAGATCCTGTCTTTGCCTGCTCACAACCGCCCAGCCTCTGAATTATCATTCCCGGAGATTTACCATGGAAATAATCTCACATTAATTATAAACAGAAATACACATCCTGGCAATTGGGCAATTTAAACACAGCAAGCCCCGCGCACGTTTTGAGCGCGGGGCTTGCTTGAAAAGCTTTCCGGCAACGACCTGCTCTCCCGGGGGCTAAACCCCCAGTACCATCGGCCCTGGAGGGCTTAACTGCCGTGTTCGGAATGGGAACGGGTGTTTCCCCTCCGGCATGGTCACCGGAAATTTTAGTCGTTGGTTGTTCCTTCAAAACTTCACAGCGATGGGTCGGCCGCGGGAGTCCCCCCAACGACCAACCACTCACCACCAACCACCATTATGGTCAAGCCCTCGACCGATTAGTACCGGTCCGCTCAACGCATTGCTGCGCTTACACGCCCGGCCTATCAACCTGGTCGTCTACCAGGGGTCTTACCCCGGCACTCAACTTTCCTTGCCAGGAGAGAGACTGTTAGCAATTCGTTCCCTTAGCCACCTGCGGGCCTGACCGGACTTCTTCAACTGATGCTCCCGTAAGCGGGCGTCTTTTTCGGCTTTGTATGCCTCGTAGTAGACTAACTCCCACTTGCAGCCACGGGTGGCAACAGATTTACCCTGGCTCCTTTAAGTTTGCGGTATATCCGGTGTAACTCTGGCCTTTTTCGTTGACTAAGACATAAACGTAGTACACTAACATCCCCTTTCCGGTACGGAAAGTTGAGTGCCGGGTGGGAAACCTGATCTTGGGGTGGGCTTCGCGCTTAGATGCTTTCAGCGCTTATCCACTCCGGACATGGGTACCCAGCGCTGCTC
>JBFLZY010000031.1:0-28577 GCA_040755975.1 Bacillota bacterium | reverse complement strand
CACTGCTGCTCACCTTTTTATACAGGTACATGCGGCAGTTAATCGAGGCAGGGTACGTTTTCATCGCCCAGCCGCCGCTTTACCAGGTAATTAAAGGAAAAACGTCCCACTACGCTTACAGTGACGCCGAACTGGAAAGTTTACTGCAGAATGTTGGCAGAAACGGCGTGGTTATCAAGCGGTACAAAGGCCTGGGGGAAATGAACCCCGAGCAGCTTTGGGAGACCACCATGAACCCTGAAAAAAGAACTATGTTGCAGGTAACTTTAAAAGACGCCATCGAAGCCGACATGCTGTTCTCCATGCTGATGGGCGACCAGGTGGAGCCGCGGCGTGACTTCATCCAGGAAAACGCCCTCTTCGTCCGCAACCTGGACGTATAGGGTCATTTTAAATTGATTTTCATCGGAATCACGGAGGGAGAAGTTTAGTTTGGCCGTAGAAATCGGAAAGGTAGTTCCCATCGACATAAACGAAGAGATGAAGCATTCCTACCTGGACTACGCAATGAGCGTGATTGTCGGGCGGGCTCTCCCCGACGTCCGGGACGGACTGAAGCCGGTGCACCGCCGGATTGTTTACGGCATGCACGAACTGGGGATGACCCCGGACAAACCGCACCGGAAGAGCGCCAATATCGTCGGCTACGTCCTGCAAAAATTTCATCCGCACGGCGACGTAGCCGTTTACGACGCCCTGGTGCGCCTTGCCCAGGACTTTTCCTGCCGGTACCCGCTGATTGACGGACACGGCAACTTCGGTTCGCTGGACGGAGACGCCCCGGCGGCAATGCGCTACACCGAAGCGCGCATGGCCAGGATTACCCTGTTCATGCTCTCGGATATCGAAAAGAACACGGTTGACTTTCTCCCCAACTACGACGGAACCACGGAGGAACCCGTTGTCCTGCCTTCCCGGCTCCCGAACCTTTTGATTAACGGCTCCTCGGGGATAGCCGTAGGGATGGCCACCAATATTCCCCCCCACAATCTGGGGGAAGTCGTCGACGGGGTTGTTACACTTATTGACAACCCGGAAGCAACCGTCGACGATCTCCTGCGCGTGATCAAAGGGCCGGATTTTCCCACAGGGGGAGTGATCGTCGGCGGCGCCGGCCTGCGGGAGGTCTATCAAAAAGGGCGGGGCGTAATCAAGATGCGCGCCCGGGCAACTTTCGAAAAAATGGGCGGCGGCAAAGTGGCCGTTATTATCAACGAAATTCCTTACATGGTGAACAAGGCCCGCCTCGTGGAAAAAATTGCCGAACTGGTCAAAGAAAAGAAAATTGACGGCATTACGGATTTACGGGACGAATCGGACCGGCACGGCGTAAGAGTGGTCATTGAGGTAAGAAGGGACGTCAACCCGCAGGTGGTGCTGAACCAGCTTTACAAGCACACGCAGGTGCAGGAGACCTTCGGCGCCATTATGCTGGCGCTGGTCAAAGGAAAGCCGGAAGTGTTGAACCTGCGCGAGTTGCTCCTGCACTACCTGGAACACCAGAAAGAAGTCGTCACCAGAAGAACGCAGTTTGACCTGGAAAAAGCCCGGGAGCGCCTTCACATCGTGGAAGGACTGCGCATCGCTCTTGATCATATCGATGAAGTGATCAACATGATCCGTTCGTCCCGCACGGTAGAGATTGCCCGCAAGGCGCTGATGACGCAATTCGAACTGTCCCAGAAGCAGGCCGACGCCATCCTGGACATGCGGCTTCAGCGCCTGACCGGCCTGGAAAGGGAGAAGGTCGACCAGGAACACCGGGAACTCCGGGAGAAAATAAAATATTTAAGCGATCTCCTGGCTGACGAGGGAAAAATTTACGGTGTGATTAAAAAAGAAATTCTGGAGATCAAGGAAAAGTTTGCCGACCCCCGGAGGACGGTAATTGTCTACGAAGACGAAGTAATTGAAAAAGAAGATTTGATTGTCGAAGAAGACGTGGTGATTACCGTAACGGACCAGGGGTACATCAAAAGGATCCCGCTGGAAACCTACCGCCGTCAGAAAAGAGGCGGCCGCGGCGTGACCGGGATGGCCACCAAAGCGGAGGATTACGTCAGGCACTTGTTTGTCACCACAACGCACAACTACCTGCTGTTTTTTACTAATAAAGGGAAGGTATACCGGCTAAAGGTGCACGAAATTCCGGAAGCCGGCCGCCAGGCAAAGGGTACGGCGATCGTCAACCTGCTTCCCGTTACCGGTGAAGAAAAAATAACGGCCATCATTTCCGTGCCGGCCTACCGGCCGGGGCTTTACCTGCTCATGGCGACGCGGCGGGGGGTCGTAAAGAAAACCGGCCTGGAATATTTCGAAAACATCAGGCGGGACGGCATCATCGCCATCAACCTGGATCCGGGGGACGAATTAAAAGAGGTGCTGCTTACCGACGGAAACCGGGAGGTGCTGCTCGGCACGAAAAAGGGCATGGCCATCCGCTTCCGGGAGGACCAGGTGACGCCGCACGGGAGGGCTTCCCGCGGCGTGAGGGGGATTACCCTTCAGGAAGACGACGAAGTAATCGGCGTCGACCTGGTCAGAGAGGGGGCCGGCGTTCTCGCCGTCACGGAAAACGGCTACGGGAAGCGCACCCCCATAGAAGAGTACCGCCTGACCGCGCGTGGCGGAAAAGGGATCATCAACATGAAGGTAACGCCCAAAAACGGGTTCGTGATCGGACTGCAGTTGATCGGAAAAAACGAGGAAATAATGCTCGTTTCCCGCGAAGGAATTGTTATCCGCATGCGGGCCAGCGAAATTCCCACCCAGGGGAGAGCAACGCAGGGGGTAACGTTGATGCGGACCGGCGAAAACGATAAGGTCGTGGCCCTGGCCAGAATTGGTGAAGAATAGTTGTTTTCGATCCCTGTCTGCGTTAAAATTATGCTAAGCTAAAAAAATTGGGGGAAAGGAACATGGGTGAAACGGGAACCTGGACTGTTAAAAAGGGATTGGCGGAAATGCTCAAAGGGGGCGTCATCATGGACGTGACCACCCCCGAACAGGCCAGGATCGCCGAGGAGGCGGGGGCGTGCGCCGTGATGGCTCTGGAGCGGGTGCCGGCGGACATCCGGGCGGCCGGCGGCGTGGCGCGGATGGCAGACCCGACGATAATTTTAAAAATCATGGACGCGGTGACCATCCCGGTGATGGCCAAGGTCCGCATCGGCCACTTCGTGGAGGCGCAAATTTTAGAGGAGCTGGGGGTGGATTATATCGACGAAAGCGAAGTGCTTACCCCGGCCGACGAGCAGTACCATATCAACAAGCACGCTTTCAAGGTGCCCTTTGTCTGCGGAGCGCGCAACCTGGGCGAGGCTCTGCGGCGCATTGCGGAAGGAGCGGCGATGATCAGGACAAAAGGGGAGCCCGGAACGGGCAACGTAGTGGAGGCAGTGCGCCACATGCGCCTGCTGATGGCGGAAATCAGGCGCCTGCAGAACATGCCCCGGGAAGAATTGCCGGCCGCGGCCAAAGAAATGGGCGCGCCCTACGAACTGGTTGTTCAGGTAGCGGAAGCCGGCCGGCTCCCGGTGGTCAACTTTGCCGCGGGCGGCATCGCCACCCCGGCGGACGCGGCCATGATGATGCAGTTGGGCTCCGACGGCATCTTCGTCGGGTCGGGAATATTTAAATCCAAGAACCCGGCCGCCCGCGCCAGGGCGATCGTGGCCGCGACGACTCATTACAACGATCCCAAGGTACTGGCAGAGGTATCCAAAGATCTGGGCGAAGCAATGCCCGGCCTGGAGATAGCCGCCATCGCCCCCGAGCAAAGGATGCAGGACAGGGGCTGGTGAGTTAATGCTGATCGGAGTACTGGCCATGCAGGGCGCTTTTCGGGAGCACCAGCAGGCGCTTGCCGGCTGCGGGGCGGAATCCGTCCAGATCCGCAGGCCGGAGCAACTGGCGGAAATAGACGGACTGATTATCCCCGGCGGGGAAAGCACAACCATAGGAAAGCTAATGATCGATTACGGCCTCTTTGAACCGGTAAAATCGCTGGGCGAGAGGGGAATGCCGATATTTGGCACGTGCGCCGGGATGATTCTTTTGGCCAGGGAAATTGAAGGTTCGGAACAGCCGAGGCTGGGGCTGATGGATATGAAGGTCAGGAGGAACGCCTACGGCCGGCAGGTGGATAGCTTTGAGGAGGATCTGGAAATACCCGCTCTGGGCAAAGAATTGTTCCGGGCGGTTTTTATCCGGGCGCCTTACATCCTGGAGGTGGCGGCCGGCGTGGAAGTCCTGGCCCGCCACGCAGGAAAGATTGTCTGCGCCCGGGAAGGCCCCTTTCTGGCCGCCGCTTTTCACCCGGAGCTGACTGCGGACGGACGCCTCCATAAATATTTTCTGGAAATGGTCAAAAAAAGTATTGCCTAAAAAAACTTTTTGTAGTATATATTTAAGAAAGCTGATCGGCAAACCCAATGCAGGAGAGGAGTAGCCAGCCTGCCCTTCGCAGAGAGCTGGTGGTTGGTGCAAACCAGTAAGGCTGCTGGTGAAGGAGCGCTCCGAAGGGGGCCCGCTGAAATGGTTGTTGGTGGTAGGTTCTTGGTGGTTAATGGTTGATTAAATGAGCAATAAACACCACCAACGACTAACGACCAAAGACTCACGACCAAAATAGGTGGGCACGGGATTTCCGTTAGCAAATCCTCGAGGGGGCAGTTAATTGTTTAACTGTCAACTAGGGTGGCACCGCGGGAGAAAAACCTCTCGTCCCTATTTTACGTAAAGGGCGGGAGGTTTTAAATTTGGAAAAGGGAGCGAAGGCTTCAATGAAAGATAAGCAGTACTTAATGATCCCAGGCCCGACGCAGGTCCCGCCGGCGGTTGTGGCCGCCATGTCCGGACCGGTCATCGGGCACCGAAGCGACGACTTCACCAGGTTGTACGAGCGGATCGAGGAAAAAATTAAAGTGGTGTTCCAGACCAAAAACAACGTGTTTATTCTGACCTGTTCGGGAACGGGAGGGTTGGAAACAGCCATCGCCAATACGGTCAGCCCGGGAGACCGGGTGCTGGCGCTGGTTACGGGGAACTTCGGCGAACGCTTTGCAAATATTGCCCGGGCGTACGGAGCAGAGGTGGAAGAAATTAACTTTGATTGGGGAAAAGACGTTGATCTTCAGGTTTTGGAGGATAAACTGGCCGCCAATAAAGATTATAAAGTTGTCCTGGCCACCCAAAACGAAACGTCGACGGGGGTCTTAAACAACATCGCCGGAATAGGGGCTCTGGTGGCGAAAACGAACGCGCTTTTGCTGGTGGACGGGGTCAGCGGCGTGGGCGGCATTGAAATAAAAACCGACGCGTGGAATGTAGATATTTTAATTACGGCTTCCCAAAAAGCTTTCATGCTGCCGCCGGGCCTGGCCATGGTAAGCGTCAGCGAAAAGGCCTGGCGCGTGATTGAACAAAAAAAGTCCCCCCGCTTTTACTTCAGCCTGCCAGCGGCGCGGAAGTCCCTGGCCAAGTGGAATACGGCCTACACTCCGAACGTTACGCTTTTTATGGGCCTGGATGCCGTCCTGGACATGATGTTTGCGGAAGGGTTGGCTAATGTTTACGCCCGGCACATTCTTCTGGCAAGGGCCACGCGCGCGGCGGCGAAATCTTTAAACCTTGCGCTGCTGGCCGAGGACCGCTGCGCTTCGCCCACCGTTACGGCAATCTACGCGCCGGAAAATGTTCCCGCCGACGACTTGCGGAAAGTGTTGCGGAGAGAATACGGAGTCACATTTGCCGGCGGCCAGGGGATCCTGAAAGGGAAGATCTTCCGGATCGCCCACATGGGCTACGCCGACAAAATGGATGTACTGATTGCCGTAAGCGCCCTGGAGATGGCTTTGGCCCGGATGGGCTATCCGGTTGAGCTGGGGGCGGGCGTACGCCGGGCCCAGGAAATTTTTCTGGCCGGATCATAACGGCAAGGGAGGAAACGATCGTGAAAATATTGGCGCTGGATAATGTTTCTGAAGAAGGGCTGGCACCCCTTTTTGCCCAGGAGGACCTGCAGGTAGTCCGCGGGGAGAAAATGTCCGAGGACGAGTTGATTTCCGTCATCGGCGAATACGATGCGTTGATAGTGCGCAGCGCCACCAAAGTTACAGCGCGGGTGATCGCGGCGGCCAAAAAGCTGAAGGTAATCGGGAGGGCCGGCGTAGGCGTAGACAACATCGAAGTCGGGGCAGCCACAGAAAAGGGGATTTTGGTTGTCAACGCGCCGGACGGCAATACAATCGCCGCCACGGAGCACACCATCGCCATGATGCTGGCGCTGGCAAGAAATATACCCCAGGCAGTGGCCAGAATTAAAGAAGGCGTGTGGGACAAGAAGTCTTTCGTCGGGGTGGAGCTGCGCGGGAAAGTGCTGGGGATAATCGGCCTGGGAAGGATCGGCTCAGCCGTGGCGAAAAGGGCGCAGGCCATGGAAATGCGCGTCATTGCCTGCGATCCCTACATAACCGAGGAGAACGCGGAGAGCCTGGGGATAGCGCTGCTTTCTTTGCCGGAAATATACAGGCAGGCCGACTTTATTACCATCCATGTTCCCAAAACAAAAGACACTTACCACCTGATCAACGACGAAGCCTTTGCGCTCATGAAAGAAGGGGTGCGCATCATCAACTGCGCCCGCGGCGGGATAGTCGACGAAGCGGCTCTGTACCGGGCGATGCAGACGGGAAAAGTGGCGGGGGCCGCCCTGGACGTTTTGGAGAAGGAGCCGGACCTGGATACCCCGTTGCTGACCCTGCCCAATTTTATCGCCACCCCGCACCTAGGCGCCTCCACAGTTGAAGCCCAGATCAACGTCGCCCGGGATGTTGCGGAAGAAATTGTGGCCGCCCTGCGGGGAAAAATGGTCCGCAACGCCGTGAACATCCCCCAGATCAGCATGCGGGCCTATGCTTTAATCGGTCCCTACCTGGGCCTGGCGGAAAAACTGGGCAGATTCATGGCCCAACTGGTGCGCGGGCGGGTGAATAAAATAGAGATTACTTATAGCGGGGAAGTATTCACGCAGGAAGTAGCCCCGCTGACCACCGCTTTCTTAAAAGGGATGCTGGACCCGGTGCTGCAGGAAGCGGTGAGCTTCGTAAACGCCCCTATCCTGGCGCGCAGCCGGGGAATCCAGGTAATGCAGGCGATCGATGGAGGAGCGGAAGGGTACGCCAACTTGATCAGTGCCCGGGTCGTCAGCGACCAGGAGGAAAAAACGGCGGCAGGAACGTTGTTCGGCAAAACGGACCCCCGCATTGTCTTGATTGACGGCTACCGCATCGATATTCAGCCGGCTGGATACCTGCTATACGTCCCGCACATTGACAAACCCAGGATTATCGGGCCGGTGGGCATCCTGATCGGCGATCATGACGTTAACATAGCCTTCATGCAGGTGGGGCGCAAAGACCGGGGGGGCCGGGCGGTAATGATGCTCTCCATCGACGCGCCAATTCCGCAAACGACCCTCGAGGAGATTAAAAAGATCGACGGGGTGCTGGACGTAAGAATGATCAGCCTGTAGAGGTATTGTACATCTTTCATAAATATGGTAATAATAGATGGTAAGGCAAAAAAGTGGACAGGGGCAATAGAAGATGCTGGACGTAAAGTTTGTAAGGAACAACCCGGAAAAAGTTCGGGAGGCGCTGGAAAAAAGAGGAGTAGATTTCAACTTAAGAGATTTCCTCGCGCTGGACAAAAAACGCCGGGAGCTCCTTGTCACCGTGGAACAGTTGAAGAACAGAAAGAACGTGGTCTCGGAAGAAATAGGCAAACTGAAAACGGCCGGCGCGGACACGGGAAGGCTCGTCCTGGAAATGAAGGATGTAGCGGCGCAAATAAAAGAACTGGACGAGCAACTCCGGCAGGTGGAGGAAGGGCTGCGGCAGTACTTGCTGCGGATCCCGAACATCCCCGACGAGAGCGTTCCCGTTGGCCGGTGCGCTGAGGAAAATCCGGTGGTGCGCCGGTGGGGAGAGCCGCGGAAATTCGATTTTCCGGCCAGGGCGCACTGGGATATCGGGGAAACGCTGGACATCCTGGACTTTGCCAGGGGCGCCAAAGTCAGCGGCGCCCGCTTCAACTTTGCCAAGGGGCCGGGGGCGCTGCTGGAGAGGGCGTTGATTAACTTTATGCTGGATTTGCATACCAAAGAGCACGGTTGTGTAGAAATTTTCCCCCCTTTTCTGGTCAACAGCGACAGCATGATGGGAACAGGCCAGCTGCCGAAATTTGCGGAAGACATGTTTAAAGTTGCCGACACGGACTACTACCTGATCCCTACGGCGGAAGTACCGGTGACCAATATATATAAAGGGGAAATTCTGGCCGGCGAGCGGCTGCCCATTTATCACTGCGCCTACAGCGCCTGTTTCCGGGCGGAGGCAGGAGCTGCCGGGCGGGACACCAGGGGGTTGATCAGACAGCACCAGTTTAATAAAGTGGAACTGGTCAAATTCTGCAAGCCTGAAAATTCTTTTGCGGAACTGGAAAAGCTGACCAGCGACGCCGAGCACGTCTTGCAGGCCCTCGAGCTGCCTTACCGGGTGGTGGTCTTGTGCACGGGCGACCTCGGCTTTAGCGCGGCTAAAACATACGACCTGGAAGTCTGGATGCCCGCTTTGGGCGAGTACAAAGAAATATCTTCGTGCAGCAACTTTACCGATTACCAGGCGCGCCGGGCAAATATCCGCTACCGCGACGGGAAAGGGCGCGTCCAGTTCGTCCATACCTTAAACGGTTCGGGACTGGCTGTCGGCAGGACGGTGGCCGCCATCCTGGAGAATTACCAGCAAAAAGACGGCAGCGTAAGGGTGCCGGATGCCCTGGTGCCCTACATGCACGGAATTAAGGAAATCAAAAGAGCAGACAGCTGACGTGGATTCAGATGCGCCTTCTCCAGGAACATAAGACCGGCGAGACTCATAGTATAGATTATCCTAAGTAAGTCCCAGATATGTCGGAAATAAGGAGAGGGTAAGATGCAAGACTCGCCGGGCAACGTTCGTTACGGGTACGTTTTTCTGGAAGAAACGTACGCGCCCGTTCAGGCCAGGCCGTTGCGTCAGGTTCTTTTGCGCCTGCGGGGCATTTCCGCCCAAAACATCAAGGAGCATTATAAACTGTACAAGGGGTACGTAAATAAGACAAACGAAATAAGAAACCTTTTAAAAACGGCCAACAGGGCGGAAGCAAACGCCACCTACAGCCAGATCCGGGAATTGAAGGTAGAGGAGAGTTACGCGACCAACGGGGTGAAGCTGCACGAACTCTTTTTCGACAACCTGGGCGGCCCGGGCGGGCAGGCGCCGTCGCCGCTTGCCGAGGCGATTGCCAGGAGTTTTGGTTCTTATCAATTTTGGGAGGAAGATTTTAAGGCAACCGGCCTGGCCATGCGCGGCTGGGCGGTCCTGACGTGGGACAAGGATTACCGCACGCTGCACAATTATTCTCTGGACGCCCACAATCTCGGCCTTGTCGCCAGGATGGAACCATTGCTCATCATGGACGTTTACGAGCACGCCTACTACATGGATTACGGGACGGACCGGAAAGGATATATCGAAGCCTTTTTTCTGAATATCGACTGGAAGACAGTGGTAAACAGATACGAAATGGCTATAAATTACTGAGCGCGTTTTTGTTGTTATTTGGGGTCCTTGACAATGGAAAGACGGCGGTAGTATAATCTGAATTAGCGGGAGAAAAGCTGGAGGGGTGTCCGAGAGGCTAAAGGAGGCGGTCTTGAAAATCGCTGGGCTCTGCAAACGGGCCTCGTGGGTTCGAATCCCACTCCCTCCGCCAAAAAGACAGATGGAGAGATGGCCGAGTAGGTCGAAGGCGATCGCCTGCTAAGCGATTACACGGGCTTAAAACCTGTGTCGCGGGTTCGAATCCCGCTCTCTCCGCCAAACAACAAACAGCAGCGCGGATAAGGGGCGTTGCTGTTTATTTTTTTGGGCGGGACTGAAGAAATCTAGAAAAAATTTTTATAAAAAACGGCGGGGCGGAAGGAAGAAAGAGAAAAACCGTTGAATAAATTGAAGGAATATTTTCCTGGGGAGTGTTTGGATTGGGAAGAATCATCGCTATCGCCAATCAAAAAGGAGGAGTGGGCAAAACCACCACCGCGGTCAATCTGGCCGCCTGGCTGGCGATAATGGGCAAGAAAGTACTGCTGGTAGACAACGATCCCCAGGCAAATGCCACCAGCGGGCTGGGGCTTAACAAGAATGCGATAAAGGAGTCAATTTATAATGTTTTAATTGAAAATAAACCAGCCGAAGAAGTCTGGCAGCAGACGGCCATAGAAAATCTAATGGTTATGCCCGCAAGCGTCCAGCTGGCCGGCGCGGAGATAGAAATGGTCGGCATCCAGGAACGGGAAATGCTCCTCAAAAATGTTTTGAAAACGCTGAAAGACCGGTTTGATTATATTCTCATCGATTGCCCCCCTTCGCTGGGGCTGTTGACGATCAATGGCTTAACCGCCGCCGATTCCTTGCTGATCCCCATTCAGTGCGAATACTACGCCCTGGAAGGCCTGGGTCAGTTGCTGAACACTGTCCAGCTGGTTAAGAAACGTCTGAATCCGGCACTGGAAATTGAAGGGGTTATTTTAACGATGTTTGATGGCCGGACGAACCTGAGCATCCAGGTGGCCGACGAAGTGAAAAAATTTTTTAAGGACAAAGTATACAAAGCGATCGTGCCCAGAAACGTCCGCTTAAGCGAAGCGCCGAGCCACGGCAAGCCGGTAATGCTTTACGATAAACGATCACGCGGGGCGGAAATATATCAAGAGCTGGCCAGCGAAATATTGTCGTCGGGAGGTTAATAAAACATGGCCAAGAGAGGACTGGGCAGGGGCCTGGAGGCGTTAATCCCCGTTTCATCTTACGCGGAAGAGGGAAAAGAGGAAATCCGCGAAATTGCCGTCGACCGGATCAGGCCGGGCGCCGGACAGTCAAGAAAAAATTTCGATGCCGAAAAAATCAACGAACTTGCACAATCAATAAGGGAACACGGCCTCCTCCAGCCAATCATAGTCAGAGCGGTGGGCGACGAAGAGTATGAAATAATTGCCGGCGAGCGCCGGTGGCGAGCCTGCCAGGTTGCCGGATTAGAGAAAATAAGCGTAATCGTGAGAAATTATGGCGAACAGGAAGCGGCTGCCGCCTCGCTGATCGAGAATATTCAAAGAGAAGACCTGAACCCAGTTGAAGAGGCGGAAGCGTACCAGCAATTAATCCGCAGGCATGGTTTCACCCAGGAGGAAATATCCCGCCAGGTCGGCAAGAGCAGGCCATTTATTGCCAATATGTTAAGACTGCTGACCCTTCCCGGGGAAATAAGGGAAATGATCAAAAGCGGACTAATCACCGCCGGACACGCAAGGGCCTTGCTTGCCCTTGAATCAACAGAGGAGCAGAAAAAGATCGCCAGGGAGATAGTTGCCAAAAATTTAAGCGTCAGGGAAACGGAAAAAATTGTTCAAAACATCAATGAAAAAGAAAAAGCGAAAAGCAGGAAAAAAGTGCTTCATTTTAACTTAAGGCTGATCGGCGACTCGGAAAAGAGATTGAAAGAAGTATACCATACGGACGTGAAAATTAAATATCTGAGCTCGGGCGACGGAAAAATTATTATCCGCTTTACAGATCCAGAAAATCTCGAACAGATCTTAGAGCTGCTGCTCCGGTAAAATGTTTCACGTGTTACATGACGGTGAAACAACCCGACGAGGGGGTGAAAAGCGTGGATGAGTTCAGCCGCGGCTTTTTGCTCGGCCTGCTGGTGGGCGAAGGCCACTTCGGCGGCGACGGAAAGCAACCCCAGATTACTTTGCGCATGCACGCCCGGCACCGCTCCCTTTTTGCCTGGCTGACTAAAAATGTCCCCGGCTCCCGCCTCTACGGTCCGTATAACCACGGCGGGCGGAACTACTACCAGTGGATGATCCGCGGGGAAGGTTTGAAAAAAATGCTGCCCCTCTTCGATTCGCTGCCCCTGGCCGAGATAGACCCGGTTGTTTACGAACGCTACAAAAAGATGAAGGCCGACTACCGGCTTTTGTAGCCGGCGGGCAGTGGCCTTTGCTGTTCTCTCCAGGCATAAAAAGGGCTGACGGATACGGTTGCTGTAAGACCTACCCTGCTACCTGGCGGGGATGTAATTCGATATATTCGGCAACCGTAGTTGGAGCAGGTAAGGGGAAACCATCTTCTTTTAGCCCTGCAAGGTGCATTTCCAATGCCTTGGCCAACCGGTACAAAGTTTCCTCCACGGTTTGACCCGTGGCCACACAACCGGGCACATCAGGCAGATAGGCCGAATAGTTATCAGCCCCTTTTTTGATCACCGCGAGGTATTTCACCTTAATCATCGCCTTTTATAATGTTTTAATTTTGCCTACTTGAAAATACTGGCCAAAGTCTTCGGATGCAGCGTTTCATTTAGTTTGCCCGCCACCATTACCCAGCCCGGTTTTGTCGGGTGCTTAAACTGCCTATGGCTGCCCTCCTGACTGACCAGGTACCAGCCGTCTTCACGGAGCAATTCAATCACTTCCCTGACCTTCATCCCACCGCGTACAAGCATCCCTTCTAATAATCGGGAAGCAAACCCTTTCTTTGGCTACTATAAATGTAAAACGTGTTAAAGTCAAATGCTTTAGCATACGGCATTCCTAAGGAAAGAGGGACGAAGGCACGTCAGTATACATGATTTGCGGCACGCTTTCGCTACAATCGTTTTGAAGGAAGGGGGGAAGCCTGGAAGATTTGCTGAGTTTATTAGGCTATGCCCGGGGAAGCACAACTTTGAATTGATATGCCATAGCACTATGGAGGGTAAGAAGAAAGACATATCTCGGCTGCGGAGAATTAATAAAAGCCTGAGGTATAGTTTTTGAACTAATAAAAGCGGTAACTACCTGACCCTGAGCCGTAGCATGATCTATGATTGCCCGGATAATCACCAGGGATGCTTCAACCGGCAAGGGATCAGGTCTATGTATTCTTCTCTTGTTGGGTGGGCCTGATCCGATTGTGTTAAATCACGAAGTAGGTAATAAGGGTTTCTGATTAATCTTTTTAGAGCGCCAACGTTTACTTCCGGGTGTTCGTTCTGAATCTTACGTTCCCAAGCGCTTTTCTTCAACAATACGCTGCACCCTTTTGGATCGGTGACGTTAAACTTTATCCAAAAAGCCCTTTCCGTTTAAACCGAAAGCCTCCCTGTAGATCTCTAACAATGTCTGCCCCTCCGCCCGCCTTTTCTTAACCCATTTCCGGATAACCTTTTCAGTAATTCCTCTCCTGCCTGCCAGCATTTTTACCAGAACTTTTTTCTCATCCACGTATAAGCCAAGTCCAGCGGCGGGAAGAGACATTCTGCAGGGGTTGATGAGGAAACTTGAATTCCCGGCCATGCCCCTTTAGTGCCCGGGTTGTGCCTCAAAGCCAACCCTTGGGATAACGGTAACCTCGAAGCTGGAAGAAGTTAAGGTCTCTTTTTTCTGTCCATAGCTATCTACCGATAGACCCAATTACTAAGCCCGGCCCCTTTTTAGTTCGCCAACGTGAGCAATTTTTCTCCTCCCTTTATGAGAGGCCCTTTTTTATTATTAACCTGAATCCGTGAAATAAATTTTAAAATCCCTTGATATTCTGCGATAATTAAAGTATGATGAAGGTAATCAAAGATAATTGAAACATATCAACTTCACCCTGGAGGTGCGCGGTGAAATTCATCCTCGAACAATCCGAAGAGCACATTACTACCCATGCGGGACTGTCCCTGGTCGGTTTACTGGTCTCCAAAACATCCTTAAAAGAGCGTTCAACCAAACCAGTTTGCCGGGAGTATCTGATCCAGAAATTCCCCACGGCGATATAGCAGTATCTTACCTGGTTTCTTTGCAATGGCGCTGGGTCTTGAACATACTCCCTCCAGCCCCACTTTGCGGCAGAGGCTGGACATGGCCGCTCGGAATTTCCAATGGCGGCAAATTATCCTGGAGGAGTCGGTCAATCTGATTAAAAACGCCGGGGCGCCGATTACGCCCATTACCCTTCAAAAGAAGCAGTATGTGCCTTTGGACATCGACGTGTCCCCCTTCGATAACTCCAAAACCAGAAAAGAAGGAGTCTCCCGCACCTACAAGGGATTTGACGGCTACGCCCCGATATTTGCTTACCTGGCCGAAGAAGGGTATACCGTTAACGGGGAACTAAGGGAAGGCAAGGAGCACTGCCAAAAGAACACCCCCTTCTTTTTACTCCAGAGCATCCGTCTGGCCAGGCAACTGACCAATCTTCCCTTGCTGGTCCGGATGGATTCCGGCAACGACAGCAGCGATAACCTCAGGGTTTGTTTGGAAGAAGGAGCCGACTTTATTATCAAGCGCAACCTCCGCAAAGAAAGTGCCGAAGAGTGGTTAAAAATCGCCAAAGAAAAGGGCATGCGTTGTTTGGAGCGCCCGGGGAAGGATGTCTACCTGGGCAGCCTTTTCCGAGACGGCGTCCGGGTTGTTTTCAAAGTGATCGAAAGAACGATTCGGGCCGACGGACAGATCCTCCCCTTTCCCGAAATCGAGGTGGAGACCTGGTGGACTTCCCTTGACTTTCCGGCTTCGGTAATCGTGGAACTCTACGAAGCGCACGGAACAAGCGAACAATTCCACAGCGAAATCAAGGCGGAGCTGGATCTGGAAAGGCTTCCTTCCGGAAAGTTTGCCACCAATAACCTGGTCCTGCACCTGGGTATGCTGGCCTACAACATCCTGCGCATCATCGGTCAGGAAAGCTTAAAGGTTGCTGACAAGAAGAAAGTGTCCAGAAGGCGGATCAGAACCGTCATTCAAAACCTGATTTACCTGGCTTCCCGGGTGATTTACCACGCCCGGCGCTACAAACTTGGCTTTAGCCGTTATTGCCCGTGGTTTGCCACTTTTAAACGGGTTTATCTGGCTTTTGCCTGAATCGAGATCCCGGACTAAAGTTAACAGCTTCCAAATGCAGGGTATTTGTGAAGGGTGGGTTTATATTCCCTGAAAACGGTGTACCGATGTTAATTTATTGTATCTTTCCTTCGGAAGAAGTCTGCAACCTAAAATTAGATAGAATATCCGCTGCTAACAGGTAACATTACCCAGATTATGACTGAAAATGGCTATTGTTGTTATGGTATTACGGATTCAGGATTACCTCATGGTAAAAACATTTAAAGAGTTAATTTTTAGGCCCTTGCGAAACTAACGTTCCTTGAAAAAATCAAAAGAGCCCCTGTCATTTCAAGCCCCTTTTAGTTGACAGATAATGGATCGACCTTTTAAGACCCGTAACAAGGAAAAGAATACCCTTAAACCCCGGCGGTAGAAAAACAGCAACCCGTAAGCGACAAGCCAACGGAGTGAGCGAACTTTATCGTTTCTCCTGGCTCTTAAAGCAATTAAAGCAACAAGGTTCTGGGCAATTGCCGCCAGAACAAGATCACAATAAGCGCTGTGGAAGTCAGTTACCGTTAGACGGCCAAGCATCAAGGGGAGCTTTAACCGGGAGATCGACTGCTCAACGGCAATCCGGTGCAGGTAAATTTTCTTCCACAACTTGGAGTTCCTTGGGATGGGGGTGTTCTTCCGGTAGTTGTCCTCGGGATAAGTGTACACCATCCGCCCGCGTCTCACAGGAGTGCAAGGATCAGAACAGCTGCAGGTGTATCCTTTTTTACCCTGCCTGGTCAACGGGCAGATCCATTTAATCCGGTTCCTGGATTTGTCAAACCCGGCGTATTTAAACTTTAGCGTCTGATTCTTCGGGCAGACCGGCACGCCATCGGAATCAAACCCCGGCTCGGGCAAGTCTTTGGTGTTCCGGGGATTTAAGTTAATCACCGGCTTTAGCCGGCAAACCATAAACCAGATACCGGAAGTTTTCCGTGCTGTCAAACCCGGCGTCGCCGGCGAAAAATGCATAACGGGAGAGGTCGTGGCGTTGCCGGAAATCATTTAAAACCGGCTTTAAGAGAACGGGATCCTTCTGGCCTTCGAAAAGCATAACATTCCTGACAAGGCCGAACCCGTTGGTGAGAATTGCCCCGGTGTAGGCATAAGCGAAGTGGCCGTTGGTGTACATGAGCTTGGCCCTGGGCTCGGCCCTGGCGCATTTGGGCATTTTCGTAAGGGTCATTGCGTAAATTTCATTTTCAGGCTTCTCGGGGGCTCCCTTCTCGACCTGGTTTTTCAAAGAGTAAAAAAACTTGGGGTTATTCTCCCTTACGGGAACTTCTAACCCGGTTGTGTCCAGGACGAGAAGGGAGGCCAAAAAAGGGTCGGTCGAGTTCTTTTAAATACGGCTCGGTAAGTTCAACCAGCCTGTCTAAAATTTTCTTTAGTTCCTCCGGCCCTATTTTATCTTTAAATCTCGAGAAGGTGGCGGGATCGGGAACGCTCTTAGTAAAGCCGCAAAAGTCTTTCAGGGGCTCGGATAGTTCAAGGAAGGTGACTAAAAGTTCTACTGTCGGAACGGAAAAGATCTTCTGGACAATTAAAGCAGACAGCATGGAAGCTAAAGAATAAGGGGGCGACCGGTGGATTTGTAGTAAGTCAGCTTTACTTCCAGGGGGATGATCTCTTCAATGTCTACGTAATCGGTGAGCATCTGAAGTTTGTTTGTACTGGTTGCCTGCTGAAATTCTTCGTACAGATCGCAAAGAGAGATTTGTTTGTGTTTAGGCAATAGGGATTCACCTCCAGGTTAAATCTTACCAGATATTTCTACAAGAACTGGAGGAAATCCTGCTTTAAAAAACGGCAAAAACCCAGATTTTTCAGTAGTTCTGGGGTTTTGCAATAACCTTAAGGAGTTAATTTTTGTGTTGGAGGAGATAAGGAGGACGAGAGAAGAGATAGAATTCCAGCGGTGGTGCGAAAAAACCCACAGCGACCATGGGAGGGGGTAGCTCTACATGGTGGGGCTGGCACACCAAAAGAATTTTAGAGGACTGCAAGAAGCTGGACATAGCCTTCCTGAACCGACACGGCTACTTTTCGGTCAATGGTAAGTCCGGATACGTGTAATGGACGCGAGGGTAATGAAGTTACCCCCAGCATTGTAAGGTGGACCCCTTTGTCAAGACAGAAATTTTAAAACCAAACATGTTTTCATATATGAACATATGATTAATACAAAAGAGTTTGTTTAAATTTTGAGTTACCATTTCTGGTTAATTATCCCTGGCACAATATACCATTTTGGAATAGCTTTTTTGCTTACCCGGCTTAGCTACTTTACCTCTTCCTGGCGGGGCGCCTGTCAAGGGCGGCGAAAAGCCGTCGCCGTCAGGCGATTGCCTTTAGGCAACCCTTGACAACGCCAGGAAGTACAATGGGAAAAACGGGTAAGCTAAGCATGGTAAATTTCTGCCGGAGTCCGGTAGGCAAGTGCCTGGTGTAAGCGTTTGTAGTTGTAGAAGGTAAGGTATTCACCCAGTCTTCGTCTTGCTTCCCGGGGACTCTGGTATTCGTGCAGGTACACATGTACTTGATGGTCCGCCACAGGCGTTCGGTGAAGATGTTGTCCTGGGCGCGGCCCCGGCCGTCCATACTGATTTGGACGCCGGCCTCTTTTAGTAGTTGGATATATTGTGGACTGGTAAATTGACTGCCCTGGTCGCTGTTCATTATCTGTGGTCTGGCAAGGGATAAGGCTTGGCCGACAGCAGCACAAACGAAGTCAATTTCTAAGGTATCGGACAGCTCCCAGCTCACTACGTAGCGGGAGTACCAGTCCAGGACGGCCGTTAAGTACAGCCAGCCTTTCATCATGCGGATGTAGGTGATGTCAATGCCCCAGACCTGGTTTGGTTGTTGGATAACCACCCCCCTTAACAGGTAGGGATAAATCAGGTGTTCAAAGCGCCTCTTGCTTAAGTTTGGCCCCGGGGAGATGGCCGCGATCCCCATCTCCCGCATGTGGCGCTGCACAGCTTTGCGGTTGACCGGAAAACCTTCGCGTTTTAATTGGGCGGTAATCCGGCGCGATCCGTGAATCACGGATGTGCTGTATAGATTTCGTCAATCCGGTGCTTTAAGGCAATTTCTTCCGGTGAGGGAGCAACCGGTTTGTAGTACAGGCTCGACCGGTTTAGGCCCAATAAATCGGCCTGGGTGGTGATCGGTAACTCCGGGTTTATCCATTCCACCAGGGCAATGCGTTCTTCACGGCTCAGTTGCGATACCACATTTTTTTCAACCAGGCCAGCTGGGTGGTTAAGCGGCCGATTTCGGCGTAAAGCTCCTCGCTTTGTTTGGCGTGTTCTTTTTTCATTCTTTCGATTGCCCTTTGTTCGTCGGTAAACAGCGTGGGTAATCCTTCTAAAGCAATTTTCTTCCATTGCTTTAACTGGCTGGTGTGGACCCCGTACTCGCTAGACAGTTGGCGAGGGTTTTTTCTTCGCGAAGAATTTCCAGGACAATTTTCGTTTTAAAGTCCGGTGAATAACTCTTGCGAACAGACATTTGGTTCTTAACCTCCCCGTTTTTGCTGTCTAAATTTCTGGGTCCATTATATTGGCGTTGCAACTAGCTTAAGCGGCACCTCCTGCCTGTGCTTAACTTACTCTCTCACCAACAGAGAAACCGGCCATGAAAAGGACTTTGATTACAAGATACCCGTTGTGACCACCATCTGCTTTGGAAGTAAAACCTGTTATGGGTTTATCTGTCCTCTGGCGGGAAATGGCAGGTCATGCTTGAGGCGGTTGGGAATCCTAAACCTCCCACATGGGGGAAAATACTTCGGCCGCAGGTACTGCTATTATAACCTCACTTACCGGAAGGCCCAGGAGCATGGCAAAACCCTTGACCGCTTTTGCCACATGAGGATAGAGAAGCTTTTCTTCCAGGCTAGAAAACTAAAAGAAAAGGCAAGCAGTTCTCATGAAACGGGAAATCTCCTGAAGAACCTCTGGTTCTCCCACAAGGTGATTATAGAAACCTTAAAAAAAGCTGCTCGGACCTGACTTTCTGAAGGAGGAATTAAGAATTTTTTGGCGAATAAACCAAATAATGCCCTTTTAATATATGGTAAAATCATGCTATCATTCTGCTGAACTACCGAGTGAAAGTGCGGCAAATTGCCAGTTCCAGTTCACCAATTAAAATCACGGCCATATAGCGAGTATACAAGTCAGGATAAGTTCACCATGAAATCTGGTCATTCTGCTTTATACAAGATAGAGATAAAAAACTGCTTGTCCAAGGCTCGCGCCGGCAAATTGGAGATTGGGAACAAAAGTATACCAACACCTATTCTCTGGTTAGGACATAGGGTTGGAGGCAATCCCAAACCGTGGCAAGCCTTTCGCGTACCAGGGCTCCTGATGAACGCGTGGGACATCCTGTCATCAGGTCAGACGTTAAAGGGAATTCAAAGTGCTGGCTTGCACCAGTACCTGGGCTTAGATACATCATGTTCTATCCTATTAGACTCCGGCGGCTATCTATACCTAAAACGTGACGATGTGAGAGGAGACCCCTATACTGTTCTCAGGCTGTATGAGGACCTGACTCCTACTATCTGTGCCGTGCTGGACTATCCACTGGATCCTTTAGAGGTAGCTGAAGTAAATGAGTGGCGTTGGCAGCAAACCTTAGTAAACACCCGTTTCATGTTTGAGAATAATGGACAAATAGCACTTATGCCAATTATCCATGCCCACTCCGCAGAAGAAGCTCACCGGGCGTGTAATGATCTACGTCAGATCATAAAGGAACCTACCATCTTGGGCATTGGAAGTCTTGTGCCACTAATGCGAACACATCACGATGGACGAGTAGTAGGAAAACCATCATCTTTAGCATTTAACCAATATCATCAAAGCAGTCGACACTTGGCGGTCGATATCATCAAGACAGTACGTGCAGAGTTTCCAAATACCTTCTTGCATGTATTTGGAGTTGGGGGAACTACCACAATGCATCTGATTTTTGCCTTGGGTGTTGATTCCATCGATTCTATTGGCTGGCGGTTAAAGGCTGGTTATGGCGCCATTCAATTACCTGGCATTGGTGACCGATTTACCGGAGATAAAAAACGAGAGAAACGAACACTCCTAAAGGACGATGGGAAGGCAAAGGAGGCTTTGCTCGACTGCCAGTGTCCTGTGTGTAGGGAGCACGCTACGCTAGAGAACCGGCTGGCAGCCCTCGATAAATCTTTTAACAATCGCGCCTTGCATAATGCCTGGGTCTTTGTACAGGAAGCGGCCGCTTTTCGAACACAGGTAGAAGCCGATATGGTTGAGGTATTTGTTCGACAACGCCTACAACACAGCCCATTAAAAAGTTTACTTCCGGGTGTGTTTGGGTAGTGATTCGCGCCACCGCCGGTGGATGAAAATTTTACCATCGGTTAGGCATTCTGTGGGCATCCTGAAAGTAAGCGCTGGTTAAACCTGCATAAGGGTATAAGGGGGCCCCTATGACTCAAAGCATCTACGAGATTCTGCGGCGCTACGAGTTTAATAGAACAGAGCCTGAGACTCTTGTCGGGTTGGTAGAGGAAGCCGTTCGAGCAGGCGAGGCTGTCAGGGAAGAACAAGAACGACTAAGGCGGGCTTCTGCTGATCTTCTTACTCTTTTGCAAGGAGCCGGGTTGGTTCTGGATATAGACTTAGAAGGATCGAAGCACATTCTCAACGGATGCGCTGCAGGAGTAGATGGTAGCCATCAACCGGTAGGTGGTGTGGGAGGAAGATGGTATGTGCCATTGAGTTGTGCCTTGGTAGTTTTCGAACAAGGAATTCAAGGAAACCCTAAAATTGAAGTCGAGTCCCACATTGAAGTAATTCAGGAAGAAGAGTTTAGAAGAATAGGCACCTTAAGCTCAAAAAGGATGCTTGAAGTCGAGACCAAAGCTATCATGCGGTGGGCCATGAAGGGCAAACCTTCGCTTCTATTTATAGATGGCCCTATAGTTGACCCACCTTTGTGTAGGGATACAGACTATATACGATACCGCTGCTCTGCCTTACAGGAATGTCTGAAGCGTAAGATCCAAGTTATCGGTTGCGCAAAGCGGGTCAGGGAGGCCCATTTTAGGAAATACCTCGTATCCCAGGCGACCCAGAAGGAAGCGGAAAAGACGAAATTGAACATGTTCCCCAGCGACCTTCAGCTTATAGCTTTCGTGTTCGCCCATTATTGGCGGCAGTGCGGACGATCGAATAGGGGAATATACACTCGTCCCATAGATGTGAGTGAGGTGACTGAAGTGTACAGATTATACCGGGAAAACGGTCTGCGAATCTTTTCAACGTTTGCTCAGAAGAGCCTGGGGCAGTATATTTTACGGCTCGACTTGCCTTTCCTGGACACAAATTTCCCTGATGAGAATACACTGCTAGGTGAAGTAGCACAAGCAGTCCGAGCAACATTTGCCTGGACATATCCTGATCAAGCTATACCGCTGCCCATCTTCATTGCAGACGCCAAGTGCGAGATACGAAAGGGATGCGCAGAGGTCTTGTACGAGGAAATTATGACCAGAACCAGGACTACTGAACCAATTGATCAAATTGTAGCACTTCAATTGGAGGCACGGTTATGACCGAGAAGCGTGAAGAAGTGGGAATGATCCTCAGCCAGTCAACTACCCGTGAGGGCACTTGCCAGCTTTTTGAAGAAGCCGAGCGCGGTGGCATTCGCGAGGGGATGCTTCTGATTGTAGAAGCCAGCCCCAATAAGCGACGGCTCCTTGCCAGGGTTGCTGAGATAGTTCCTTATAACGCCTTTTTCACTGAAGGGGATCCCTGGAGCGAGGCGAGACGGAAAAAACTACCATTGCCTGAACAGGTGGCGAGGCGCTACGAAATATGTAAGCTAGAATTGTTGATCCAACTGCCGGGCAGTAATGAAATCACAGTGCCGCCGCAGCCGGGTGATTACGTTTATCGTGTAGACCCGAAGACAGCGCGTGAGGAAATCTTTGACGTGCGCGATGACGAGAGCGGTATTATTTGGTTTGGCACGCAAGCCGGATACAAAGAGACCCCGGTGCCTTTAGATGTAGAAGCAGTACCGATGCATATGGCAATCTTTGGCGTGACAGGCAGCGGGAAGTCTTTCGACACGGGAGCGTTCATTGAGAAGTTAGTTGCCATTCCAGTTGCGGCTAATCGTATTGTGTCTTTCCCCATGCTTATTATTGATGCCCACGGTGACTACTTGGAATACGCTAAACATCGCGCGAAGGGTAACGACTTGGGCGCTGTAGATAATGTGACTCGCTATGTCTTTCCTGATGCCTGGCGGCGGCTGAGAGCGGCGGGACTACCTGAGAAAATCGAACCGGTCGGGATTAACTTGGATAATCTGTTACCACGTGACTTGGCAGAGCTGATCGTCCAGTACTATGGGGGTGCTGGTTCCGAACTACAAATCCATGGCCTTGAGAGAACTTTCGCAGAATTACAGGCTGGAGGTTGGGGCCATTCTTCTTTGCTTACATCGGGATATGAAGAACTGATAGATTATATCAAACGCAAAGATACCCATGATTTGCACCCAATGGCAAAAGGCGCAATACTGAGAGCGCTCTCGAATTTCCGGGAGGCAGAAGACAAGCACCAATTGTTCTCGCAAAAGTCACCCCTGCAGGATAAAGCGTGGGTGAATGAATTGACTCGGCAGGGGGACATCGCCATTATTGATTTTTCAGCCGAGGGTGCCCCGGGTGTTGAATTGAAAGTGAAACAGCTTGTAATGACCTACCTGGCGTCGGTGCTGTTCGATTCGTTTACCCGGTACAAAGTCCAAGGGGAAGATCGATATCTGCTGTTCATGATTGAAGAGGCTCAGAATTTCTGCCCTGACTCTTCGTATCCTGTCGGCGCTACTTTGGCCAAAACGAAACTGTCCGCCATTGCTACTCAAGGGCGTAAGTTTGGCCTCGGTCTGTGCCTGATTTCTCAAAGGCCTTCATTCGTAGACCGAATCGTGCTGTCAATGTGCAACACCTTCTTCATCCACAGAATCTCTCCCGAAGATGCGCTCTTTGTTAAGACTGTAACCGGGGGGCTTCCACCAGGATTGCTTGCTCGGCTCACAAGGCTTACCAGAGGGGAAATCATCATTACTGGTCAGATGTCCAAAGTTCCCTTCCCATTGGTAGTAAGAGTTGAGGAGGAGGACCGCAAAGTTTATCACGCAGTTGGGACAACTGAGGTAGTCAGAAACCTCGCCCGGTTAAGGGGGGTACGGTGATGGAAATCACCCAGAAGTTTAAACAATTGCCGCCTTTGGCTGGTGTACCGTTCACTGGTTTCGAATTCGCTGAAATTGAAAGTCGCAAGTTAGTCGTCAAACAACTCCGCGACTATATCAAGTACTGCCTCAAAGAGGCCAGATCACCTGCGGTTCAGGTGATACTGGGTGAATGGGGCGAAGGCAAGACAGAAGCCCATGAGCGCTACATCAAGACAGCCGTGAGGGCCCCGAACTCAGCATATCGCATCTCTGCTTCCACGATTGCCCAGAGTCTGCCGAAAGTCAAGGCTGAGAATCCCCTTGCCAGTGTTAATTTCCTCGCCGCTGTCTTTTATGCCATTAAACATGAGGAAAGGGTAGGATTAATTCCAAGCTTTGAGCGATTCATGAATGTCGAGCGATGGCTGGAAGAAACTCTAAAGGCGCATGCTAAAGGAAAGATACTTGTCTTTATTGATGAGTTTGAAGAGCTGATACTCGAGCCATCAGCTTTAAAAGGCATCATATCTGGACTGAAAGAGCTGATTAACAAGCAATACCCCCCGGTTGCGGAGAAAGGACAGTATCCAGGGATTATTTCCTTTCTTCTCTCTTGCACTCCTGATGCTTACGCCCGCATGCAGCGTGATCCAGAGATCGTGGAGGTATTTGGCTCCTGGGAAAGAAGGGCTGGTAGGATCCAACTTGCGCCGGTGACAAAGCAGGAGGGAGTGAAATTCCTCTGCGATCTGATGTATTATGCTTTCGGTGGCCGTCTTCCGGAGCCTTTGCCCATCAGAGACCTGGGGGTGTTCTATACTCTGCAAGCTACAGGACGTGGTAATCTTGGGGCGTTGGTAACACTCTTTGTAAAGGTCTTTAATAGCGCGGCAAATGACGATCAAACTATGCACATTATTGACGGTGTCAGAGTGCTGGAGATTCTGGCCGATGAGACCATCTCAGTATATGGAGGGACCGCCAGGTGCGTTGAGCGTCGCCTTCTTGACGGTTTTGAGGAACTCCTTGACAAGCAAGAAGCCGTTCTCTTAAGACTCCTGGCAGGTGAACTCAGGCCGTTTTCGTTACCAGAGTTGGCAGCGCGACTGGCAATTCCTGATATTACTGAAGTATCTGCTCTTGTTGCGCGTATTAACCAGAAACTTGCGAGTACTGGTGTGGCTAACGCGATTGTTCGGTATGTGCCGCTTCGTGAGGGGTGTTCTTTTAAGGACGTTCAAAAGGCCCTCCATCCTGAGATACGAGGGGACGAGATCCAGGTTGATGGTTTTGTTCAGCATCTTAACGAGCTAGAAGACGATCTTACTTACTTGGAATTACGTGAGGGTCAGCTTGTTCCACGAATTTTCTTTCCTTGGGATCACCGGATGATCTCCGCTGCATTTGAGGGCATAAGCCCTGATTCCGCCCGCCGGCTGGAGAAGCGCGTCGAAAGAATTATTGATCAAAGCGAGTTCTATTATCGCCTTTCGAACGAGTTGATTCTGCAACTCTTTCCTACACCGATTCCAGTGGGACTGGAGTTTATTAAAGACCGGGACCTTCGGCTTAAGACGTGGCGAGATACAACGGCTCGTTTTCCACAACTCTTTCGTGACGATGTGGTTAGGGCTTTCCTAAGCCTCGTTGAGTACGTCGAAGCCTTCAACATTAAAGCGGATATTCTGCAAACTGTTAGAGAAGGTTTATCAGCAACCGTTATAGATACTTCCCAAAATGCTACCATTAAGTGCTACTGCCACGCACACTATGGAGACCTTGGCCGTGAGGTTGTTCAACGAATTGAGGCTGGTTTGCGAGAATTGTCAGGTGCACATCTGTCCATAGTGATTCACGTGGGGGAAGTTACAGATCAAGGGCGAGAGGAAGTGCGTACCCGGGAAATGGAAGATCAACTCCTTTTTGTCCCGCTGCATACCACCTTGGCAAAGCGTCTTCTGATTGCTTACCGGTGTAAGACTCGATACCCAGAGCAATTAGATAAAAAGCTGTTTGTTGATTCAATGACACGCATGTTTAAGACCGAGATAGAACTGAGCAATAGGATCAAAGAATGGCTCGATCAGGGAGTGAAAGCAGGCATTGTCCTGCGAGATCTTTTCAGGGCAAATGTTCGGAGCGAACGTGAGCTCGCCGATTCTCTTAAATTCTATATTAACCGGCTGGGTGAACCAGGCACGCCGGAGAATATTTTCCGGGCAAATAAAGATTTAATGGATTTTATTCCATTCGGCAGTCGGGCTGGATTCGTACCAGATATTGAGAGCGCCACACAGCTAGACAGATACACTGAAGATCTTGTAGAGAACGGTTTTATACGTTTGGATCCTGATCGTACAGTCCATGTGATTACAACGCCCCCTGAAAAAAGATTGCTTTACATCCTTGAGAAAGCAAGGACTATAGCTAAATCGGAGGTGGGTGTTTATTTCATTAACTGTGCCCGGGCAAGGAACATTCTAGAAGATGTGTACTTGAATATCCTCAAGAACAAAGGAGTCGTCCTTGAGTCAAAAGGCTTGCTTTCTCTTGCCAGAAGGGAAGAGGCGCTGGAAGAAGCAAAAAGCATTAGAAAGGCGTACATGGAGCTGCTCGTGCCTTACAAGCAACAAAAAGAATGGCCTGCCTTTTCACATGTGTTTGTGACTAAGCAGAGGGATTATCGCTTTATTGCTATCTCTAAACTTGAGGCTTATCTAGAACGCCTGTATGAAGATATCCAGAAAGCCGCCCAGCGAGGCCAGGTAGAGGTATTCATGCAAAGAACGGCTCTCCTGAAGGATTTTGCCGATCATCTTAGGAATTCCTTGATGCCAAGAGTCCAGAGCGCAATCAGTGAAGCGCGGCGCATGACACAGGATATCTCACGCCAGGTAGATTCACTTCTTAAGGAGATTGAACATGTTGTGAGTTATTATAACAAATGGCTCAAGCAGAACGCCTCCTTGGAAAACGTGGAAGAAGCTAGGGAGCTAAAGAAGGGAATAGATCGCCTAGAGCGGGTATGTACAGCGCCTATCAAGGCTGAAGATCTTAGCGAGGAAGAAAAGCAGGATAATGCATTTGACCATAGGAACTGGACGAGCCAGGACCGGTATTTCAATATCACTTTGAGACGGTTGCAAAAATCTGTCGAGTCGCTACACCAACAAGCAGAACAATACAGAAAAGTACTGAGGGACATGAGTGAAGCCCAGAAGGCGCTCCAAGAGTTAGGCCAAGAGACACGCAGCAGGCTCCTAACGATAAATGTCACCGAGGAATGCAGATTGTCAAGAGTGATTCGGACCCGTCTCGAGGCCTTCCTGGGAGATATCTCGCAGGATTACCAGGCTATCATATTACACCCAACAGATATACCGCCAGCCTTAAATTTGCGCAAAATGCTTGAAGATTTGCAGGAGCTTTATCGACCGCTAAAAGTGCGATACCAGGAAGCAGAACGGGCTATTACAGAGTTACAAGAATTAGTGGAGGTCGAGGCGAGGTTTTATAATACAGAAAAGAGATGTTTGGATGTGTTGCTAGTGTTGACAGAAAGGACAGATCTCGAACCATTCCAAAGCGAAGTCCAGGCTCTTGAGCAAACCAGAGTCCAAATATTGGAAGATTACAAGTATCAAATATCAGAGCTGGAGACATCTTTTGTTACAGTACAACATGCAGTCATCAATCAACTCAAGAAAACAATAGAAAAACTCGATCAGCATTTGGAAGATGTGAGGATGAGGGCTGGAGAGATTTGGAAACGGTACGCAAGAGAATGTATGCATTTTGTTGATTCAATTTTTGAGCTACTTAAGCTTGCAAAGAAACAAGATGCTTCCCTAAACACGGATGCGATTCAGGCCAGGTGTGAGGAGATGCTAACGGTAGTTGAAGGCCAAGAATGGCCCGATATGCCGTTAAGTCATTACGAAATCGAAAAGGCTGGCATTCGTGAGGCAACAATAGAACTTCTCAAGAAGAGCCTAGATGAAGCTGAAGGAAATGTACTCATGGCGCTCGTTACCAGGCGCGACGAATCTAAGAGCGGCTGGTTTGACCTGCCTGAAATCGTTAAGAAGATAGCCGAGGAAACGTCGTTCTCTTTTACTGAGGTGGAAAGGCTGCTACGTTCGCTTGTGCAGAAAGGCTACCTTGTTGAGGGAATCGCTATCCCGGTGTGACTAAGAGGAGGGTCTTATGCTACTAACTGCCAACTGGCGGGATGAGATTAGAGAGTTTTGGGGAATACGTATCCTCCGCGAAGGTGATCAATTAACCGAGAATACATTGTGGGTTACCCGATGCTCGAAGATCAAGAATGCTAAGCAGAGTGGAAAACCTAAGGAACTCTATGTTTCACTAGTGAACGGGTACTTCTACCGATGCATGGAACTGCGAGGCTTCCGGTACGGGGTGCTATCTGACAAATATGGTCTTCATTTTGATTATGAAATTCTTCCTTGTTATGATGTACACCCCAGTCTCCTAAATCAGCATGATAAAAAGCAGCTCGGACTAATTATACGCGATAAAGCTCAAAGGCATGGCTTCGACAGACTCATCTTCTACAACCCGTCACCACTAATGAGTGTACCCTATTTTGAGATGCTCTACCATTCTGGTCTAGAAGTGTTGTACACAACGCAATTGCTCCTTAGTGTTGTGTAGATTCTTTAAAGAGGCTTTGATTTCTGCAAAAGGCTAGGGAAACAGAAAGAGTGGCGAGAATTGGATCTGGAATTTGACGATAAAAATCGGGTTTAAGGTTATTTATTAAAGATAAGTGGAGGGCCAAGATTAATAAGATACTTGGATTATGAGACAGGTTTTTGCCTTGGGGGAAAAAACACGAAGTTTATAAAAAATAGCAAAGCCACATCTGGATAAGACGCTTACCGCCTTAGCCGGTGAATTCCAGTAGCTATTCCTTTAGCTCAGTGAAGGACAATATCCAGGAGATTTATATGTAGCAAGAACAAAATATCACTCATAAAATTATTGGCTCTGAGCAAAGAAAATAACCATTAATAACTTTGGGCTATCTCCCGGATAAAGGGAATAATAAAAGTCTGAACGTCGGTATAAAGCACGGTCACTTATGCACCCAGGCTTTTTGTTTCTCATTGCATTAATTTTGCAGTAAATTTTGCCTTTGGGATAACCAACCCCGGAGCCCTTGTCTTTTCTGGTAGCCCTAACGGGACTCGAACCCGTGTCTCCACCTTGAGAGGGTGGTGTCCTGGACCACTAGACGATAGGGCCGCAATACTGGCTGCGGGACCTGGATTCGAACCAGGGCAACATGATC
>JBFLZY010000030.1:19121-28865 GCA_040755975.1 Bacillota bacterium | reverse complement strand
GCCCTAATAGTGATTAAGCACCTAAGAAAGTAACCCTGCAAATGGATAACAGCACTGGATTACCCTGCCATTTTAGGCGTTTGGTTTGTATTTACCTCGTTTTTTCATCCCTTCTTTCGGAAGCACCATCATTATCAACGGGCAAAAAGCTTTCAGAAATAATTCTCCTTCTGGTCAAAAATTCCTGCTCCCCGGTTCCCCGATCTTAAAATTATATTTTATCCCTTTTCAGGAAGATTTAGCAGGACTCAATAGGGAGGCCGTCGAATAAAGCTTTAGATATGACTGGGGGGATTGGCATGTTTAACCAGCAGCGGTTTTACCGGTTGGCGATCACCCTTATTCTGGCTTTGACCATTTGCCTGGTCTTTCCGCAAGGCCAGGCGGCGTTTGCGGCAGCCCGGTTCAGTGATGTCAAAGGACACTGGGCCGAGCAAAGCATCCTGGAGATGAGCGCCTACGAGATAGTTCGCGGCTACCCCGGCGGGACGTTTAAACCGAACGCGGACATTGCCTTCCAGGAAGCGATTGTTATGATCATGAATACCCTGGGCTGGGGAGAGGAAGCGGCAAAGGCGGATCTAACCGGATTAACTTTCCCCGCCGGAACCTGGGCGAAGGGCTATCTCGCCCTGGCCGTAAAAAAGGGGATGCTTACTAAAGACGGGCTGCCTTTACTTGATCCCAAACGCCCGGCCACAAGGCTGGAAGTGGCTTCTTTGCTCTGCCTGGCCCTGGATTTTGAACCGGATTACACCCCGCTGAACTTTCGGGACGCGGCGCAAATTAATGAAAATTATCGCGGTTACGCGGGGGCGATTGTAAAAAGAGGCATAATGATTGGCCTTCCGGGAAATATCTTCGCCCCGGAGATGGTAATTACGCGCGCGCAAATGTGCACGCTGCTGTCCCGGTTGATTGAGCAAAACTGGGTTGCTCCGCCGCCCCCGCGGAAGCGGCTGATCGCCCGGATAACGGGTATAGATGAAGATGGGGACGCCATTACGGTGAGAGATTTGGGCGGCGAAAAAACGATCACCCTTTCTGCGGACTGCCCGTTGTTTGACGGCAAAAATAAAATGATCGCGCGAAGCTCCCTGCAAGAAAACATGCGGATTAAATTGATCGTCGACGGCGACCGGAAAGCTTATTACGGCCGTTTATTAAGCGATTTCGGGCCTGTGCAGAAAACCGCGGAAGGTTTTCTGGTTTCTTTCGCGCCGGGCGCCAAAGGGTATGCGCTGACCCTGGAAACGGAAACGGGCGCAAGATTGCAGTACGATATGTACGCGGACGCGGCGTTGCGAAAGGGAGGCAGTCAGCTGACTGCCGCCGATTTAAAAAGGGATTCTTTCGTCACGATCTCTCTGGACAAAAACAACATGATCTTTGAAATGGAAGTTTTTGAACCGGAAACAGTTAACGGGACTTTAATTGACATTGATCGCGATGAACTGACGATTAAAAGGAGAGGCGTAAAACAGGACTACTTGCTCGGTAAAAATGTCCGGGTGACCAAAAACACCCTTCGTCCCATGAATCTTTCCGATTTGCAGCCGGGCGACTACATAAGCATAGTAGTGTTAAACGACAAGGTATTTCAGATCGACTGCCTGTCCGATATGGTGGCCGGACTCAGCGGCATGCTATCGAAAGTACGGGGTAAGTCCATTTATATTTACGTGCAAAATGAAGAAAAACGCTACGATTTGGATGAACAGGTGGAAATATTTCAAGACGGCCGGCGGAAAGATTTGACTGATCTGAAACGCGGTGATTATATCAATTTTGCCGTGGCAGACAACGAAAGGGTCATCAGCATCGAAATTTTGGACGAGAAAGAGGGGGAATTTACCGGCACCGTTTTGTACCTGGGCACCGTCAACCGGCCCTTTATCACTTTGCGCACGGCGGGCGGCCTGGAGCTTGATTACGACATCAACCGGAACGCTTCCATTTATAAATACGGAGATGAGATCAACCTGGAGGACGTTGTTCCGGGGGCGAAGGTGCGGATTGAAGTAGATGAGGGCAGGGTAGAGGAGATCGATGTGCTGGACGACCGCAATATTACGCTGGAAGGCAGGGTAGTGAATATAAATGAAGAAAAGAACCGGCTGACCATGGAAATCAACGGGCGGAAGTATAACTATAATTTATCTGTAGCTTTAACGGTTATTGACGCGGACGGGAAAAATGTGGATCTTCAAGACACCATGAACTACCGGGTGGAAGCAAAGCTGGCAGACGGGGAGATTAAAGAAATCAGAGTGAAAAACGAGTAGCGTTCAGGCGAGGAGTTCTAGAAATTGCCGGACTTCGGCGGGCGACTTCAGCCTCAGTCTGGCGTTTGACGGCCGCGGGTGTTCACTGACCAGGATGCCCAGGCCGGTGTTTTTTTTCAGGTCCCGAAAAGCGTCCTCATCGGTGGTGTCGTCGCCCAGGAAAGCGCTAAAATACCCGGGAAAGTTTTTTTTCAGCCAGGAGACGGGCTCCCCCTTATGTAAGCCTTTCGGGCGCACTTCCAAAATTTCTTTGCCTTCGAGGAGTTCTAAGGCAAATTGCCGGCGGAGCTTCTCGCTTTCTTTGATGAACGCCGGCAGGACTTCCCCGGCCGCGGCCGCCCCGGCCAGCCGGTAATGGATGGCCAGGGCGTAGCGTTTGTTTTCCACGAGAAAACCGGGCCGGCCGCCCATGAGACCCGTAGCAAGCGCGGACAATTCGGCAATGACCTTTTCCGTGTCCGTTCCTTTCAGCAGGGGAACGACTGCCCCGTCCGGTTTTTTAATGGCGGCGCCATGCACACCGGCCAGGTAAAGCCCCGGGACGGGAAGCAGTTCGCCCAGTTCTTCCAGCCGGCGTCCGCTTAAGACGGCAAGCCGGTATTCCGGTCTTTGGGCGAGCTGAGCCAGTATTTTCAACAGTTTCCCGGCCGGCCTGGCTTGCCCCGGCGTGGGCGCGATGGGCACCAGCGTCCCGTCGTAATCCATCATGAGCAGGACTTTTTCGTGTTCGGCGACCTTTTCGGCTAAAGCGGCCGGCGAAATCAACGGAGGGCCGGGCAAAGTTTTTTCGGGGTTCATTTCTTTAGGACCTCCCGGTAAAAAGTTTCCTCGTTTGGGTACTTAAAACTAACACCCCTGTGCTTGTTTTACCATATGTCTTAATTATTATTGGCACTTTCCAGGTTGTTTTGCGCCGGCTGCTGCTCCTGGCCGCCCTTTTCCTTGCCGCCGAAGCCGGCCAGTCCCTCGGCATATTCCCGCAGCTTTTTATCTACCAGGTAAAAAACAGTATTTTCGGGGTATTTTCCATCCGCACCGCGCTCTCCCGCCGGCACGCCGGTAAGAATGGAGATCCCCTCTTCCACGGTGCGGACGGCGTAAATATGAAATTTACCCTCCTGAACCGCTTTGATTATTTCGTGCTTGAGCATGAGATTTTCGACGTTCTGGTGGGGAATGATGACCCCCTGTTCACCCGTCAACCCCTTAATTTTGCAGACTGCGAAAAATCCTTCGATTTTTTCCGTCACGCCGCCGATGGGCTGGATTGCCCCGTTCTGGTTGACCGAGCCGGTTACTGCGATCCCCTGTTTAACGGGCAGGCCGGAGAGGGCGGAAAGCAGGGCGTAGAGCTCGGTGCTGGCGGCGCTGTCCCCGTCCACCCCTTCGTAAAGCTGTTCGAAAGTAATCCGGGCGGAAAGGCGCAAGGGCTTGTCCTGGGCAAAGCGGTCGCCCAGGAAGCCGGCCAGGGTGAGCACCCCCTTGGTGTGTAGCCGGCCGCTCATGCGGGTTTCCCGCTCGATGTTGACGACCCCTTCCTGGCCCATAAATGTTTTGGCGGTGATCCGCGAAGGTTTTCCAAAAACGTAGTCGCCGATGTCCACCACCGATAAACCGTTCACCTGGCCGACGACGGCGCCCTCGGTATCCACCAGGATTTTACCCTGGCGGATCATTTCCTGGATTTTCTCTTCCAGGCGGCTGGAGCGGTAAACACGTTCGTCGATGGCCCGGCGGACGTGGGGGGCGCTGACGTATGCCGCGCCCTCCACGTCCGCCCAGGCGGCCGCTTCGTAAATTATCTGCACCACTTCGTTGAAGCGGGTGGAGAGCTTGTTTTGGTCGCCGCACAGCCGCGCGCCGTATTCAATCAGTTCCGCCAGCCCCGCCCGGTCGAAGTGCTTCAGTTTCTCCCGCCGGCACACGGACCCGACGAAGGCCGCATAGTTTTTCAAGTTTTCCGGCGTACGGGGCATTTCCGTGTCAAAATCAACCCTGACCTTGAAAAATTTCTGGAAATCTTCGTCGAGGGCGTAGAGCAGGTAATAGAGGTAGGAGCTGCCGATCAGGATTACTTTCACGTCCACCGGGATGGGCTCGGGGCGGAGGCTGGCGGTGGGGACAATCCGGTATTGTTCGCCGATATTTTCAATGATTGTCTGGCGGTTTTTTAAGGCTTTTTTCAAGGCGTCCCAGGCCAGGGGGTCCGAAAGCACGTCTTTCGCCTGGAGGATCAGGTAGCCGCCGTTCGCCCGGTGAATGGCCCCCGCTTTGAGCATGGTAAAGTCGGTGGTCAGGCTGCCCATTACGCTGCGGTATTCGATTTTACCGAAGAGATTGTAGTAATAAGGGTTGGATTCAATAACTACCGGCATCCCTTTAGTTTCTGCATTATTTACAAATAAATTTACTTTGTACCGGTTAAAAATCTCCTGGGAATCCATGAGGATGCCGAAAGGGCCGGCTTTGGACGCTTCCGGCGATTTAAAATATTCCAGGTGGCGGGTGATATCTTCGGCAACCTCTCCCAGGTAACGCACAATGCGCGGAAAATCGCGATACTTTTCCTGGAGCCGCGCCACCAGGGGGCCCGCCGCATACCCGGCAATCTGCTTCTCTAGCTCCTGGATTTGCTCTTTGGCCTTTTTTTCCAGGATCCGGCCGCTGTTAATGACCTCTTCCAGTTTTTGCTGCAGGTAGCGGACCCGCTGCTCGATTTCCCGTTGTTCTTCCTGGGGGAGCGCTTCAAACTCCTCCGGGGACAGGCGTTTGCCGTCTCTTAAGGGCAGAAACATCATGCCGCTGGTTCCCTGCTTCATGGAAAATCCTGCGGCGGCTGCCTCCTGGCGGAGCTCTTCCATTTCCTTCTGGATTTGGTGTTCCAGTTCGCTGATAATGGCCTGCTTATTTTGTTCGTAGTCGGTTCCTTCAAAAGCCTTCGGGATGAGGGCGCGCAAATCGCCAATCAGCTCTTCCATATCCTGCTTAAAGATCTGACCCCGCCCCGGGGGAAGGGAAACGGCCGCCGGTTGGTCGGGGTTGGCGAAATTATATAAGAAACACCAGTCGTCCGGCACGGGCCTGTTCATCGCGGCCTGGTTGACCACCGCCTGGACGTAGGTGCTTTTCCCGGTGCCGGTAGGCCCGGCCACGTAGATGTTGTAACCCGGGGCGCGCATGGCGAGTCCGAACTGCATGGCCCGCACGGCCCGTTCCTGGCCGATGAAATCTTGCAGCGGGGGGACTTCCGCGGTGGTATTGTAGCTTAGTTCGTCCGGATTGCAGCGGCGGCGGAGTTTTTCGGCAGGGACCTTGAGGTGGTTATTTTCGCTGGTCATTGTTTACCTCCTTAAAAAAATTGATTAAATAAGTAATTATACTTCCTGGAGGATTAATTTCCTGCCGGCAAGGAAAATTCCATATAATCCAAAAGCCGCAAAAAACAAGCCGGACTGCGGGTTATTATGCCGCAGTCCGGCACGGGTGAGCAAACCTGTAAGCCGAGTTCTGTCGAGGGTGATCATCTATCTGGGACGCCAGTTGCCTGACGCCTCGAGCGACCTTACCCGGGGACTAAGCGGGCCACTTTTAGCGTCCCCCTATTCGGTCTTGCTCCAGGTGGGGTTTACCTAGCCGGCCGGTCGCCGCGGCCGCTGGTGCGCTCTTACCGCACCGTTCCACCCTTGCCCGGCACTCAGCCCGGTGTCCACATTATGCTTTCAGGCAAGCTTTATCATCCCGGAAGAAGGGGCATATTTAAGGCATAACGTAAACACGGGGCTGAGTGCCGGGCGGTCTCCATTTCTGTGGCACTTTCCTTGGGGTCGCCCCCACTGGGTGTTACCCAGCACCCTGCCCTGCGGAGCTCGGACTTTCCTCAGGCATGCCTTTGCCGACGGCACCGCCCGCGATCACCCGGTTTGCTCACAATTTTTATTCTATTGCCGTTGTATTTATATTTTAGCATAAAACGTGCGTTCTTGCAAGCGTACCTTGCTCTTAATGGCTTTATTGCATATTCGTTCCATAACCTCCGCGCCTGAACAAATTTTTAAAAATCCTGCACAAACCCGAGGGGGTTGCTTCGTTCACGCCTTTGCGCCCGCGAGCCTGGCGCCTGAAGCAGGCTTAACGTCCAGCTTGATATGCAACTCCCGCAACTGCTCCGGCGATACCCTGTCCGGGGCCTGGCTCATTAAATCGGTGGCGCTTTGCGTTTTGGGGAAGGCGATGACGTCGCGGATTGTTTTTTTGCCGGCCAGGAGCATCACCAGGCGGTCGAAGCCGAAGGCGATGCCGCCGTGAGGCGGGGTGCCGTATTCGAATGCCTCCAGCAAGAACCCGAATTTGTCCCGGGCTTCTTCAACGGACAAGCCGATGGCGGCAAACATTTTTTCCTGGACGTCGCGCCGGTGGATCCGGATACTCCCGCCGCCCACCTCCACACCGTTTAAAACCAGGTCGTACGCCTTGGCCCGCACGGCCGCCGGATTGCTCGTCAGCAAAGGGATGTCCTCTTCCCGCGGGGAGGTGAAGGGATGGTGCATGGCGACAAAGCGCTTTTCCGTTTCGTCGTATTCCAGGAGCGGGAAATCCGTTATCCAGACAAATTGCAGGCCCTCTTTGGGAATCAGGTCCAGTCGTTCGCCCAGGTGCAGGCGCAGAGCGCTTAAAGCGAAAGCCGTCACGTCGGGCCGGTCCGCGACGAAAAGCAGAAGATCCCCTTCCTCGCCTTCCAGACGTTCAATGAGGGCACTTATTTCATTTTCCTGGAAGAACTTGGTGATGGGTGATTTTACCCCCCCGCTTTCCACGATCAGATAAGCAAGGCCTTTTGCCTTGTGAGCGGTGGCAAAAGAAACCAGTTCGTCAATTTCCCGGCGGCTGAAGCCCGCGCATCCCTTTGCGTTAATGCCCTTGACCTTTCCGCCGGCGGCCGCAGGGGAGGAAAATACCTTAAAGCCGCAGTCCGCAACGAGATCGGTAACGTCTTTAATTTCCAGGCCAAACCTGATGTCCGGCTTGTCCGTTCCGAAGCGGTCCATGGCTTCCTGGTAAGAGAGCCGGGGGAAGGGGCGCGGAACGTCTTCCCCGGTGGTCTCCCGGCAGATGTACGCAATCATTTCTTCCATTAAATCAAGAATGTCGTCAATGTCGACGAAAGACATTTCAATGTCGATCTGGGTAAATTCAGGCTGCCGGTCGGCCCGCAAATCCTCGTCCCGGAAGCAGCGCACAATCTGGAAGTAGCGCTCCAGGCCCGCCACCATCAGGATTTGCTTGAACAGCTGGGGGGATTGGGGCAGGGCGTAAAAGCAGCCGGGGTTAAGCCTGCTGGGGACCAGAAAATCGCGCGCCCCTTCCGGGGTGCTCCGGGTCAGCATGGGTGTTTCAATTTCCAAAAAACCGCGCCGGCTTAAAAATTCGCGCGTCGCCTGCGCGGCGCGGTGCCTTAAAATCAAGGCCCGCTGCATTTCCGGGCGGCGCAGGTCCAGGTAGCGGTAGCGCAGGCGCAGGTTTTCGTCTACGTCCACCCCGTCCTCGATGTAGAAGGGGGGCGTTTTGGCCCGGTTTAAAATCCGCACCTCGCCGGCCCGGACCTCCACCTGGCCGGTGGCCAGGTGCGGGTTTTCCGTACCTTCCGGGCGTTTTTCCACCCGGCCCACCACCGCCAGCACGTATTCGCTGCGGGCGGTTTCCGCCTTCCGGAACGCATCGGCCGCAAGATCGGGGCTGAAAACCACCTGGACGATTCCTGAACGGTCCCGCAGATCGATAAAAATTAAACCGCCGTGGTCGCGGTGCCGTTGCACCCAACCCGTTAAAACCACTTTTTGCCCGACGTGCTCTAACCGCAGCGTTCCACAATGATGAGTCCGCTTTAAACCGCGCATATCTTCCATCAGCAGGCGCTTCCTTTCGTGAGTAATTTGAAAATTTCTCCGGCCAGCTTTTCCAGAGGTACTTCCTGCTGGACGCCGGTCGCCATATCCCTTAAAACAACCATCCCCCTGGCCAGTTCGGTTTTGCCCAATATGGCCACCGCCGGGGCGCCGATTTTTCCGGCGTATTTCATTTGCGCTTTGAGGCTGCGGCCCAGATAATCCTTATCCGCCGCCAAACCCTTTTGGCGCAAGGCCTGAAGTAGTTTCAGCGCCTGGTTTTCCAGGGCGCCGTCCAAAGAGGCCACGAAAACGTCGATTTTTTTTCTGCAGGGCAGGTTTATCCCCTGTTCGCGCGCGGCCAGCAAGAGCCGCTCCAGCCCCAGGGCATACCCTATTCCCGGCGTGGGCGGGCCGCCGAGGGTTTCCATCAGGTTGTCGTAACGGCCGCCGCCCCCGACGGAGCTTTGCGCTCCGATTCCGGGGGCCATCATTTCAAAAGCCGTTTTGGTATAGTAATCTAAACCGCGGACAAGGTGGCGGTTGATTACATACGCAATTCCCAGCTCTTTTAAATATTTTTGCACATCCTGAAAATGGGCGGCGCATTCTGCGCAGAGGCAGTCCAGGCTGGTGGGGGCGTTCTTGGCCAGTTCCCGGCACCTGACGCCTTTGCAATCCAGGGTGCGCAAGGGGTTTTGGGCAAGGCGCCGGAGGCAGTCGGCGCAAAGTTCGTTTTGGTGCCTCTGGAAATATTCCGTTAGCTTTTGACGCAAGACGGGGCGGCAATCCGGACACCCCACACTGTTGATGTGCAGTTCCAGGTTTAAATTCAGGCGTTCGAAGAAATCCATGGCCATGGCAATTACTTCGGCGTCTAAAGAGGGGCTGGGGGAACCGAAAACCTCCACCCCCAGCTGGTGGAACTGCCGGTAACGCCCGGCCTGCGGCCGGTCGTAGCGAAACATGGCGCCGGTATAAAAAAACTTTACTGGCTGCGGACCCGCGCTAAAGTTGTTTTCCAGGTAGGCGCGGGCGATGGCGGCGGTTCCCTCCGGGCGCAGGCTGATGCTCCGGTTGCTGCGGTCCCGGAAGGTGTACATCTCCTTTTCCACAATATCGGTAGTATCCCCTACGCTTCTGTTGAATAGCTCGGAGTGTTCAAAAACGGGGGTGCGGATTTCCGCGTAACAGTACTCCCGGCAGAGCCGGCGAAAACATTCTTCTACGTATTGCCACTTTTCAACCTCCCCGGGGATTATATCGTTTGTCCCCCGGGGCCGGGTAGTTAACATAACATAAACCTCCCAAAAGTAGTCTACCGCAAGAAACAAAGAACGTTTAACCTTAAAAGCTTACCATTCCCCGGTTAAGAAGGGGTTGTATTCGCTTTCCTCGCCGATCGTGGAGGCCGGTCCGTGGCCCGGCAGGACTCTCGTTTCCGGCGGATAAACCAGCAGTTTTTCTTTAATGGAGTTGATTAACTGCCGGTGGTTGCCGCCGGGAAAGTCGGAGCGGCCCACCGACCCGGCAAAGAGGGTATCGCCGGTAATCAGGTTGTCGCCGACCTTCAGGGT
>JBFLZY010000030.1:0-19021 GCA_040755975.1 Bacillota bacterium | reverse complement strand
AAACCAGCAGTTTTTCTTTAATGGAGTTGATTAACTGCCGGTGGTTGCCGCCGGGAAAGTCGGAGCGGCCCACCGACCCGGCAAAGAGGGTATCGCCGGTAATCAGGTTGTCGCCGACCTTCAGGGTGATTCCCCCGGGGGTGTGACCGGGTGTATGAATTACTTCCACATTTACTTTGCCAACTTTGATCGTATCGCCGTCGTGCAACAGGCGGTCGGCTTCTTTAAATTTTAAGAAAGAACCTGTAAACAGCGAGAGATTTTTCGCCGGGGCGGTCAGCATTGGCGCGTCTGCAGCGTGGATGAGCACCTGGGCGCCCGTGGCCTCCCGCAGCTTGCCCAGGCCGCCGATGTGATCGGCGTGCCCGTGGGTCAGGATAATATACCGGCAGGTGAGATTGTGCTTTTGCAGTGCCCTCAGGATGCGCTGCACGTCACCCCCGGGATCGACTACGGCCGCTTCCCTGGTTTCTGCGCAGCCGACAATGTAGCAGTTGGCTTCCAGCGGGCCTACCGGGAACCCTTCGAGGATCAAGAAACATACCTCCAACTTATTTATTTCATTACTTTTATTGAAACTGCTTTGGGGTGGGGGCGTTGCCCCGCCTCACTATGATTTATTGTTTACTTTCCAGCCAGAGGGTTACCGGGCCGTCGTTGACGAGTTCGACGAGCATGTGCGCCTGAAAGGTGCCGGTGGCTACTTTAATGCCTTTTTCCTGCAGCAGGGAGATAAATAATTCGTAAAGGTGCCGCGCCTTTTCCGGCGGGGCGGCGGAAGAAAAGCTGGGGCGCCGGCCGCGGCGGCAGTCGCCGTAGAGGGTGAACTGCGAAACGACCAGGGCTTCGCCCGCGATATCGAAAAGGGAGCGGTTGAGCTTTCCTTCTTCGTCCTCGAAAATGCGCAGGTGGGGTATCTTGTCCGCCATGTAGGCGGCGTCCGCCGCTTCATCTTCGGCCCCGACTCCCAATAAGACCGCAATCCCCCGGCCAATAGAACCCACTACCTCTCCGTCCACCGTCACTTTTGCCCTGCTCACTCTCTGGATAACAGCCCGCATTATTTTTCCTCCAGATACAATGTACAAAGCAGATTTCGATTCGAAGCACAAAGCTAACAGACACAAAGATACCGGGAAAATAAGTTAAAACGAGTGCCTAGTTAAAACGAGTGCCTGGCACCACTTATTAACTTATATTTTCAGTGAGCAACTCCCGGAAAAATTCCTCTCCTTCCTCTGTGCCTTAGTGCCTTAAGTGTCTTTGTGCCTTATTCCTCAGCTTGTCCGCCTGACCTCGTATACGTCTTTGACGCGATGGATTTTCCCCATGAGGTAATCCAACTCTTCCTTGCTCTTCATTTCCAGCACCATTTCAATAGAAGCCTGGCGATCCTTGCGGCCCCTGGCGGTAACCCAGTTCGCGCTCATTTTCATTTCGGCGATTACCGCCATCACGTCGCTCAATAAACCGGCCCGGTCCATGGCCGTTATTTCTAATTTAACCTGGAAAGGATATGGAAATCCCTGGTCCCAGTTTGCCTCGACGAGGCGGTCCCGGTCGGCTTTTTGGAACAGCAAGACGTTGCGGCAGTCGGAACGGTGGATGGAAACCCCCCGCCCCCTGGTTATATAGCCGGTGATCGGGTCGCCGGGGACGGGGTTGCAGCAGTGGGCCAGGCGCGTCAAAAGGTTATCCATGCCTTTGACCCGGATGCCCTGGACGGACTGAACCGGCTGGGAAGGCGGAGGAGGTTCGGTTCTCAGCGGCTGTTCCTCAAGCGTATGCGCCCTTGCCGCTTTAACCTCTTCTTTTTTCATTTCTTCCCTGACCCGGTTGATAATCGTCAGGGGGGAGATGGTTCCGTCCGCAATGGCCGCGTAAACATCGTCCACCCCCACCAGATTGAAACGCCGCCCGATTTCTAAAAGCTTATCATTTTTTAGAAGCTCCACTTCCAGACCCTGTTTTTTAAATTCTTTTTCCAGGATCTCCCTTCCCTTTAAAATGTTTTCTTCCCGCTGCTCCCGCTTAAACCATTGCCGGATGCGCGACTTGGCCTGGGAGGTCTTGACCAGGTTCAGCCAGTCCCGGCTCGGACCCGCGGCCTGCCTGGAAGTTAAAATTTCTACGATATCGCCGTTTTTCAGTTTATAATCTAAAGGAACAAGTTTCCCGTTGACTTTTGCTCCCATGCAGCGGTGGCCCACCTGCGTGTGCACCCGGTAGGCAAAGTCAATGGGCACGGAGCCGGCCGGGAGTTCCATGACATCCCCCTTTGGCGTAAAGACAAAGACGGTATCGGCAAACAGGTCAATTTTTAAGGACTCCATGAATTCCCGGGCGTCCCGCAGGTCGTGCTGCCACTCCAGGAGCTGGCGCAGCCAGGCCAGTTTTTCATCGAAGTTTTTGTCGGAGCGCCCGCCTTCCTTGTAGCGCCAGTGGGCGGCAATGCCGTATTCCGCGGTGCGGTGCATCTCGGTCGTCCGGATCTGGATCTCCAGCGGTTCGCCGTGCGGCCCCACCACCGTCGTATGCAGGGACTGGTACATATTGGATTTGGGCATGGCGATGTAGTCTTTGAAGCGGCCGGGAATGGGCTTCCACAACGTGTGGACGATGCCCAAAGAAGCGTAACAATCCCGCACGGAATCCACGATGATCCTGACGGCCAGCACGTCGTATATTTCGTTTAAGTCTTTATTTTGCTTTTTCATTTTTTCATAAATGCTGTATAAATTTTTCGGCCGTCCCTTGATGTCTGTCTTGATGCCGATGGCCTCCAGCTTTTCCTTTAGAACGGCAATGGCTTCCCGGATGTATTCTTCGCGCCGGCGCCTGGTGCTGGCAATCCGCTCGCTTAATTCAAAGTACTTGGCCGGGTTGATGTACCGGAAGGCCAGGTCTTCAAGCTCCGACTTCAGGTGGTAGATTCCCAGGCGGTGGGCCAGGGGGGTGAAGATTTCCAGGGTCTCATCGGCAATTTCCTTTTGTTTGTCTTCCGGCTGGTACTTTAGAGTGCGTAAATTGTGCAGGCGGTCGGCCAGTTTGATTAAAATGACGCGGATGTCTTTGGCCATGGCCAGAAACATTTTGCGCAGGTTTTCGGCCTGGCGCTCCTCTTTAGACTTATATTCCAGGCGGCCCAGCTTGGTTACCCCGTCTACCAGGGAAGCCACCTCGGCGCCGAATTCCTCTTCAATTTGGGGCAGGGTGATGCGGGTGTCCTCGACGACGTCGTGCAGAAGACCGGCCACCAGGGTTTCCAGGTCCAGTTCCAGGTCGGCCAGGATCCGCGCCACGGCAACCGGGTGAAGAATAAAAGGCTCCCCCGAAAACCGCCTTTGCTGTTCGTGGGCGGCTTTCGCAAAGTGATAGGCCTTGCTTAAAAAGGCCACGTCGGCTTTGGGGTTGTAAAGAATCACCCGGTGCATCAATTCGGCAAACATACTCTTTGGCCCCTTAAGAAAATCCCAATATATTATACTGCAGATTAAAAATATTGTCATTACCGGTATTTATCCGGGGATTATCTCTTTTAGGGGCGCGTGCAGCACGTGCCCGTACCAGCGAAGGTTTTCTTCCTTTGCCTTTTCTCCCCAGTTAAAGGTGGGCGAATGTCTGATGTTTAATTTTTGGGCAGGGGCGGGGGTCAGATAAATCTGTTGGTCTTTTTTGAGCAGCCCCAATTCGTAGAAAACAGCCAGGGCAATGTTCACCGTATGTTCACCCGCCCAGAACAGGCCCCTTCTCCTTAAGGCGTTGAGAAGCTCCGGAAGGCTGTCTGCGATGCTTTTATTTTTTGTCCGGCAGTGCTGCATTAAGATGTATAAATAAGCCAGGCAGTCGCGGTCGGGGGCCAGGGAAGCCAGGTAATGTTCCATTGCCTGGCGGTCGGCCTGGCCGAAGAGCAGGCAGATTTCTGCAACGCCGGCGTTTGCCGCGTAGCGGAAGATGCTCCGCCATTCTTCCCGGTCAAAGGGGAGGTGGTAAATGATCAGTCGTTCGATTTTGCTCCCGGGCGGTATTTGGGCCAGGCTGCCGGTAGTTGTCACCAGCGCCGGGAGTTTGCCTTGCCGGAAGCAATCCAGAAAATCCCCGTTTTCGGCCTGAAAGGAGGGGTGAAAGAAGGCGGCCCGGGAGCCGGCTCCGTCCAGGCGTTCGGCCAGGGCAACGGTCTGGTAGGGGCAGTTGACCACGATGACGGCGCTCCCGCTGCCGGCGGTTAAATTGGCCAGCCGGGACAATTTGCCGGGCAGGTTGCGCAGATCTTCTATTTTCCCGCCTTTCCCGCCACCTGTCTTCGGGATGGGGGAGATCGAGGCGGCGGCTTCCCGGGAGGCTGCCGGGAAGCTCCGTGACCAGATGGGCAAAAAGATCCGGCCCGGAAACCGGGCGTAATTCTCAAACCAGAACCGGGCAAAATCCGGCAGGGAGGCGAAGGCCGCCGGGCAAAAATCTTTCTGGGGGGAAGGAAAATCAAGAGAACCTTCGCCGGGGCAAATGTCCTTTAGTTCCAGCTGGATCCGGGTCTTGCCGTTGTATTCGTCCAGCACGGGGGTAAAGGCCAGGTGAACCGTTTTTCCTTCCGTGATTTCCGGCGCCACCAGCCCGGCCAGCCGGAAGCCTATGCCGTCCCGAAAAACCCCGTTTTCCTTGACGAATACCTTTAGGTGATTTCCTTCCCGGCCCACTTCTCTTAAACGCAGGATGGTCGCGGCCGGGCAGCCCAGCACGGGCTCCGGGTTGCCGGCGCCGAAGGGGATTAATAATTCTAATTCCTTGACTAACTGTTCGGAGATTTCCGTTAAAGAAGCGACTGCGTCCAGCTCAAGCTGCGGAACGAGCAAATCTTCCGGCAAATTGGCGAGCGCGTAGCTGCTTAAAGACTGGCGGAAATTATTTAACTCGCTCACTTTGAGGGTAAAGCCGGCGGCCTGTGCGTGTCCGCCGTAGGAGAGCAGGTGCTGCCGGCAGTGAAACAAAGCGTGATATAAATGAAAGCCGGGGATGCTGCGCCCGGAGCCCTTGCCCTGTTCTCCTTCCAGGGAAACCAGCATCACCGGCCGGTAAAACATTTCCGCCAGCCGGGAGGCTACGATTCCCGTAACCCCCGGATGGAACGCTTCCGAGGCAAGGAGAAGGATTTTAGCCTCTTTAAGCCGGGGATCTTCCGCCAGTATTTGAAGCGCTTCGTCAAAGACCCTTTGCTCTTCTTCCTGCCTCTGCTGGTTTGCCTTTTCCAGCTCAGCGGCAATTTCGCCGGCAGTTTCCGGATCCGGGCAGAGCAAAAGTTTTACCGCCTGGCCGGCGTCACCCATTCTGCCGATGGCGTTTAAACGGGGAGCCAGGCCAAAACCGATCTCGCGGGTAGCCAGTTTCTCTTCCGGGCAGCCGGTGCTGTTTAACAGTGCCTTTAAACCAGGTCTGCCCGTCCGGGCCAGCCGGGGGAGGCCGTGTTTTACCAGCAGGCGGTTTTCGCCCAGCAGGGGGACCAGGTCCGCCACCGTGCCCAAGCAGGCCAGGTCCAGGTAGTCCTGCCAGGCCGGCCGGTCCGGTGCGGGGGTTTCCCGGAGCAGCGCCTGGGCCAGTTTTAAAGCCACGCCCACCCCGGCAAGGTCTTTGAACGGATAGGGGCAATCATCGCGTTTGGGATTGATCACCGCCAGGGCAGGAGGCAAACGGGCGGGCACCTGGTGGTGATCGGTAATGATAAAATCGGGACCCTGGTTGTTTTTCGCCCAGGCGACAACGTCCGCGCCGCTGATCCCGCAATCTACGGTAATGATCAGGGCGAAGCCCAGCGCCGCGGCTCTTTTCACCGGCTCCAGGTGCAATCCGTATCCTTCCCGCAAACGGTGCGGGATGTAGAATTCAACTGTTCCCCCCAGGCGTTTGAGCAAGTGGACGAGCAGCGTTGTGCCGGTAATCCCGTCCGCGTCGTAATCCCCGTAAACCAGAATTTTTTCCCGGCGCCGGACCGCGCGCAGGACCCGTTCCACCGCCCGGTCCATGTCTTTTAAAAGACCCGGGTCGGGCAGGCAGGACAGGTCGGCGTAAAGAAATTTTGCCGCTTCCGCCAGGGAAAAGAGGCCGCGGTTAAGGAGAAGTTGCGCCAGCAGAGGGGAAACGTTCAGTTGCTGCGCGAAAATCTGTTTCAAGATAGGGTTGGTTTCTTTAACGACCCATTTTTTATTCACCGTTGCCAGTACCACCCTAATTGATTATAGAAAATAATGGTGGCCATGGCAACAGAAATAAATTAAACTGTGGGGGCAATTTGAAAGTCCGGGAACTCTCCCCGGTATTTTTCATCGTGAATTTCCACGTGCTCGACGCAAGAGGAAGGCGAACCCCGCCGGCACCACCTGATCATTTTTTCCACCGCTTCTTGTTCGCCTTCAAAAACGGCTTCGACGCGCCCGTCCCGCCGGTTTCGCACCCAGCCCGTGACGCCGGCGGCCAGGGCGGCATCCCGGGTGTACTGGCGAAAATAAACGCCCTGAACCCGGCCGCTGATTAAAACGTGTTTGCGCACCATGGATCCGCACCCCTATCAGGAAAGAGATTTATCGCAAAGACGTAAACAGCGCAAAGAATCAAGATAAAAAATAAATTCGCGCCGACAGCACCACGGCTCGCGTGATAAAGCAATTCCTGGAAAGCAAATCTTTTAGCTTAGTTCGACCTTCCCAAGCAGGGTGTAGGCCGGTCCCCGGGGGCTGAGCTCGCTTTTCATGAGATCTACGGAGGTTACGGGCAACTCGCCCAGGTCGGCAACTGCGGCGCCCAGTTCCTGCACCGCCGCTAAAAGGTCGTTCAGCCCCCTGTTGGAGCGCAGGCGGGCCAGGGTTAAATGCGGGCGGAAATCCCGTTCTTCAGCCGGGAACCCGGATAAACGATTTGCTTTTTGCACGTGTTCGTGCAGGCGCCGCAGGGCAGCCAGGTCGCCCGCTATCCCGGCCCAGAAAACCCGGGGTCTCCTGGCGTTCGGAAAGAAGCCCAGCCCGCCCAGCCGCAGGCGAAATGCGGAAAAGCCGACTAAAAAGCTTTGCATGTTGGCGATCAGGAGGCCTGTTTTTTGAGCCTCCACGTTTCCCAGAAATTGCAGGGTTAAGTGCAGGTTTTCTTCTTCCACCCACCTGGCGTCCGCGTTTGCAGACATTAGTTTCTCCTGAAGGGAGGCCAGCCTTCTTTTTAACGGCGGCGGCAAATTCACGGCCCAGAAAAGGCGCAATTGCTCCAAAAGGACCACCCCTCTCCAAAAAAATAATCCTTTTGGCAAAGGATTGTCAAGGGCAGGTCTGGATTAAGTGTGCGCAAGAAAGTTTTTTGAGCAAGAAGAAGGATTTTAGATGAAAAATGAATAATATCAACGTAATTATGCATATGCGCCACCGGTTACAGATAACCAGGAGGAAGTTTTCCTTGCACGTCAATTACCGCCGGATAGTTAACCGGAGAATTGCCGCCGCCCTGGCCGATGCCCAGAGCAGGCTGGCGCGCGACCGGGCGCTCGGCCCCCTGCGCCAGAGTATGAAGGCCATGGTAGAAAGGCATCCGGACCTTGCGATGCGGCTGCGCCGGGTCAAGCAGGCGGCCCTCGCCGACCTGGAGAGCCTGGTTGAACAGGCGGCGGAAAGATTGCGGGCAAACGGCTGCCGGGTATTTTTGGCCCCGGACGCGGCCACGGCCAGGAGTTACATTTTGCAGGTAATCCCGCCGGGAACGGTGGTGAAGTCCAAGACCAACGTGGGCAAGGAAATCGGGTTAGTGGAAGCGCTTGCCGAACGCGGGACGGCGGTGATCGAAACCGACCTGGGCGACCGGATCAACCAGTTGGCCGGCAGTCACGCCACTCACCCGCTGGCGCCGGCCATTCATATTCCCGTGGAAACGGTGAGGGACATTTTTGCCCGGGAAAGCGGCCGGGAGTTGTCCACGGACGTGGAGGAACTGGTCGCCGTAGCCCGGCAGAGCCTCCGCGCCTACCTGGAAAGCGCGTCCTGCGGCATTTCCGGCGCCAACGCCATCGCTGCCGATACCGGGGTGATTGTCCTGATGGAAAACGAAGGAAACATCCGGGCGGTGACCGGCCTGCCGGAAGTGCACGTGGTGGTGGCGGGGATCAATAAAATCGTGCCCACTTTCGAGGATGCCGTAATGGTGGCCCAGGCCGCTTCCATTTACGGGGCGGGTCAGGATTTCGGTACCTATCTGTCGGCCATTTCCGGCCCCTCGCCGCCGGCCGCGGACCCGGACGGGACTATTCTCGGCTGCCAGGGGCCCCGCGAAGTGCACGTGGTTCTGCTGGACAACGGCCGTTCCCGGGCCATGCGGGAAGGTTACGGCGAAGCTTTTTACTGCCTTAACTGCGGCAGTTGCCAGAATTTTTGCCCCGTATACGGGGTACTGGGAGACCGCTTCGGGCAAAAATACGTGGGTGGGATCGGCCTGGTGCAGACTGTTTTTACTCAGGAGAGCGAGGACGCCCTGGCCGGCGGTCTGGCGGCCTGTTTGACCTGCGGCAATTGCGTCCGGGCCTGCCCCGTTCAGATCGATACGCCCTCCCTGATCCTGCGCCTGCGCCGGGAGCTGGTTGAAAAAAGGGGCCTGGCTTTACCGAAACGGCTGGCCGGGTATTTTTTAAAAGATCAGGGGCGGCTGGCCCGCACTGTTCGCGTGGCCGCCCGCCTGGCCGGACCGCTGCTGGAACTCAACGAGCACCCCCGGGGTGTCCGCCTGCGGGCGGCGGCCGGCGCAAACCGGGAACGCCTGCTGCCGGAACCGGCGCCCGCATCGTTCTTAAGCGGGGTGGAAGAAAAGGTAACGCCCGGGGAAAGGCCGGTGAAACGGGTTGCTCTGTACGTGGGGTGTTTGGTGAATGTTCTTTACCCTGGGGTCGGCCGGGCTGCCCTGGACGTTTTAAGCAGGAACCAGGTGGCGGTGCTGGTGCCGAAAGGGCAGCAATGCTGCGGGCTGCCCTTTTTGGCCGCCGGCGACCTGGAAGGCGCCCGGAAGCTGGCCAGGCGAAATGTGGAATGCCTTGATCTTCAGGGTGTCGACGTGGTAGTCAACCTCTGCGCCAGTTGCGGGGAGACGCTTCTGCACACTTACCCGCGCCTTTTGGCGGACGACCCGCGCTACGCGGAAAAAACCCGCCTGCTGGCCGCAAGAGTAAAGGACATTGCGGTTTTCCTGGCGGACGACCTGGGTTGGCCGGGTGATTTACCGGCAGGCGGCGGAACCGAAAGGGTGACGGTGACCTACCACGACCCCTGCCACCTCCGGCTCGGTCAGGGGGTCACCACTCAGCCGCGCCGGCTGCTGGCCGCCCTCCCCGGGGTGGTTTACAAAGAAATGGCGGACGCAGACGCGTGCTGCGGATTCGGCGGCCTGGTCAGCCTGGAACATTACCAGCTCACCGCGGCCATCAGCCGCGAAAAGGCGAAAAAAATCAAGGCCAGCGGCGCTTCTATCGTGGCCACTGCTTGCCCCGGGTGCATGCTGCACTTAAGCGACGGGCTGGCCGGAATCGGCGCCGGGATCGCGGTTAAACATGTCGTCGAACTGCTCGCCGAAGCTCTGGGAAGTTGGCCACCGAACAAAATATCTCCGGGATGGAATGTGGGGGACGCCGGATGAGTGCGGAAACGCCGGCCACAATCGCCGGGCGGGCAAAACGGGTCAGGCAACAAACCGTTTCGGATCTGGCGGAGATGATCGAACAGGCCAGGGCATCCCTGACCGGAAAAGGGTGCCGGGTGTACGTGGCGAAAGACGCCACCGACGCGCTGAATTACCTTGCCGGCGTGCTCCGGGAGAAAAAAACGGTGGTGAAGAGCAGGGCGCTTACCGCCGACGAGATTGGCCTGGAGCCGTTTCTCACCGCCAGAGAAATGACCGTTACCGGCAGCAACGCGGGAGAATGGATGCTGGAACTGCTGGCAATGCCGGCTGCTCACCCCCGGCGGCCGACCGCCGGCCTGGGCCGGCTGCTCACCCCGGCGGTTCTGGCCAGGGTCGTTGAGGAGGGCGGGCTCCGGCCCTATCTTTCCGTTCCCGCCGGCGCAGCCCTGTCCGCAAACGAAGTTTTGGAAGCTGTCCGGAAAAAAATAAGACAGGTCATGTTGCGTGCGGAAGTAGGCATCACCGACGCCGAGGCCATCGTGGTGGAAACGGGGACTGTGTTTCTGGCGGAGGATGACGGAGATGCCCGGATCGCTTCCAACCTCCCTTATACCCACGTAGTGGTCGCCGGGGTGGAGAAGCTGACCGGCACCATCGCGGACGCCCTGGCGGTGCTGAGGGCGGTTTCCCTTTTCGGCTTTGGCCGGCCGCTGACCAGATACGTCACGGGTATCTCGGGCCCCAGCCGAACGGCGGATATCGCGTTTAAAATAACGTTGGGAATGCACGGCCCCAAGGAAGTTTACGTTGTCCTGGTGGACAACGGGCGAACCCAGGCCGTCCAAAAAGGTTTTGCCGAGGCGCTTTATTGTCTGCAGTGCGGAGCCTGCCTCGGCTCCGCAAAAGCGGCGGGCCTGCCGCCGGAAACTGCGGGCGGGTCGTCCTGGCCGTACCCGGGTGCGGCCGGCAAGCTGCTGGCCGCCTTGTTCGGAAATAACCGTCACCGCCCGGTTTTCAGGGAAAAGACTTTTTGCGGCTGCCCGCTGGAAATCGACGTGCCGGGGATGCTGGCCCGGGCAGGCGGGACGGGTAAAGAAGAACTTTCGTCGGTTTAACTCCCGGGATTTTTCCTTAGGTTCAGAAAAATTAATTTGACGGAAAAAGGTAGGTGCGTTTGTGGTAGGGGACTCTTTACCCTTGCTCCTGACTGAGCGGATTAGCATGTTGGCCACCGTTGCCTTTGTCCTGTCTTACACCGGGATCTACCAGCGGATTTTTCGCCGCGAGTTAGGGTGGGCGGAGCGCGCGCTGATGATTTTGTTGTTTGGTTTGATCGGGGTGGCGGGCACTTATGCCGGCGCCCCCGTCCAGGGCGCCGTGGCGAACTTCCGGGCCGTGGGGGCGATGGTGGCCGGTTTTTTGGGCGGCCCCCTGGCAGGAGCCGGGGCCGGTTTCATCGCGGGGGCGCACCGTTACCTCCTGGGCGGTTTCACCGCCTTCCCCTGCGGGTTGGCAACTTTTTTGGAGGGGCTGGCGGCCGGGATCATCCAGAAATACAGCCGCACCTGGCCGGTTCCCTGGCCGGCCGCCCTGGTGGCTGCCGTTATTGGCGAGGCTCTCCACATGGTGATCGCCCTGCTCCTGGCGCGGCCCTTCAGCGCAGCCTGGGCGCTGGTGCAAATCGTCGGTCCGCCGATGATTATCATCAATTCCGCGGGAGTGGCCATTTTCCTGGCCATTGTTAGAGGGGCCCTGGAGCGGGAGCAGCAGACTGCCGCCCTCCAGGCCCAAAAAGCTCTGCAGATCGCCACCCGGACCCTTCCTTTCCTGCGCCAGGGATTAAGCCGGGATTCCGCCACCCGGGCGGCAGAGATCATTTACCGGATGGCCGGGATGGACGCGGTGGCCATCACCGACGCGCGGCACATCCTGGTGCACCTGGGGGAAGGGGCGGATCACCACATCCCCGGCAGCATACCGCTGACCCAAGCCACCAGGCACGCGCTGGCCACGGGTCAAGTTCAAATTGCCAACCAGAAAGAGGAAATCGGCTGCGGCCACCCCGGCTGCAAATTGACCGCCGCCGTTGTGGTTCCGCTCAAGTCCGGGGAGACTACGTCAGGCACCTTGAAGCTGTACCGGAAGGGAAAGGGCGGCATCTCGGCGCTCGATCACCAGCTGGCGCTGGGCCTGGCCGACCTGTTTTCCACCCAGCTGGAACTGGCCCGGCTGGAACAGCAGGCCCGGCTGGCGGCCGGCGCCGAATTAAAAGCCCTGCAGGCGCAGGTAAACCCCCATTTCCTGTTTAACGCCCTGAATACCATTACCTCTTTGGTGCGCTCCCGGCCGGAAACGGCCCGGGAATTACTGATCGAGTTGAGCAATTTCTTCCGCCATAACTTGCAAAAGGCAAACCAGTTTGTCGCTCTTGGCGAGGAACTGGCGCACGTGGAGTCTTACCTGGCCATTGAACAGGCCCGGTTCGGCGATAAACTCCGGGTGGTCACCCACATTGAACCGGCGGCCAGGTCCTGGCCGGTTCCTTCGTTTATCCTTCAGCCCCTGGTGGAAAACGCGGTAAAGCATGGCCTGCATCCGAAGGAAGATGGGGGGCAGGTGGAGATAAAGGCGACAATTGCTTCGGGAGAACTGGTGATCGATATCCGCGATGACGGGGTGGGGATCGCCCCGGAAGAACAGCAATCCATCTTTATTTCCGGGTACGGCCGCGGGAGCGGCATCGGTTTGTCCAACGTAAACGAAAGGTTAAAAAACCTTTACGGCCCCGCGTACGCCCTTAACCTGGTCAGCCGGCAGGGCCGGGGCACCACGGTAATCATCCGGATCCCCCCGAAGGGAGGCGCGGGCGATGTCCGGGACCTGGTCGTTTAAGGCGTTGCTGGTTGATGACGAGGAGCCCGCCCGGGACGAACTAAAGCACTTGCTCCGGGCTTACCCCGCCTGCACGGTTTGCGGCGAGGCCGACAGCGGCCGGGCCGCCCTGGAAATGGCCGTTAGCCGCCAGCCGGACGTGGTTTTTTTGGACATCCACATGCGGGGGCTCCCCGGGTGTGAAGTCGCCCGCCGGATGCTGGCGCTGCCCCGCCCACCGCTGATCGTTTTTGTGACGGCCTACGACCGTTACGCGGTCGAGGCCTTTGAGCTGGGCGCCGTGGATTACCTGTTGAAGCCATTCGGAGCCGAACGGCTGGCGAAAACGGTGGCCCGGCTGCAATCTCTCGCCGGGAACCCCTTTTTATGGCAATCAGCCGTCCGGCAGGTGGCGAGCTTATTGGACTTCCTGCTGCCTCCGGACAGGCAGGCCGCCCGGCCGGGGAACTCCGCGGCGGGCAAAACTGTACATAAACTGCCCGTGGAAAAAGGCGGCCGGATCACGTTAATTGATTACCACGAAATTGTTTTTGTCCGGAGCAGCGGTGGTGCGGCCAGGGTCAGCACGCTGACCGAATGCTACGATTTTTCCGGAACTCTGTGCGAACTGGCCGAGCGTTTAAGAGAAGAAGGTTCCTTCCTGCGAATCCATAAAAGCTACCTGGTGAACCTCCGGCACATCAAAGAAGTAATCCCCTGGTTTAAGGGAACCTACTGGGTAATTATGGCAGACCGGCAAAAAACTCAGATTCCGGTCAGCAAGTCCCAGGTTAAAACCCTGAAGAGACTCCTCGGGCTGGCTTGAGAATAAGCCGTGCCTTTTTTGGCCCTCCATTTCTGTTGATCCTCTGATTGTTTCTTTTCATCCCTTAATTTATTCCCCTGGCAGGTTTGTTGTTGGCGGAAAAAGGACCACCCGGTATAATTAAGCGGGGGATGACGGCCCGGTGTTATACCCACGAATCCTGGTAATTATTATTAACCGGGTTTCCTTAAGGCAAGCAAAAGGGGGTGGATCCGGCCGGCTGAAAATTTGTTATTTTTCGTAATTCTTTGGGTTCTTTTGGATCTTTGCGGTAGATTATTTTTTAGAGGAGGCGAGAGTTGCGGCGATGAATTCTGTAGTCCTTTTGTTTTTAGGAGTAATCTTGTTTATCGTTGCCTATACCCTTTACGGAGGCTACCTGGCCAGGCAGTGGGGGATCGACCCGCAGCGGAAAACCCCCAGTGAAGAGTTGTACGATGGTTACGACTATGTTCCGACCAATGCAAAGGTTTTGTTCGGTCACCACTTTTCGTCCATCGCCGGCGCCGGCCCAATCACGGGTCCAATTTTGGCGATCATGTTCGGTTGGCTGCCGGTATATCTGTGGATTGTCCTGGGAAGCGCCTTTGTTGGCGGCGTGCATGATTTTGCCGCCCTTTTCGCTTCTATCCGGCATAAAGGAAAGTCCATCGGGGAAGTCATCGAAACCAATGTAGGAAAGACGGGCAAAACGCTTTTTTGTATTTTTGCGTGGCTTGCACTGATCCTGGTAATCGCCGCTTTCACCAGCATCGCCGCGGACGCTTTTGCGAATTCACCCAGCGCGGGAACAGCTTCCATGTTGTTTATTCTGATTGCCATTCTGTTTGGTCGACTGGTCTACCGGCAAAATGTTAATCTTGCTGTTTCCACCGTGGCGGGCGTGATTTTAATCATAATCTCCATCTGGATTGGCTACAGTTACCCTTTTTTAAAATTTTCCGTGGTTGCGTGGCAATATATTCTTTTGATCTACGTTTTAATTGCGTCGGTGCTGCCGGTATGGCTGCTTTTACAACCCAGGGATTATTTAAGCTCTTTTCTGCTTATTGCCATGATCGTTGGCGGTGTCCTGGGGGTTTTGATTATGCATCCGAATATCCAGACGCAAGCGGTTAAGGGCTTTACGATTATTACCAAAGCCGGCCCCCAATATCTGTTTCCAATTTTGTTTGTAACTGTGGCCTGCGGCGCCATATCGGGATTTCACTCGCTGGTCAGCTCGGGGACGACCGCCAAACAAATTGCCAACGAAAGGGATGCCCGGTTTATTGGTTACGGCGGCATGTTGACGGAAGGGACACTGGCCATTCTCGCCCTGATTTCGGTAGCTTACGTGGCAACAGCCCAGGGATCTCCGGCGGTGGTCTTTGCCAGCGGGATTTCCGACTTCATGGCAAGTTTCGGCGTTCCGCGGGAAGTCGGGAAGGTTTTCGTCATCCTGGCTTTCACCGGTTTTGTCTTGACCAGCCTGGATACCGCCGCGAGGCTCGGCCGATACGTCTTTGAAGAATTGTTTACAGTTAAAACCGGAGGGCAAAACTGGTTAAGCAATAGATACGTTGCCACCCTGATTACCGTGGTTGCTTCATATGTGCTTTTAGCCTATGGTTATCAAAAAATATGGCCGATTTTCGGCGCGTCGAACCAGCTCCTGGGCGCCCTGGCGCTGTTGGCCGTTACCGTTTGGCTGGCCAGGTCCGGAAAGAAAACCTGGATGACCTTCCTGCCCATGGTTTTCATGTTTTGCGTAACGCTTACCGCAACGTTTTTACTGATTTTGAATTTCTTTAAAGCGGCGAATTACACCCTCTTTGTTATTTCCCTCGCCTTGTTTATCCTGGCTGTAATCCTTGTGGTTTTAACTTACAACACCTTCAAAAATGAGAAAATGGGCAAAAGCGCCGCAGACAGTAAATTGTAGTTTTTCTTTAAACCGCGTAATTTAGAAAAGGAGCTTGCCAGGAAGTACCGGTCGACCGGTACTTCTTTTTGGGCAAAGCAACGTCTATTCCGAATTTTTGTGGTGAACACGGCTTTTGGCTGGACAACGGCTACAGTCAACTCCGGTTGGCGCGGGCAGTAAAAAAGGAACCCCCGGTTTTTTGGCGAATTGGAATATGTTGAGGAGGTGGAGCAGAATCGGCTTGCTGGTTGCTTATGGATTCAAAAGATTATCTGCAGCTTTTAAATGATCGTTTGGCACCATTTTTTGACGTGGAAAGAGACAGATTCTTTTTTGGACAACAGATGGATTTCTTTGCAAAGTCTTACGTAAAACATGTCCGAACTTTTTTAACTCCCAAAGACGTTATCGACTCTTACGAAACCTTTGAGTATTTTTTGGTGAAAGTATTTGGGAGGAATTTAAGTTTGGGGGATTTCCAGGACTTTGAAGCCTTTTTAAAACAATTTCAGTCGGCGGTTGTGACCCCCGGAAGAGAACATATGTGCAGTTTGATCAACGGGATAATGGTTTCCGAAGAAGGGGTCGCCAGTGAGGTGTCTAAAACAATAAAAAGGTATGCACACGCAAAAAGCTATTTGTTCTCTTTAAAAGGGTGGAGCGAGATCCGGATTGCGGCCGTTGACCTGGCAAAGGGGGAGGTGGTGATCAGCCGCCGTGGTAAAAAGCTTCAAAAATTATGCAGCCTTCAAAAATAGGAGGAGGGGTTAGATGTTTTCGGAACAAGGTGGGCCCGTTGAATTGAAAACCCGGGTGCAGGACCGGAACATGTGCACCGCCTGCGGGGCCTGTGCGGGCCTGTGCCCCTACATTTACACAGTTAGGGAAAAAGTGGCGGTGATTTACCCCTGCGGCCGGACCGGCGGCAGCTGCTACCGGGTCTGCCCGCGCACCCCCACCGACTTGGGTGAGTTGGACCGCCAGGTTTTTGGCGCGCCCCGCACAGACCACGTCCTGGGCGAACACTCCGCCATTTACTTCAGCCGGGCGCAGGACAAAGAAATAAACGCCCGCGCTCAGTACGGCGGGACGGTCACCGCCCTGCTCGCTTTTTTGCTGAAGCAGGAGCGCATCGAGGCCGCCCTGCTGGCCCGGGGAAACGGCGCCGTCCCGCCCGAGCCGTTTGTAGCCGCTACCCTGGAGGATCTATTGGCCGGCGCCGGCTCCAAGTATTCCGCCTGCCCGACCTTATCCGTGCTGCCGCAGGCCGTGCGGGAAGAGCGCCGCCGCCTGGCGGTGGTCGGCCGGCCCTGCCAGGTCACCGCTTTAAGAAAAATGCAGGCTCAAGAGCAGCAGCTACCCCACCTCCCGGCGGCCGGGCTGGCGATCTTCGTCATCGGCCTCTTTTGCTTCTGGGCGCTGACCCCCGAATTCTATACTTTTCTTGCCGAAAAGGCCGGCTCCGAAGAAATCCGCAAGGTGGACATACCCGTGGAAGGGCTAAAGCTTACCCTCGTCGGCGGCCAGGAATTGCTCTTCCCCGTGGATGAGGTGCGGCCGTTCATCCGGCCCGCCTGCCCGGACTGTTTCGACCCCACCGCCGAACTGGCCGACGTCTCGGTGGGTTCCACGGAGTACGACCCGGCCTGGAACACCCTGCTTGTCCGCACCCCCGCGGGCAAGGCGCTGGTCGAAGAGGCCCGGGCGGCCGGAGTAATCGCGCTCAAGCCCTACCCGGAAGAGCGCCTGCCCCTTTTGCGCCGGGCGGCCTTCAACAAGAAACTGCGCGTGCTGAACACCCAGACCGGGGACGGCTACCTGCGCCTGCCGGACGATTACCGGCAAAAACTCCAAGGAGGGATTGACTGATGAGCATCACGGGCGTAAAGACGGACCGGCCCGGGCAGGTGGTCCTGCTCACCGGCAACGAAGCGGTTGCCCGCGGCGCCCTGGAAGCCGGCGTTGGCTTCGCCTCCTCCTACCCGGGCTCGCCCACCGCCGAAGTGTTGAGCATTTTGGGCCGGCTGGCCGCGGAGTTTAACCTTTATGCCGAATGGTCAATCAATGAAATAGTAGCCCTGGAGGGGGCGGCGGCCGCTTCCTTTGCCGGGGTGCGCGCCCTTTGCGTCATGAAGCCCGACGGCTTAAATGTAGCCATTGACTTTTTGACCACCCTCGCCATGTCCGGAACGAAAAGCGGCCTGGTCATTTTCGTCGGCGACGATCCCAACGCCCATTCCAGCATCAAAGAAGAGGACTCCCGCTACCTGGCCAAGCTGGCCCACGTGCCGGTTCTGGAGCCGGCCACCGTCGCCGAAGCGAAAGAGATGGTGAAGGTTGCCTTTGAACTCTCCGAAACCCTCCGGCACCCGGTAATCGTCCGGGGAGTTACCAGGATCTGCCACGCCAGCGGCAACGTCGTCCTGGGCGCGCTCCCCCCGCGGGAAAAGGTCCCCGGCATCCCGCCGGAAGAGCGCTTTCTCACTAATCCGGGCGCCGTTGCCGCCTATCATCAAAAGCAGGAGGAAAAGCTCCGGCGCGCGGCCGAACTGGGCGAAGAGCTGCCTTTTAACCGTTACGAAGGCCCCGCCGGCGCCGGGATACTGGTGATCGGCTGCGGACCGGCCTTCCTCTACGCCCGCGAAGCCGTGGCCAGCCTCGGTTTAACGGACCGGGTCGGCCTTTTAAAACTGGGCTTAACCTGGCCCCTGCCGGAAAAACTGCTGCTTGTCCACCTGCGCCGGGCCAAAAAAGTCATTTTTGCCGAGGAAACCGACCCCATCCTTGAAGAAAGCGTCACCAGCCTGGCCGCCCGGCACTGGTCCGCGGTGGGCGAAATATCTTTTTTCGGTAAAAACAGCGCTCACGTGGCCGGTCCGTTCGGGCCGGGGGCGGGTGAGCTGAACGTGGATATCATGGTGAAAGCCCTGACCGCCGTGGCGGGGCTGCCCGTCCCGGAGCCGGCTGCCCCGGAGCTGATCGCCGGGGAGGCGGCCGCTTCCCCGGCGCAAGGCCCGCCTCCTTTTGCCCCGGTTCCGGCGATCGACCGCGAACTGGCTTTTTGCGCCGGCTGCCCCCACCGCGCTTCCTTCTGGGCCATCCGGGCCGCCCTGGAGTTAGACGGCCGCAACGGCTTCGTTACTGGGGACATCGGCTGCTACACCCTGGGCCTGGGCCGCACCGGCTATTATCTTTTACGCACCGCCCACTGCATGGGGGCCAGCGTCGGCATGGCCGCCGGTTTGGGTAAGCTCGCCCGCCTGGGCTTTAGCCAGCCCGTGGTCGCTGTGATCGGCGACTCCACCTTCTTCCACGCCGCCGTGCCGGCCCTGATCGACGCCCGCTACAACCAGGCCCGTTTCCTCTGCGTTGTCCTGGATAACGGTACCACCGCCATGACCGGCCACCAGCCCCACCCGGGCATGGGGGTCAACGCCATGGGGGAAGGGGCGCCGGCGGTGGCCATCGAGGAAGTGGTCGCCGGGCTGGGGATCCCCTTCACCATCCAGGACCCCTACGCCATCAAAACAACCACCCGGGTGGTTTTTGACCTCCTGCAGCAGAATCAGCTCCACGTGCTGATTTTGCGCCGGGAGTGCGCCCTGGTGGCGGCGCGGCAAACCAAAAAGCCCCGGGTTTACGTCGACCAGGAGCGCTGCCTCGGCGACGCCTGCGGCTGCGTGCGCTTCTGCAGCCGGGTGTTTTCCTGCCCGGCCAACATCTGGGACGCCGCTGCCGGCAAGGCCCGCATCGATGAAGCCGTCTGCACCGGGTGCGGGGTCTGCGCG
>JBFLZY010000029.1:0-30862 GCA_040755975.1 Bacillota bacterium | reverse complement strand
CGTCTTGTTCACCGCCTTCCTGGCCTCCCTGCGGGCCGTGGTCACCCCGGCTTTTTTCATCAATCACGCCGTTTCTTTACCCCAGGCTCTGGAAACCCTTCAGGAAATTTTCCTGCACGGAATCAGCAGCCCCGGCGGCCCGATGTCGGAAAAAGAATCCGGAAGAGACAAAGGAGTAAAAACGGAGCAATAAAGAGGAAAGGGTTGCCCTTCCGGCGAAAAAAGATATAATGTTTTTAAGGCTGCGTGAGGTTGGAAAATACGAAGGCATAAAATATTATGAAGATATGAGAAATGCACTGAAAAGCAGGTGAAAATTATGCTTTTGGGAGCCCACATGTCCATTGCCGGGGGGGTGGACAAAAGCATCCTGCGCGGGCAGAGCATCGGCTGCCGGGCCATCCAGATTTTCACGAAGAGCAGCAACCAGTGGCGGGCCAAGCCCGTGGAGCCGGAGGAAATCCGCCAGTTTAAAGAAAACCGGGAAGCCGCTCAAATGTTTGTCTTCGGCCACACTTCTTACCTGATCAACCTGGCCTCCCCGGACGAAGATCTGTGGGCAAAGTCGGTGGAAAGCTTTCTGGTGGAAATGGAAAGGTGCGCCGCTTTGGACCTCCCCTACCTGGTCACCCACCCCGGCGCCCATCTGGGGGCCGGCGAGGACGTGGGGCTGGCGCGGATCACCCGGGCCCTGGACGAAATTTGCGCCCGCACTGCTGATTCGCCTGTTATGATTCTGCTGGAGGTTACCGCCGGGCAGGGCTCCAACCTCGGCTGCCGCTTCGAACACCTGGCGCAGATCATGGAACATAGCGTCGCCCCCGAACGGCTGGGGGTGTGCTTCGACACCTGCCACGCCTTTGCCGCCGGGTACGACCTGCGGACCCCCGAGGCTTACGCGGAGACTTTCGCCCGGCTGGACGCTTTGGTCGGCCTCGAAAGGTTAAAAGCGATCCACTTAAACGATTCCCGGGGAAAGCTGAGCAGCCGCCTGGACCGGCACGAGCACATCGGCCTGGGGCAGCTGGGCCTGGAACCGTTTCGTCTGCTCTTAAACGACCCGCGTTTTGCGCATCTGCCCATGGTGCTGGAAACGCCCAAGGAAAAAGACCTGAAAGAAGATGTGGAAAACCTGGCCACGCTGAAAAGTTTGCTCTCCGGCTGAACCCGCTGTGCCGGATGGCCGCGCGCTGCGTTACGGGCTAAAAGCTTCGTCAAAATCATTTTAAATATCCACAACAGCCGGGCCGTTTCTTTGCCGGAAGTATTTTTCTCCCACAAGACGGACAAACCAAGGGGATGAAAAATGATGTGCAACGTGCTTAACGCCTATACGGAAGCCGCTAAAAAATTGCAGACCCTTTCCCCGGAAGACGTGGCGGCCGGAAGCGGGGCGGTTTATAACCGGGAGAAAGGGGTCTTTTTGCTTCCCTATTTCGGCCGGGAATATGAAGTTGACCGCAACGGCCGGGTCTTTTGCGCCGGCCAAAACGACGTTCCCTACAACGACCGCACCATCATTGTGCAGTACCTCTGCTCGGCCAGCGGCCTGCCGCCGCGGGGGCGCTGGCTCGCCTTCCTGGAACTGCCGGACGGGGCCCACCACTACGCTCCCTTTCAAACGGACGCCACCAATCCGCTGGCCAAACGTTTCGGCCGGGATTCGGACGGCTTCCAAAGGGCCGCCCGCGCCCTCGGCGGTACTCCCCTGGAAATGGGCGACCTGAGCTTTAAAATTCCCGCGCTGCCCAAACTTCCCCTGGCGGTGATCCTTTGGGAGGGAGACGAGGAATTCAGCGCCCAAACCAACATCCTCTTCGACGCCGTCGCCCCCACCCACCTGAGCACCGCCGCCTTGTGGGTGCTGGGCGTTGAGCTGGCCCGGAAGATGCTGGCGGTGGAATGAAAAATGAAGAGAAACTGGATTATGTAAACTTAAGATTTAAAGAAAACAGCCTGGTTCTAAAATTAAATTTGAGATTGTAACACGGTATATATCAACACGAGAAAGGATTATAGATTTATGCAAATCCAACAGGTGCGTGAGTTGTTACAAGATTATCCCGCTGACAAGTTGCGGTTGATCATTGGCGAGCTGTATAAAATTCTTCCCAAAAAAGTAATCGAAGAAAAAGGGGTCGATGTCCTGCTCAAGGACCCGGATGGGTTTCTCGAGAATCGCCGGAAGAACCGAAAGGCTGTCGAACTTCCTGACTTTGAAGAAGTCAAAGAAGAAACAGAACTTTTCATTGAGAATGCGAAACAACAGTATTATTTTGCCCCCAATCGCGTCATCCCCAAAAAGGATCGCCCTAAGTGGCGGTTTATTGTCAAAAGGCTGTATAAAGACTTACTCACCCTCACCGGGGACACAAATAATCTCCCCCAGGTAAGCGAGCTCCTGGAAAAACTTTATTGCCTCTTGTGTGAGGCCTGCGGGGTTTATCTCTTCAGCTCGGACGATCCATTCGCTTCGGTCGGGATCAAGCAAAGTGAGTTTTACCGGCAGGTCATCGCCGCCAAAAAGCAGGCCTTTTTGCCCGGCGAGTGGGTACCGGCGGCGATCCGGCTGATTGTGGAAAACCACGTTGACCGCAATACCTTGCCTACCGATTTGATGTATGTCCTGGTGGAATTTTTAAACACCGCCCCTTTGAAAGAGCAGGCCGCCGAACAGGCCGACCGGCTGCGCCGGGAGTTTTTAAAAAGCTCTCTTAAACGCCGGCAGATGGGTTATTCGGAAAAGAGCAGAAATAACGACCTTGTTGAGCTGGTTCTGATCTTGCAAATGGCTCTGGGGGACTACGAAAAAGCAATCAGTTATTTTAAAGCGCACTACGTTGGTCTTGACGATGAAGTTTCCCTGTATGTTCTGCTGCGGTGGCTTTTCCACTACGGATTGAAAGACCTCTGGCTGCGGGAATACGAAGCTGCTCTGGACCACGGGATTCAGCCGAGGAAAGCCCTCCGCAATACCTATCAATATATCAGGGAAACCGGGAAGTTTCCAGAGTATATGGGATAAAGCCGGTAAAACGAGAGTATCTTTATGCAACAGCAGATTATAACTGACCATTCAAATCAACTTCACCAACTGCTGGCATCCGTATCTAAACACTTTTATCTAACCAGAAACGATTTTTTGAAGTACCAGACCAAGCCGGATTGGCGGTTATTTCAAAGTTATGGCCGTCATTAGCCTGCGCTGGGCCAGTTCAGACAAGGTTTCCGGGTCTTCTTCACCGGCAATCATTGCTTCAATCGGCGGGGAGGGAATAGGAGTTGAATCTTTCCAATACTTAAGGGATGGTTACAGCCGGATTGCTTCCCCGGAAGCAGGGAAGGTAACCATTTTTGGCAAGACATCAGCTTCCCAGGTTGTGGAGCGTGTCTTATTGCGCCTGACCCTACAAAAGTGGAATGGTTCCGCTTGGGAAGATCTGGGTAGCTGGCAATTTGAAGATGTTAATACTTTCAGTGTGAGCGGATCAAAAACTGTACAGGTGTCCGATGGATATTATTACCGGGCTAAGGGTTTTCACCAGGTCACGGAAAACGGAACTCCCGAATCCGCGAACTCTTTTTCCAGTTATATTTTAGTGGACTAATCCGCGCAAAGCACCGGGATCACTTTTGATCCCAGTGCTCGTACAGGGAGGCAGCTATTTTGATTGCTTCCCGGGCAGATAACCGTCCATCCAGATTCAGCCCGGTTTGGCCGTCAATCCACATCAGGTGCACGAAACCCGATTTATGCTCGGCCAGTTTTGCCCGGCAAGGTCCGATCGGCACGTCTTTAATGGTGGTATCTTCGCGGTCGTAGACATAGCCGGTGCCCAGCTCGCCGGTGAAGTTAAACTGGGTGAGGGTGAAATACTTTCCTCCCGGTCCTTTATATTCCATCTCCACCTGGGCGGTATAGGCGCTTTGTTTTTGATAGAGCACCTTTTCCAGCCGATAACCCTCCGGCAGGTAGCCCGGTATTTTTAAAGGAAAGGGCGCCTGCTCCCTGGCTTTTTCCAGCGTGACCACGGCTGGCGGTTCCGCAGCTATCTCCTTTCCTTCTTCCGGAGGCGGGGGCGGTTTTGTGGCGTCATCACTGGTGACCCCGCCGCGCAGGTTCATTTCCGTGCCGCGCAGAAGCACCGTAATGCCGTCCATCACTTTGTAACCCAACGCCCTTACTGTTTTGGGAATACTTAAGGAGAAGATCGTTACGGTCAACAAAATAAATATTGCCGCTATGGCAATACCGGGCAACAGCCGTTTGACGGGGCGGAAGGGCCGCTTGATTTGAGATATTTGAGGCATTTTTTCCTTTAAACGCGCCCAGGCTTCCTCTGCCGGTGGAGGCGTGCAATTGTCAAGCTTTGCCCGGAGCACCGCTTTGATCATCTCGTCCAGTTCTTTTTCTGTATATTGTCTCACGTCCGGTTCACCTCTTCGACAGATGCCGCAGGTTTTGGTTCTTTACCCGGTCCACAGGATGTTTTTTGAAGTTTGCGACGTAAAAAATTGCGACCCCTGCTTAAATGTGATTTGATGGTTCCTTCCGGAACGCCGGTAGCTGCGCTGATTTCCTTTATGCTCATTTCGTAACGATAATGCAGAATAAACGTCCGCTGAACCTCCGGGGGCAGATTTTCTATAGATTGCCAAATGGCGAGTAAATCTTCTTTTTGGACGACCAGTTCTTCCGGTAAATGTTTTTCTATCTGCTGGTAAATTAGATCTGGGTCCAGGGTTACCGGAAAACCGCGGTTTTTGCGCAGTTGGGTGCGCGCTGCGTTGAGGGCGATTTTTGTGATCCAGGCGTTGATCTTTTGCTCATCGTTCAACTGCGGACATTTTTGAAGGACGAGGAGAAACGTTTCCTGGACAGCATCTTCGGCTAGTTGGTGGTCTTTCGTAATAAAAAACGCTACTCTAAAAATATAATCATAAAAATGTTCAAAGAGGAATCTGGCTATCCCTTCTTCTTTTTCCCAGAGTATCTCCAGAAAATTTCTACCTTCATTATTCATAGGGGCTCACCCCGAGGCAACCATTTACAATTATCCTATTCTATTCTACATAAGATAACATTTTCCTCTCCATAAAATTTTTCAGGCTCGGGATTTTTTCCGGTCGGCCGCCCCTGGTGCCTGACTCCGAATTGTACACTGGCAACCATTTTTACCTATACCGGTTTGTTCTTGACCCGAGAACAACAACTTGACGAAAATAAACCCTTTCTTTTAAGATAACGATAAGACTGCCGGCTGAACGGCAAAAACGATGTCGCGGTTGAATCCCAACGACAACCAACGTCAACAGGAAGATGGAAAAATTAAGGATCGCCCTCGCTCAAATCCAGGTTAAAACCGGCCGCCCCCGGGAAAATATTGAAAAAATCGCCGCCTTCACCCGGCGGGCGGCCAAAGAAGGGGCCGCAATGATCTGTTTCCCGGAACTGTGCGTGCACGGCTACAACCGGGAAAGGGCCCACCTGAACGCCGAGGAAATTCCCGGGGAAAGCTCGCTGGCCATCGGCGCCCTGGCCCGGGAAACCGGCCTGGTCATCCTGGCCGGCCTGGCCGAAAAATCCGGCTCCCCCCGGCCGTTCATCACCCAGCTGGCGGCCTTTCCGGACGGCCGGCTGGAAAAATACCGGAAAACCCACCTGGGGAACAGCGAGCTTCCCTACTTTACGCCGGGGGACTCCTTTCCCGTCTTTTCCACGGAAAAGGCCCGCTTCGGCATCGCCATCTGCTGGGACCTGCATTTTCCCGAGGTAACCGCCATTTATTCCCTGAAGGGAGCCGAGATCATCTTCGCTCCCCACGCCTCGCCCGCCTACGTGGGCGACCGCAAAGATGTCTGGCTCAAGTACCTGCCCGCCCGGGCCTACGATAATTCGGTCTACATCGCCGCCTGCAACCTTACCGGCGAAGACGGCGGGCAAACCTTTTGCGGCGGCGCAATCGTTATCGACCCGAAAGGAAACGTGGCGGCGGAAGCTTTCCCCGGCCGGGAGGACCTGCTTATTACAGATCTCGACCCCGCCCTCATCAACACGATCCGGGGAGGAGAATCGGCTTCCATGCGGCACAGCTTTTTCCTGGCGGGAAGGAGGCCGGAGCTGTACGGGGAACTAATTAAAGGAAAGGATTTTCCTCCCCCGGATTGAACAACGGCTTTAGATTAGGAAACCAACCAGTGCTGCAGCGTAATTTTAATTTAAAGGGCAAAGGAGAGTGTTGGAATGAGCATGATTGAGCTGGCGCGCCGCGTGAAGGAGGCCGCGCGCGAATTGGCCGGGTTTACCGCGGAGCAAAAGAATAACGCTTTAGCTTCAATTGCCGAATCCCTGCAGAACAGAAAGGAAGAAATAAGCGAAGCCAACCGGGAGGATTTGCGCCGGAGCGAAGAGGAGCAGCTTGCTCCGCCCCTTTTAAAAAGATTGAAGTTTGACGAAGCCAAAATCGCCGAAGCCATTGAAGGGATTTACAGTTTAATCGGCCTGGCAGACCCCGTAGGCAAAACCCTGCTGGCCACGGAGCTGGACGAAGGACTGGAATTGTACCGGGTAACCTGCCCGATCGGAGTTATCGGCGTGATTTTTGAATCCCGGCCCGACGCCCTGGTACAGATTTCCACCCTTTGCCTGAAAAGCGGGAACGGCGTGCTGCTCAAAGGCGGGTCCGAAGCAAGGGAAACCAACCGCATCCTGGCCGAGGTAATCACCACAGCAACGGAGAAGGCCGGACTGCCGGCAAACTGGCTCGCCCTGCTGGAAACCCGCGCCGACGTAAACGAGATGCTGAAAATGGACGAGTGCGTCGACTTAATTATTCCCCGCGGTTCCAATGATTTCGTCCGCTACATCATGGATCATTCGCGGATTCCCGTGCTGGGCCACGCGGACGGCATCTGCCACCTGTACGTGGATGAGGACGCCGACCTGGACATGGCGGTAAAGATCGCCGTGGATTCAAAAACGCAGTACGTGGCCGTCTGCAACGCCCTGGAAACCCTGCTGGTGCACGAAAAAATCGCCCCGGACTTTTTGCCTGCGCTAAAGCAAGCCCTGGACGCCAAACAGGTTGAACTGATCGGATGCCCGCAAACGCGGGCGATTATTCCGGCCGCTCCCGCCTCGGAAGCCGACTGGAAAACCGAATACCTGGATTACCGGCTTTCGATCAAGGTGGCGGCGAGCCTGGACGAAGCCATTGAACACATCAACCGGTACGGCTCCGGCCATACGGACAGCATAGTAACCAGGGACAGGGAAAAAGCGGCAAGGTTTATGGCTTGCGTTGATTCGGGAAACGTTTTCTGGAACTGCTCCACGCGCTTTAGCGACGGCTTCCGCTACGGCTTTGGGGCCGAGGTGGGCATCAGCACCAGCAAGATCCACGCCCGGGGTCCGGTCGGCCTCGAAGGGCTGGTCATTTACAAATACAAGCTGATTGGAAACGGTCACATTGTCGAAGATTACGCCAACCGTTCCAGGAGTTTTAAACATAAGAAGCTGATGAAGAATTTTGCGTTATAGATCCTCGCAGCACAAGAAAAAGCTCGCGTCCACGCCTGCGCGGCAGCCGAAAAGGCGGGCGTTCACCGGCTTCCGTACCAGTCTGCCAGCCGGCGGCCGCGCCACCTGGCCGCAGGGGCGTTTTCTTCCGGCCGGGGCCCCCGCCCGGGCTCATCTACAAAAAGCAATTCCCAAAGCAGGCGCGTGCTTTCCGAATTCCACCGTTTCATCGTCGGCTAAATATGCTGCAAAAAGGAGAGCCTCGTCAATATCCCCGGCCTCCAGATAAGGATAGGCCTGCAGGATGTTCTCTTTTGTTTCACCCGCAGCCAGTAGCCCCAAAAGACGGGAGACCGGAAAGCGGAGCCCTCTGATGCAGGGCTTGCCTGTGCAAACGGCCGGGTTGACGGTAATTCGCTTGAATTTCATAAATGTCACCCCCTAAAAAAGATTATAACACCTGATTTATACCAAGCATACTGCTTCTGAAAAAATATTAGAATAAAACTATCGTGATGACCGCGCCGTTCAGAAGCAGGACCAAAAATCAACTTTAAAATATTTTGACATGGTTAAAGTAACCGGGAACTGTATTTTCTGCTATAATAGTCTACGCGTCAACTTCCTCAATCCGGACCTTATCTGCCAGGCCGAGGTCGTCCAGGATCTGTCGGAGCTCACGCACAAGGCTGCCGGCAGAGCTGCTGTCGATGGTCACGGAGAATTCTACGCCAACCTTCAGGTCGGAGCCCTGCTTGAGCTTGGGGATAATCTTCGTACCCAGACGGTTCCAGACCTCAGGCGGAATAGTCCCCGCGAGACAAATGGCCCTTGTCCGGGCGCCGGGCGCAGGCTCCGGCTGGGGTTCGGGTTCGTCGGGACGGGGCTCCGGCTCCAGGCCTGGTTCGGAACCTGATCCGGGACCTGGTTTGGGCCCTGATTCAGGACGTGATTCAGGCCCCGCCGGGGGCCCGGGCACCGGCTCCACTCCTGCTTTCAACGCCTGGGCCCTGGCCCTCGTGAGCAAGAATACGCCGGCCTCGAAGGCGACCTCCTCCGGTGGGACAGGTTCCTGGAACCAAACGCGCTCATAAGTCCCGTCAGACTTCTGGCCGGAGGCGAGTCCGAAGTCGCCTCGGCCAACGAACTCGACGATCTTAGTCCGCAGGATGGCGTCCGGGTCCAAAAGACGCGTCAGCGATCCGTTCAGGAAGCTCTGACGTGAACCGGCCAGCGGCCACGCCCCGGAATCCTTCAAGGCCGGCGGCCAATACCGCTCGAGATACCCGGCGCCCACCGTCTCATTCAAAAGGGCGTGGGATTTTAAAGCCGTGATCACCCGCCCGCAGAGGGTCTCGCTGCCGCTCGAATGCCCCGCCCCCAGGTCAATCACCTTAAGGCCGTCCGGTTCGTGGTTGTCCGCAATGACCACGTACCGGTAACCGCCCCATACCTCGTCTTTGGCCGCTTCCCGGGCGTCCGCAACTTTCGTCTGGAGGCCGGCGCTCTCCGACCGGTCAAATTCGCCGCCCAGCGTTCCATCCCTGATTTCTTTTTCCACCCGCTTCCAGGCAAGCCACAACTCAACCTTATCGCGAAGATCTCTCCCCGACTTTTTAACGCACCAGACCAGGGAACCGGGGTACAGCCGCGGGGATTTCCCGCGCTGTTTCGTCCATTCCGCAATTTGGTCCCGGATGGCAACGCTGCCCGCCCACTCGTTCTCGGGATCGACGACCACCAGGGTCAATTTGGGCGTGTCCTGGACCTCCGTCCCGTCGCGGGGGAACGCTACGACGGGAATGCTCGCCCCGCGGCGGAACTCGTCCTCCACGAGCCGCCGAAGGGCCGGTTTGATTTCGGTTTCCTCGTCCAGCGACGCCCGCCGGTCGTTCACAACCTTCTTGATCGTAAACTGGTGGCTGATCCTGAAGCCATCCGAGCCCACTTTCCGGATGAAATAAGACTTGTGCTCCAGAGCGAACGCCGCATTGTCGATGGAGGTCGTATCCACCTCCGGTTCGCCGAGGGCAAAGCGCAGTTCCGGAAGGTGGGCGACCTTTTCGGTTTGCCCTCCCGAAGACTCGAAGAGGATCGCCGTGCCTACCCGGCGGTGGATGTCGCGGAGCGGCCCCTTTGTGTCGGCATCCAGAGCCCGCGCGTGAGCCTGCTCGCCGGCAATATCCGCATCAATGGCGGCCACCAGGCGGGACTCGCCAAGCTGCCCGAGGACCACGCTCCGGAACCAGGGATCGTAAAGCGGCGCCGACCCCAGGGTAATCAGCGGCTCTGTACGCGCCTTTTTGAAGCTTTCGGCAGCGGCGATGGAGATCCACTGGGCCAGCATCGCCAGCGTGCCGCGGGTCTGCTGGTACTGGGGAAGCGCCTGCCACTTGCGCTGGAAGACGGACAGCGTCGCCGGGTGAAACGGATAACAGGCCTCGAACCGGCTGCGGAGGAATTCCCTGGCTTTCGCTTCGGTGGTGGCCGCGTCTACAGCCGTCCATTCCGGCGGGAGTTGCGCCCTGCGTTCGAAGCACCAGTCGGCAAAGGTCCTGGCCACGTTTTTCCTGATCCGCTCGCTCCCCAGGTCTTCGAAGAGCCGCCGGCGGACGACTTCGCTGATTTCGGTCTCGTCGTTGGCAATCAGGTCCCTGGCCACGCGCCGCACCACTTTGGTGATCCTCTCCTGCCACTGAAGGTCCCAATCGGTCATCTCCACCTGGCTGCGCGGCAGGCTGATAACAGCCGCGCCATGCGTGGTACCGGTCGCGGCGACGGTCAGATTTTGGATGAACGCATGGAATTGTTCGGCCATTCCCCGGTGCCGGTTAACAAAATTAAGGACCTCATCGAAAAGGATTAATACGGGTGCTTCTGCGGCCTGGAAAACACGCGCGATGGATTCGGTCCCCGGCGGGGTGGTCTTTGCAGCCTTCCCCAGCGCCTCAACGCCCGTGTCGCCCGCCAGCTGGCGGGCGATGTCGATCCACGGTGTTTCGCGTCCTTCCTGCAGGTCCCACGCATTGCCCACGAACACCGCCACCCGGGCCCGGGGAACGGAAGAAAGACCGGCATCCTTTAAAAGGCCGGAGACCCCGGCGTAACCCGCTGCTTTCTTCCCGCTGTTCGCCAGGTGGTAAAGGGCCGTCAGCGTGTGCGTTTTGCCACCGCCGAACTGCGTGATCAACGTGAGGACCGGGGCGGTGTTTTCCGTTTTCCCCGCCAGCCTGCGGAGAATCATCCCCGCATGTTCGCGCAGCGCCCGGGTAAAGCAGGTGCGGGAGAAGAACTGGGCCGGATCGCAGTAATCCGGCGGCGCAGTCCCGGCCACGACTTGCTCAAGCGCAATGGCAAACTCGTCCGGGTTGAACGACCGGCCCTCTCGAACTTCCTGGCGGGGAGTGGCAACCTTGTACCAGGGTTCCATAATTGGATCAACCTCCTGTCAGAATGGGACGTCATCATCCTCCACTTCAGGCTCGCCCCCCATCTCTACTTGAACAGGATGAAGCTCCTGATGCCGTTTTAGTAGGTATAGGATCAATACACCTGATAAATTGACAGCAAGCTCAGCGAGGCTCTTAGGAGGTTGGTTGACATCTATCCCTTGCCCATGTCCAACCCCCTTTTCGAAGTTGCGAACCGCCGAAACTGAACGTAGGATATGTTCCTCAAAGGCCTTAAGGAAGCCCTCGTGATAATCTGGCACAAGCCCACTATCAATAAGCTTGCGAATAAGCATGCCGGGCTTTTCTTTCTCAATACCCAGTATTGCTTTAATCGTACTCTCCAGGGCCAGATTAGCGGCATGAATTGCACCTTTACAATCACCACTCAACAGATCTGACCGTGCCAGCTGAAATTCGGCCAGTGCGCCTTCAAATCCCCGGATAGACAGAAGTTCAGCAGCCTTCGAATGTATCTCCGCCTCCAGCCACTTAGAATCAACTTTAATGATCCGGCCGTCAAGCATACGCCAGGGCAGGTTAGCATCCTCGAAAATGACATTCAACTTACTCTGATACTGAGTTGGGTCCGCTGAAGAGCGATAATCACGCGCTTTATCTTCCAGAAGCAGGTCATAGAATAGTTCTATGGCATCCAGCACAAACCGAGGCATGCCCTTTAAAATAAAGTCATTGATATCAACCTTTTCCCACTCATCCCGAGATTTATAAGCCCTTAATTCCTTCCAACCGTGCTCCTTCATTAGACGGTTAGGTAACCCGTCCCAAATCATTGTCCAGTTGATGTTTGAGTAATAGTAAGGATCGCATTCTTCGATAACATACCAGATCCTTTGACGGATCGCTTGGCGAAGACTTACTTCCTTGGCTGCTTCTGGATGTCTCTTGGAGAATACTTTTATCGCCATCACGTTCACCTCGGAACTGCAAGGAGCATTGCGTCCAGCAAGCGCTTTTCTTCGCTACCCTTAGGATAGAGCGCGGACAAGGCGTTAGCAAGGCGCAGAAAGTAGGGGCCACGTTCCTGCTCGGCCTTTAACAGTGCCCGCAGCGCATTGGCCCGGCCCCCGGCCTGCAACAGCATGGCCACGTGGACCCGGTCCAGCGTGGTGGCCTCCGGTTGAACCTCCGGCGCTTCCTCAGAGATCCCACTGCTGGCCTTCTTCACACGGTTCTTAGTCCTGGGCGAAGCACCTCCTTCTGATTCCGCGAAAAGCCTCAGCTGCAAATATTCGCCGGTTCCGCTCCTTTCTAGGCGTTCGGCTGCGACCTGTGCTCCGTCTTTTCCGAAGAGCTGCCTGGCCCGCTCCGCCACGGTGAGCAGGCGGACGACACCCTTCTTTATTTCAATAATGCGTCCTTCCCACCTGGGCAAATTCATTCCCAGGGGCTGGGCGAAGCGGCGCACGACATCAAAGACTAGGCTGTACCCCCTTGATCTGCCAGGCGGTGCCGCCTCTTCTTCCCCGTCTTCGTCAAGGATGTCCTCCTCATCAGTCTCATCGCCAGCGCCTTTAGCTGAATTGCCGTTCGTGCTTTGCAACGTCCAGAGAAAGAGGGCCGTGAGACGTGCGTCTTCTTCCAGGGCGCCGGGGGCACCGTTGTGGGCCCGGGCCTCCGCCGTGCCCAGGACCTGCTCCAGAGCGGTACGGCCAACAACTTCCCATACCTTCTCCAGGTACTCCGCCAGCTTCACCTCGCGGCCATCGGCAGTCTCGACGCGGCTGTAGCGACTGAAGATCTCCAGCGCCGGACCGATACAGGCAAAGACCAGGTCCGCGCCGCGAATGCCCTCGCCCTGGAGGCGTTCCATCCAGTCGCCGACGCGCTGGGGCAGTTCACGGAGAACGTCCGCCCAATCGCCTACGGGTGCATTCTCTGGACGGGGACGGCAGACAAGGTGAACGCTAGCCATTAGTGCCGCTGTGTCTTTAGCTTGAAATCTATATTCTAGTTCAGTCGTCACCGGCCAAGATGCGGTAATATGCCATCCAGAACGATGAATGCCTTCAAGTAGAGCTTCCCACCCTTCTGTAGTTTTGTGTGCAAATATAACGCACCCAATACCATTTGGCTTTAGTAGTCTCCGCCCCTCTGCAAAGGCCTTGGCTATGTTCTCCCTTGAAAATAGCTTTCTGCCATTAAGTTAAGTGCCTGGCACTTAACTTACGTGCTTACCTTACCGGTAGCAACAATTAACGGTGCCTACAAGGCGCTCAGCGCTCAGGGTCAAACTCCTCAACGGGCTTTCCAGGCCCCAGTGGAAAACCGACCCTTTCGCGGCAGTTTGGCTTGACGGTAGTATAGCAAAGATCGCACCTATTTTCATTCATTATGGAGTGAACGTAAGTTCGTCATGGGGAACTCCTCAAAAAAGCGATTGTCCTTTGGCTGTCCTTTGACCATTCGAGCGGGATCCTGAATTATCTCGCGGCCCTTCGGAGTCAACGGATTATTCGGCTCAAACGGGTCTCTCAAAAGCCTCCCAAAAGGCAAGATTCTTTTTAGCCATACATAAAAGAAATCAGACAAATCGGCATAGGCGATGGCGTTATAGTATGGCGGGTCGGTAAAAAAGAGGGATACTGATTCGTCCGGAAGTGGATGCTTGCACGCATCTGCGAGATCTACTTGCCCTACATTCCATTGCGCCCCGATTGATCTCAAAGTAGATACTACGTTCTCAAATATTACGAAAACGCTTCCGCTTGACTCTCCGCTCAACACAGACTCCGCAAAATCCCAAGTTGCCTGGATGGCCTGCCTGCTAAAGATCGAACGTGGACACTCAGCGACAGGTTCCCAGCGACAATTCGCGTTAGCAAGCTCGATTGACTTCGAAGCACCAATCGCGATTAGAGAAAAGAGCGGGCCGTCCCGACTGCCACTGTATCTACTTGCAACGTTGGAGAGTATAAGTAAGGCTAGCTTTTGCCTCAGCGAGAAAAGGTCACCAAATGAGTAATTGCCGTACAAGAGTACACGAAATCCTGAGTTGCCCTTTTCCCGTTCTTTTGGCAATGGCTCGTCCGGTACGGGGGGGAGGTCTTTCCTACCGCTGCGTTCCCACTGGTCTAAAATAGCCTTTAACCGCCGCTGCGCCTTCCAAACAGACTCATAGTCGTGCTCGGTGGGCAGGCGATAGTGGCGTCCCTGCTCACCGGGCCGGAGCGTCACAACAGCCAGCATCTGAGCACCGCCGACACGATTCCCTCTTGCGTCAAAAACCGTATCCGCCCCGCCTCGTTGCCCGGCCAGTTGCGCCCGCACCCGCTCGGGTGGCAAAACTGCTCCGCAGACCAAACACGTGGCTTTGGCGCGTGTGACCGTGCCATTGGGAACTTCCTTCTCGGCCTTCGGCTCGAAGATTTCGAACTCCACGCCTGGCACCCCGTCCTTGGGTCGCACGACCTTGTAACGCAGCGCACGCTTGCGGTTGGCCTTCTTGCAAAGCCAGAACGAGCGAACGAGCGGGATCTCCGCGCCACAGTTGGGCGACTCGCACCGCACCGTCCGCGCCCAGAGGTAGGCGATGGGCGTCGCACCGTCAGGGTCCTTTGGATAGAACTCCGCCAGTTCCTTCTCGGCCCGCTGCTTGATCTCTGCACCTACGCGCCGCAACTCTTCGGCCAGTTCCGGGCCATGCCGCGGGATGACCTCCAGCATAACCTTCAGGATCAGGCAGGCCACCGGGTTGAGGTCGCTGGCAAAGGCGTCGCAGCCCAGCCGCAGCGCCTCCAGCGGAATTGATCCGCCCCCGGCAAACGGATCCACAACGAGCGGCGGCTCCTCGCCGTAAGCTGCCTTCACCAGTTCGCGGCTGACTTCCAGGTAGTTGGGATTGGTGGACAGGTCCCAGTTGGCGAAGTCCCCGATGAATTTTAAGAGGGCTTTCCGCAGGTCCTCGTCGGTAGAGCCGACCCTACCCTGAACAGATGGCAGTAGCTGTCGCACCTTCTGCTTGAATCCTTCCGGGCAATGCGGGTCGCACGGGTCCGGCCAGAGCAGCCCCAGGAGCATTGCCCGGCACGAGGCCAGCGGTCGCCGTGCCCACCATAAATGCAGCGTCGAAGGATGCCCGTGCCGGATGGACTTCTCCCGCACCGCGTGCCTCGATACTTCGGCAATCGGGAAATCCACTTCAGCCAGCCGCTTACATTCCCTAGGGATCATGACAATGTCCTCCCTAAACTTTGCAGATACGTTTGGCCCGATTGAGGCGCGATGGGTGCATCTTGCAGGAACCGGGTAAGCGAGCGGCGAATCTGTCCAGAAGTCCTACCTGTATAGCGCTGTAGTCCGGTCCGTTGCTTACAATATGTGATAAATAGATAGTGTTTGGCACGCGTCAGGGATACATAGAGCAGCCTGCGCTCGTCGCCAATCGCATCGCCCTCAGCCTTACCAGGTAGGTACTCATCTTCTGCGGCCACAATAATTACAGCTTCCGCCGTAAGACCCTTGGCCTTATGCATGGTTAGGATGTTGACTTTTCCCTCGTAGGTTTCCTGCTCTATATCTTCCCTCGAAACTTCTATGGCGCGCACGAGGTCACGGATGGAATCTGGAGCGGCTGACATAATAGTCGATTTAAATTTTTGAAAAATCGCCAGCCGGTGATCGTCACTTTGCACAATTCGGTCGACGATCCGCTTTACTGTCTCGACGAGATCGAAGTTCTCTTCGTCCTCTGTTGGCAATAACAACAAAAGCTCCTGGATAGTTGTGCGAATAGCCTCTACCTCCTCTTTGATCCGCCTTCCATGCCTAGCAACGGAGGATGAATCACTACATATTACTTGTAGCGCTTCCGCGAACCTTACGTTGCGTGCTTTAGCAAGCTGGTACACAGCGTCCATAGCCCTTGGCCCCAGTTTATTGTCACGTATCATGAGTAGTGTTCTCCATGCGAGATGATCATTCTCGTCAGCCAGCAGCCGCATGAAGGCGAGAACCTGACGCCCAGTAACCTCGTTCAGGGGATCTACGTCTGTAGTAGCGATTCCGACTGGGACATCCTGTGATTCCAATGCTTGTCGGAGTACGGAAGAAAAAATGCTGTTATGATCCGTTCGCAGGAGGATCAGTATCTGATCAGGTTTAACATTTCGGTTGCTAATCAAATGTCGGCAAATTCTCGCAACCCCTCCTGCTTCTTCGCTCTGGTCTTTGAAGCGTAAGAGAGCGATCTCGCCTCCGAAGCAGCCATCGTCCGCGCGTAGTGGTTTTTCTATTCTGCTATAGTCCTGACGGGCAACAAATAGCCCTAAATCAAGAATCTCTTGGTCACATCGCTTGCAAATCTCAAGCGCAAGTTCGCGTGTACCTGGGTAGTCCTGCGGAAATCTGCGGATGCCTTCCGGGTGCGCCATTCGAAAACCATAGATGCTCTGATCATCATCGCCAGCCACGTAGACCTCTGCACCCCTGTCAGCAATTGCTTTCACAACAGCCAAGTCGCAACGGTTTAGGTCTTGATACTCATCAACTAGAAGATGAACAGGCGGTCCCTCAAGCGTAAAGTCGTCGTGTTGCTCGAGAGCACGTTTCAGCTGGTAGACAAGTTCTGCGCGCAGTACATAACCAAAAATCTCACGGTGTTCTCGCCATGCTCCAAGGAAGGCGGGATTCGGGAAACGTTGATCCCAATTTTCTTCATCCGCTGTTAAACGCTGCCAATCAGCAGAAAGTTCGTTCAGTAACAGTCGTGCCTCATCGATCTTATTGAGATTAAGGAGGGTTTTAAGATCCTCCAGGATAATGTATCGTTCCTCCCAATCATCAGCAATTCTTAGAGGTCGGGGAAGCGAGGTAATACGTGCAGAATTCCTCAGCAGTTGCCTGAGAGCGAACGAGTGCAGTGTTGAAATACGTGGAATCTTTTCATTGCCTACTTCGGACTGCACACGCTTGCGGAGTTCATGTGCTGCAGCCCGTGTAAATGTCAGAGCGCATATTTGGTCTGGCTGAGTATTTCGTGCTTCAATCAGAAAGCATATGCGCTTAGTCAAGGATTTCGTTTTGCCTGTTCCTGGTCCTGCAAGGAGACGGGCATGCGAACCGAAATACCGGGCCGCGTTCCTTTGCTCGGGCAACAGTCCTTCGTCCCATGGCATTTTTATCTATCCTTCCTTTTCATACGGTGATAACTTCTCCCGCACCTGCATGGGCCGGGTCAGCGCGTCTACCGATAAATAGTAATGCGCCACCTTGGTCACCTCGTGCCATTCGAAGCGGGCCGGGTCCTTGATTGGCTCCTGGAGCTGCGGCGTGGTGCTGCAGTTGGTGACGATGTAGAGCCAGTAGCAATCGCGCCGGTCCTCGGCCACGCGGCGTTCGTTGGGGGTGAGCAAGATGGTGCCGGTCGCCCCGCTTAAGCCCTTGACCTCGATGAGACGCAGTTCGCCAGAGTTCAGGTCCAGGCTGGTGACGTCGTAACCCAGGTTTTTCTCATGGACGTCGTAGACCTGCCGGCCCTGGGAACGCTCGTACTCCATGACCACTCGCATGGCGGTGGCCTCGGTTTCGAGATCGGGTTGCAGGCGCCGGACTTCAGGCGTTTCGCGCTCCGGATGGGGCAGGACGAGGATGCTGGTGATTCGTTCCACGGCCTGAAGGGAGAGAGCCCGTTCCTGGTCGAGTTCCTTTCGCCGCCGTTCCCGGCGACCGAACAGTTCGGCGTGGCGATTCTCGGCCTGGGCCAGCCGCCCTTCGGCCCCGGGGACCTTCTGCTCGACCTCGGCCGCCGCCCGGCCGATTTCTTCGTCCGCCCGCTGGATGAGCTCCGTCAGCGAGAGCTCCACGTGCTTCGCAATGCGCTCCACCTCCGCCAGGCGCTCCTGGCGGGTCTCTTCTAAAAAAGGGATCAACGCGTGCTCATGGAGCCAGGCGCCCGCTTCGGGAAACGTCGCCACAGACGGCAGGTCGTCCGGAGCTTCCGCCGGGGTGAAGTTTCCGAGAACGCCGGGCTCCTGGAGCCGGGGCGGCCCGCTTTCCGAAATTTCCACGGCAAACAGTCGCTCGTGGATCACCCGGCCCAGGCCGTCAACTACCCGGGCCCGGTAGAAATCGATGCGCGCGGGTTTTTCGTGCCGGAGCGAATAGAAGGCGGCCCCTTTCCCGAAGACGTCCAGGGCCTGCGCGTAGATATGCCGACGAATGGCCTCGAACAGTGGGTGGCCCGGGGTAACCCATTCCAGGTTGTTTGTCTCGGCAGTTTCGCGATCGGTGGAACAGCGCGGATACCTGGCTGCCAGCGCCGGGAGCTTCCAGTCCGGATCCTTTTCGTAACGCCGCAGAACCGGGGGCGTTTTTCCCGGCTCGAAGGTGTGCCGAAGGCGCGCAAAGGTTTTCAGTTCAAACGGGACGAACCCGGCCGCCTCCCGGATGAATCGGGCGATGGTCTCGGGAACAACGCGCCGCTCCTGCGCGCGGGCGCGCCGCTCGATCAGCATCTCCAGGTTAAGTTTCTTAGCGGCCAGCCCCTCGAGGGCGTTCTGGCAGATGGCGCGAAACTCCTTCTCGTCCACGTTCCTGAGCAGCCGTTCCTCCAGGTCGGCGTCACCCAGCCGTCCGGCGTAGTAATCGCGCAGCACCCGCTCGATGTGGGCTGCGGGAAGAATCTCGCCGACCACGTTGAAGACTGCATCGTCATCCAGGGCATCGCGAATCTCCTGGAGTTTGTCCAACAACCGCTGGAGCACACGCCCCTCAATTGTGTTCGTGGCCACGAAGTTGAAAATAAGGCATTTCTTCCGCTGTCCGTAGCGGTGGATGCGGCCCATCCGCTGCTCGAGACGGTTCGGATTCCAGGGAATATCGTAGTTGAAGAGGATGTTACAGACCTGGAGGTTGATGCCTTCGCCGGCCGCTTCGGTAGCGACCAGAATCTGGAACGTTCCTTCCCGGAACTGCTGCTCGGCAAAGAGACGAGTCCCCGGCTCGTCGCGCGAGCCAGGTTTCATCCCGCCGTGAATGCAACCCACGCGGAAACCCCAGGACTTGAGCCGGTCCACCAGATAGTCCAGCGTGTCCTTGAACTCGGTGAAGATGAGCAGGCGCTTTTCGGGATGATCGAAGAACCCTTCTGCGTGGAGGAGTTCCTTCAGCCTGGAGAGTTTCGCCTCCGCGCCCGAGCTTTCGACGGCCCGGGCCTGGCCGGCCAGTCGCCGGAGTTCCTCAATTTCTTCTTTCACCTGCTGAGCGTTGCCGGCGAGCGTGACGGCTTCCAAAATCTCTTCCAGGCGTTCGCGCTCATTCTCCTCCATTTCTTCCAGGTCTTCCGGCTCGGGAAGATCGGGAGGCGCCTGCCGGGCGAGCTCCTGGGCCCGCTGCAATCCCTCTTCCAGGCGCTTTGCCCGGTTCTCGAGGGAGCGCCGGATCGCGTAGGTGCTGGAGGCCAGCCGGCGCTGGTAGAGAGACATCAAAAAACCGACGGCGCGGGCGCGCGGGTCGTCCCCTTGCGCCGCGGCTTTCGTGCTCTGCTGCTTCACAAACCGGGTGATCTCCCGGTAGAGATCGAACTCCGCCCCGTCGATCTGGAAGTCCACCGTATGGGGGATTCGCCTGGTGAAGATTTTTTCGGCAACCCAGGTGCCGTCCGGCCGGCGCTCGGGAAAATAAACCATCGCTTCCTTGGTTCGGCGCAGGTAAAAAGGCGCCCGCCGCCGGTCCATCGCTTCCCGGATGGACCGGACGTCCGCATAGGCGTCCGCGTCGAGGAGCTGCAGAAAGAGGCTGAAGTTCAACGGGTCACCCTTATGGGGCGTGGCGGTGAGCAGGAGGAGGTGATCCGTCGTATCCCGTAGGAGCTCGCCCAACTTATAGCGCAGGCTTTTGTGGGTCTCGTCCGCCGCCGACAGGCGGTGCGCTTCGTCGACGATGACGAGATCCCAGTGGACCTGCCGCAACCCGGGCAGAATCTCCTTCCGCTTGGCCAGGTCCAGGGAGGTGATGAGCCGGTTATGCTCCAGCCACTGATTCAGCCCAAACTGATCGCGGATGTCGTACCCCTTGAGCACGAGGAACTTCTCGTCAAACTTCTCCTTCAGCTCGCGCTGCCACTGGAAGGAGAGGTTGGCGGGGCAGACAATCAGGATGCGCTCGACGAGCCCGCGCAGTTCAAACTCGCGGATGAGCAGGCCGGCCATGATTGTTTTGCCGGCGCCGGCGTCGTCGGCCAGGAGAAACCGCACCCGCGGCAGTTTCAGCAGGTAATCGTAGACCGCCTCGAGCTGGTGCGGCAGCGGGTCCACTTTGGAAACGGAAAGACCGAAGTAGGGATCGAACTCGTAGGCGATGCCGAGGGAATAGGCCTGCAGCCCCAGCCGGAGAAGGTTCCCGTCACCTTTGTAGGTGTGCCTTGTTTCCAGGATTGTAAGACTATCGAGATCGCGGGAGGTCAGCGTAACTTTGCGGAAGCGCTCCGACCGGATTCCCACCAGGCCGGCAACCCACGTATCAGGACCACTGGCGTACACAGTCTCTACCCGCATGGGCTCGTTAAAGAGAGGGCCGGTAAGGATCTGCCCTTCGCAAATCGGCTGGGCCTTGCTCATAGTGAAGACTTCCTTTTACTGGACTTCTTGTCACACACGTCCATTTCCTCTTCCATTTCCAGGAGTCCTCGAACCGGAAACGGCTGGGGAGTGCGCTTGCTATTTAATCATGGAAATATATTAACTGGTAAACCAACCCTCATAAAAAACCGCGCCAAGGTCTGGGATGTAGTTTCCGGGGAGATATTTCATGTTCGAAACCCCGTTTATTGAAGGTTATCTTGCTACCAAAATACACCACCACGTGCGTTATGTCAAGGATAGATCAGGTTGGACCATCACCGCTGCCATCACTACCCAATCCTATGCCTTTTCCAGCAGGAGTGACGGCGTTGACGCTTTTTTGCAGTGCCTTGAACAATTCGCTGAATTCCCCGGTCCGCCCGGGGCGAACAAGCGCGTCTAGACCCTAACTCCGCGGGTAGTCCCGGTAATCGATTGAAAGCGCAGTAACTCCCGCCAGATGCCCACCTTGATTTAACCTGCTTGGGAAATGAGGATCGGCAGGTCTCACCACATCGGAGGACACCGTTCTTTCTTTCCGTAAAGAGAGTCCCCGCCCTCTTAACCTTTCCCGGACCCACTCCCCCGCCAAAACCCTCCCGTTGTATGTATTGATCAGCATATTCAGGTCAAAGAGAGCGGCTTTTTCCGGATAATGTTCCCGGAAGAAGTCGTGGACAACGCGGCGCAGCTTTCTGAACTGGTGATCCTGGGCGAGCTGGCGGCGCGGGCGAAAGCCGCGGGAGTTCTTCGTTAAAAATAAAAGTCCACAGCTAACTTGCATAGCCGTGGACTTTACCATCATCCAGCGGGTGGCCGCAACAGGCAGGTCTCCTGGCTCGCAGATCACTGCGTTTGTTTGCGCCTTCCCAGGGCGGCACCCGGTTTCGCCAGGATTGCCTTGAGCCCGGTCCTGCCTTCAGCCGGCAGCAGACCTGCTCATCCTTGCGGGCTGTACCGGGTATTGCCCCAGTGGTTTAAAAATTAAACAAACGCTCCCTGCTTACAGTGGCGGGTCCGCTCAGGTCTTGCATATATTGCATATATATTGAAAGAACTCGTCCAGCAGTTCACCCTTTTTGGCCAGCAGGCCGTCTAACCGGGCCTGCGTCAGACTCCTCAGCACATCAGGATCTTCTTCATCGGCGGCGCTAAACATTACTCTTTTGATTTTCCCCATTTCGACGGCCACCGTGAGGACGATATTGTGTTCTCCGTTAAAACCGGTGCGGAATTCAAACTCGTCGAATTCCTCGGGGGGATCCGGCAAATAGGTGCAACTTACCCCGAAAGCATTTAAGCGATCCGCACTTTTTACATTCTCCAGATCAATTTCCTTACCCATATATTTGCGAAACCGTTCCAAATTTAAGACCTCCTCCTAAAAAAACCATTCCTCCGGCCGCCTTTTTCTTTATTCGGCGACGGGCACTTTTTCTCCTTTCCGGAGGACAATTTTTCTGCCGGCAGGATAATAAATAAAAATGTCGAACAAGCTTTATAAAGAAAAGAGCCGGCATTACGTAAACACACTCCCTCTGCCCCGTTCTTGAGGTGCTTTTGGAAAGCAGGGTGATTTTTCCATGCACGTTGCCGTGCTGATCAAACAGGTGCCCGGCACCACCAGCGCGCGCTTAAACCCCGAAACCGGGACAATGATCCGCGAAGCGTCCGATACGGTAATGAATCCTTTAGACGAACACGCACTCTACGCGGCGGTGCAAATCAAGAAAACGCGCCCCGGGACGAAGGTTACCGCCCTGTCAATGGGACCCGGCTCAGCGCAAAAAGTTCTCCAGGAGGCGGCCGCCCGCGGCGCCGACCAGGGGGTTTTACTCTCCCACCGCGCCTTTGCAGGCTCCGACACCATCGCCACCGCGCGCGTTTTAGCCGCCGCGCTGCGTAAGCTGGGCCCCGTTGATCTCATCCTGGCCGGGGAAAAATCAACCGACGGGGAAACCGGCCAAACGGGGCCGATGACGGCCACCCTGCTCAATTTCCCGGTAATCACCTTCGTCCGCCGGTTGTCCGTCGGGGACGGCTCTGTGCGCGCGGAGCGGCTGGTGGAAGACGGCGTCGAGGAAATTGAGCTGGGACTGCCCGCCCTGGTTACGGTGCTCAGGGACATCAACAACCCCCCGCCGCTCTCAATGCGGGAGATCATCCGGGCCAAAAAGCTCACCTTCCCGGTTTGGGGCCCCGCCGACCTGGAAATCGAGGAAGGAAGCGTCGGCCTGAAGGGCTCGGCAACGCGGGTGGTCAAGGTGTTCAGCCCTAAATTTGCCCGCAACACCACCTTCTACCGGGCCGAAGACGGTGAAAAAGCGATCAGCGCCGTTCTGGACGTTCTCCAAAAGCGCAACCTGATTTAATTTTTCGGAAGGCACTTTATTCCTTCCACCCATATCGAAACAAAAATTACCGGGGAGAAGTTGAAATGGAAACCAGTGATTCCCTGCTCGTCCTGGCGGAGGTGCGCGGCCAAAAAATCCACAAAGTTACCTTTGAACTGCTCGCCTGGGGCCGGAAGCTGGCCGGGCAGCGGCCGATGATGCTGGGCTGCGCCGTGCTGGGAGCCGGCCCCGAAGCAGCCGGTCCCGAAGAACTGGACGAACTCATTTACCGCGGTGCGGACCGCGTCCTGGTCGTTAAGATGGCCGGGCCGCCGCCCTACCCGGCCAACCTGCTGGCCGGCCACCTGGTCCGGCTGATCCGCGAAGAAAAACCCGCCATCGTCATCGCCGCCGCCACCACCTCCGGCAGAACTTTGCTCCCCATCGCGGCGGCCCGCCTGGGCACCGGCCTGACCGCCGATTGTACGGAGCTGGCCATTGATCCCGCGGACGGCCTGCTTTTGCAAACCCGCCCGGCCATCGGCGGCAATGTGCTGGCCACCATCAAAACCCCGGCTGCCAGACCGCAAATGGCCACGGTCCGCCCCCGCACCATTAAACCGGCGGAGCGGGATCCCGGGCGCCGGGGAGAGATAATTTCCAGGACGTTTAACCTTTCCCCGGAATCCGCATACGAAAAAATACTCCATTTTACCCGCCGGGAGGACGAAAAGACGAACCTGGAAGACGCCGAAGTTGTCGTTGTCGGCGGCAAAGGCATGGAAAGCAAGGAGAATTTCCGCCTGCTGGAAGAACTGGCAGCGCTTTTGGGCGCCGGTCTGGGCGCCACCCGCGACGCGGTGGAGGCCGGCTGGGCGCCCTTCGAGCAGCAGGTCGGCCTCACCGGCAAGACGGTTTCGCCGAAAGTGTACATCGGCGCGGGGGTATCCGGCAAAATCCAACACCTGGCGGGGATGATCACTTCCGGGTACATCATCGCCATCAACAAAGACCCGGAGGCGCAACTTTTCCAGGTGGCCGACCTGGGCATCATCGGGGACGCCCCGGCCACCGTTACCAGGCTGACCGCAGCGCTGAAAAAGTTGAAAAGTTAATTTCAGAACGAAGACAAGGACTGGAAGGGAGTGCGGAAATGACAAACAAAATTGAGCAATTTGGGAAAAAACTGGCGGAAAAAATCGGTCCGGAAAAAATTTTTGCAGCGGAAGGGCAAATAATTGCCAAACCGGCTTCCGTTACGGAGGTAGTGGAAGTAATCAAAACGGCTAGAGAAGAGGACGTCCCCTTTGCACCCGGGCGGTATACGGTCGGCCCCGCGCATCCGCCGGCAGCCGAACCTGAACTAATCATTTCACTAGAAAATATGGGCAACATCCACCAAGCGGACCTGCCGGAAAGTTGCCTGCTGGCCGAACCGGCGGCGCTGCGCCGGGCGGTGGCGGAAACCGCCGCGGCCAGGGGTTTTTATTTTCCGGGGGAAAAATGCCCGCACCAGCTGCCCACCGTCGGGGAAAGCGCGGCCGCCTGCTATCTTAACGGAGATCCGCACTTCCTGTGCAGCGATACCTGTCTGTGCGGCCTGGAGCTGGTTTCCTTCGACGGCGAAATCGTCACCGCCGGCGGCCCCTGCGTTGTGGAGCTGGACAGCTACAGCCTCACCTACGTCCTGGGCGGCCAGAGCAAAGGCCCGGCCGTAATTACCGGCATTTATTTAAAGCTCTTTCCCGCGCAGGAAGTTTAGCGAACAAGGCAGCCACCTCTTTGCAAATATCTTTAAATATTTTATGAAGAGCACGCAAGCCGTCAAAGGGCCTACCCGAAATAGATCGTACCTTTGAAGTACAGTGGAGATGTCTTGGGAAAAGCCCCCTTCCTGACGAAGTGATAATGATATTCCAGACCGAGATCACGTTGTATCAATCCAATATAGCCATTTTAACAAGTGTTTTGGCGATCTCAATCTTATCCGCATTATTGCTGAGCGGCTTTGCATTTGCTACTGCCTCCTTTGCAGCCTCTGAAGCCGCATCATGATCTATGCGCCGGCCTTTTAGCACCTTCTCAGCTTTATACGCCCTTACCGGACCCGGTGCCACTGCCCCCAGGGCGATACGGGCATCCGTGCAAATGCCTTCTTTCACAGTGATAAAAGTTGCCACACTTACAATGGCAAAATCGATTGGTTTTCTCAGGGTGAATTTGAGAAATTTTTGTTTTGCAGGGTATGTAATTCTGGGAACATTGATTTCCAATACCATCTCATCTGGCTTGAGTGCATTCCCCATGGGACTAAAAAAGTCTGTTATGGCAACACTTCTTTCACCTTCAGGACCGGCGATCCTGATCGTTGCGTTCAAAGCAGCAAGCGCCACTGCAGTATCTGAAGGACAGACGGCAAAACACCGCTTACCCCCCATGATCGCATTGTAGCGGTTGTCACCTGTGACAGCAAGGCAAGTGCTGCCCCCCTTTCGGGCACACTGGATCGGTCCACCTATGTGGCGGGGATACCGGTAATACCAGCAACGTACATCTTGACAGATGTTTCCACCTATTGTGGCCATATTCCTGATCTGTGGTGTTGCTACAGAATGGGCGGCCTCTGCAAGGACACTGTAATAATCTCTTAGAAGAGGGGAGCTGGCAATACTGGAGAGCCTTGCGAGGGCACCTATCTTCAAGAGGTCCCCGTCCTCTGTGATGTAGTCGAGGCCTGATATGGTCTTGATATTGACAACAACTTGGGGATATTGGAGGAGATATTCTCCCTTAAGTGTGGTAAGCAGGTCTGTGCCGCCCGCATTGAGCACAGCCTTGCCTTTGTACTTTTCGAGGAGTACGCATGCCTCATCCACCATCCGCGCATTGAAGTGTTTAAAGGACCTCATCCTATGCCCCCTTTCTCACCTTTGACATCACCTTGCCCAGCGCCTTAAGTACCCTCTCCGGCGTTACGGGATACTCATGCAACCACGTGCCAATAGCATTTGCTACTGCCATCAGTACGGCTGAAGGACCCGGTGAGGTGGCTATTTCACCAACCCCTACAGCATGAAATCGGTGGCTGGGAAAGGGTGTTTCCAGAACCACATTTTCAATTTGCGGCAGCTCTAAGAATGTGCGCCACTTGTAATCGATCATATTTGAATTGAGCATATGTCCTGTATAGCGGTCAATGATGGTCTCCTCGAAGATAGCGCTATCGATCCCGGCCGAGCCGAGACACCCGTTGAGCTGGCCTTCAAGGCCCTGCGGGTCGATGATTTGTCCTACGTCTGTTGCATTTACCGCCTTAAGCAGGGTCACCTTTCCTGTTTCAGTATCCACCTCAACTTCTACAAATGTCATCATGCAATTTGTCAGTGTATAATCGGGGTCGAACCGTCCGTAACCGGTGATGGTGCGGTCAACCCCCATTGCCTTCCAGGGGAGCCTCTTTTCAGGGTTGTCCCGGACAAAGACCTCCCCATCCTCCGTCTCCAAGTCTTCAGGCTTTACCTTAAGTTTGGGGGCAAAAATCTCAAAGAGTCTTCTTTTTGCATCTTCAGCCGCCCTGATCACCGCACTCCCTATTGCATAGGTGCCTCTGGAGCCTGCCGGCCCAAATTCGTAGGGGTTGACCAAAGAATCTGAGGGTGCTCCGGAGATCCGCTCCATGGGCAGCTGGAGAACCTCGGCCACCATCTTGACGTAGTTGCTCCTCTGTCCTGTTCCATGCTCAGTTACGCAGGAAAAGAGCATGGCGGTTCCATCGGGGTGAAGACGCACATAGGCTTCTGATGCATCCTCGCCTATATCGGCATTCCCATGGACACCCACGCCGACACCTATCCTTTTTGTGCCATTCACCGCTGTGGGTCTAAGCCATCCCTTCCATTTTTCCTTCCAGCCGAATACTTCGGCACCTTTATCCATTGCCTTTGTAAAGTCCACACCCCTGCATGTATACCAGTTGCCATCCCGCCAGAAATACCCGTCACCCGGCTTAATGTAGTTCTTCTTGAAAAATTCAAAGGGGTCCATGTCCAGCTTCGTCATGGCAAGACTTAGAATAGGTACCAGGGTGCACTTGAGCTCCTGTCCGCCAAAGCCTCTCACTATACCCGATGCGTTTCTGTTTGTACAAACAATTACAGGCCTTAAGTCCCAATTGGGACACCTGACCATGATCTGAACCTCGCCAAGGGCGACAGCCACCTGGGCCTGGGTCGTCATGGAATAGTAACCCGTATCGATAAACCACTTGCCCGACACTGCCGTTACAGTGCCATCTTTCTTCAGACCAACTTTGGCGTGCATGCGGGAACCAGGGCGCAGTGTAAATGCGGCAAGGTGTTCCTCTTTTGTCATGACCATTTTTACCGGCTTGCCTGTTGCTCTGCTCAGGAGCACCGCATAGGACTGGATTTGCCATGACATTAACTTCGACCCGTAACTGCCGCCGCAGGGCAGGCCAATAGTTCTTACCTCCACCTCCCTGCCAAACACGTGGAAAAGGGTGATCTTGTCCATATATGGAAACTGATTTGATACCCAGAGTGTTACCCTGTTCGGTTCCTCCCACAGGGCTATCACCCCTGGGGCTTCAGGAGGCAGAGGGTTCGGGATGTTCTCAAAGCTGAATGTCCCCTCCGCTACAACATCTGCCTCAGCGAATCCTTTTTCAACATCTCCCATGATGAGTTCCTTCAGGCACTCAGGTCCGAAAAACGGGGTCCCAGGGGTTACGACATTTCCTGGAAATTCGTCATACAACTGGGGAGCACCGGGTTTCAGGGCCTCTTCCACGTCAAAGACTGCCGGTAAAACCTCGTATTCAACATCTATCAGACCGATGGCCTCTCTTGCGATCTCTTCACTTTCGGCCGCAATAAGTGCCACTGCATCCCCTGTAAACCGCACCTTGCGGTCGAGCACGCGCGCGAAACGGGGTGTCCCCCCTTTCCAATCCGGAACATCCTCGCAGGTAAGGATTGCTTTAACCCCTCTTAGCCTCTCTGCCTTACGCTTATCAATCTTCTTTATAATCGCATGGGGGTACGGGCTTCTCAAAACCTTTCCGTAAAGCATATCTGGTAGTCTGAGATCATTGAGGAAACGTGCCCTGCCCGTGACAATGTCCATTGCGTCTTTTCTCGGCGTTGCTTTGCCTATGAATCTATATTTACCTGCCATCCCTGTCACCTCTCACCTTTTCTGATGCTCCCAGAATAGCCTTTATAACCTGGTAGTGACTGATACATCTGCAGAAATGGCCCGACAGGGCTTCTTTTATCTCCTCTTCAGTGGGGGAAGGGTTTTCGCTAAGAAGGGCCTTTGCGCTCATGATGATCCCAGGCGTGCAAAACCCGCATTGAAAGGCTGTATGGTCTATAAATGCCTGTTGAAGAGGATCAAGTCTTCCGGTCTTTGGATCCCGTAGGCCTTCGATTGTTGTTATCTCTTTTCCCTGGCATTCGACAGTAAGGATCATACAGGATAGTACGGCTTTTCCGTCCATGAGAACGGTGCAGGAAGCGCATGCACCCATATCACATGAAACCTTTGTGCCTATAAGTCCGAGTGTCTCCCTGAGTGTGTGTGCCAGCGTATGCGCAGGATCAACCTGGTGAGAACCACTACCAACTTCTAGATCGTATGGTTGCCCGTTTATAATAAGATTGATCCGTTTTGTCTCAAGGTCCTTTTTCCTGACCAACCTTCCATTACTTACTGCCATGATTCTGTCACCTCCGTTTATTTATATGATTCCATTGAAAAGCTGGGGTTGAAGGGCTAGCCATGAGTCATCTTTTACCTACTCAACTTACCAAGTTTTGCTACTCTAATAATAATATAAACCACAAAAAAAGAGAAAATCAATAGTGTAACCTGCATGCTCAAACCGTAGCGAAATACGGGGATAATGTCTCGTCAGGTCATCAGGCGGTAAATGAAAAGACATACGATCATGCTCCAACGTACGTGATCCCGGCTATTTCTGTCACGGTGGCAAAGCCTTAAATACCGACAAGCAGGATAACGGGAATGGTAAGCGCCCCGCAACATGCGTTGTTTCCTGCTGACCCCATCGCCCAAAGGATATTCAATCCTAATCAGGGGTAATCAAAAAATAAACTTTTTCACCGTTTCCCCGGCAGGTCCAGCAGCTGGTAAATGCGGGCCATGTCCAGGTTTTCCCTGACCAGTTGGGCCAGTTTATTGTAAGCTTCTTCCTGGCTCCGCCAAAAAGCGTAACTCGCCGGGAGGGGAGACAGGCCTTTACGCAGGCGCAGCTGGTTTAAAAAGGTGCGCCGGAACTCGTCCGCGTCGAACAGGCCGTGGAGGTAAGTGCCGAAGATGAGCCCTGTTTCATTTACGGCGCCGTCCAGAATTTCTTCCCCGGAATGATCATCCCGCCGCAGCCGGAAGGCGGGCGGCACCCCGGAGCCGCGGACACTTTCCCCCATGTGGATCTCGTAGCCGGCCACCTCCTGCGCCTTGCACGCTGCCAGCAGGTCCCCGTCGCCGCAAACTTCGCCCCTGGCCTGCCAGGTCGTTTTCTGCGGGTTAAAGGTGGTCGTCACGTCCAAAAGGCCCAGTCCCGGCGCCTCCCCGCTCAGCGACTCCACGCGGGCGGGATCGCAAATTTTTTTGCCCAGCATTTGAAACCCGCCGCAAATCCCGACAATGGGAACCCCTTCCGCGGCCAGCGCGAAAATCTCCCGGTCCCAGCCGTTTTTGCGAACCTGCGCCAGGTCGCCGATGGTATTTTTACTGCCGGGGATAATCAGCAAATCCGCCCGGCCGATCTCTTCCCCGGGGCGAACGTAGCGCAGGTGGACGTCCGGCTCGGCTTCCAGGGGATCGAAGTCGGTAAAGTTGGAGATGTGGGGCAGGTACAGCACGGCGATTTCCAGAAAAGGCCCTCTTGGCCGCGCGGGGCGCAGTTCGCTGTTGACCGTGTCTTCCTCGGGAATTTTAAAGGTAAAATAAGGGATCACGCCCACCACGGGCACTCCCGTTTTTTCTTCCAGGAAGTCCAAAGCGGGCTGGAGAAGCCGGCGGTCGCCCCGAAATTTATTGATTATGGTGCCGGCCACCAGCGGCCGATCGATCGGCTGCAAGAGCTCCAGCGTCCCCACGATGGCCGCCAGCGCGCCCCCTTTGTCGATGTCGGCCGTGAGCAAAACCGGCGCCTTGGCCAGGCGCGCCGCGCGCATGTTCACCACGTCGCGCTCCTGCAGGTTGACTTCCGCCGGCCCCCCCGCCCCTTCCAGAACGATGATTTCGTAACGCCGCCGCAGGCGTTCAAATGACTCCACAATCGCCGGCCAGACTTTGTTTACATAATCAAGATGATAGGCAAAGGCGCTCATGTTCCCGATGGGCCGGCCGTGGACGATTACCTGGGAAGACGTATCGGCGGTGGGTTTCAGCAGAACGGGGTTCATGTCCACATCCGGTTCGACCCTGGCCGCCTGGGCCTGGACCACCTGGGAACGCCCCATCTCGCCGCCGTCCCGGGTGACAAAGGAATTCAGCGCCATGTTCTGCGCCTTAAAAGGGGCCACCGCGTAGCCGTCCTGCCGGAAGATGCGGCACAGGGCGGCAACCAGCACGCTTTTGCCGACGTGCGACCCCGTTCCCTGGATCATTATTGTCCGCGCAAGAGTCATCTTTTTCCCCCCGTGCAAAAATATATTTTGCCGGCCGTCCGTCTCCGCCACCAGCCAGATTGCTCATCACTCTTTTTAGTCTCCGGGGCTTTCTACCTCTCTTCCATTTTGCCTTTATGCCTTTGTGCCTTCGTCCGCTAATTCTCACCTTCAAGATAATCCGGTCCGGATAATACTTCTTTTAACGCCCTCAATAAATGCCTGTTTTCGCTCCTTTTGCGCACCGCCAGGCGAAAGTAATACTCATCCAGTCCCGCGAAGTTGCGGGCGTCCCTGATCAGCACCCCTTTTTTGGCCAGCG
>JBFLZY010000028.1:5365-30958 GCA_040755975.1 Bacillota bacterium | reverse complement strand
ATCATTGCTGCGGGGGTGTAGAGGAGATCCAGGAAACCCAGGGGTCCGTACCTGGTGAAGGTCAGCCAGACCACCAGCCCCACCACCACCGGCGGCAGGCCCATGCCAAAATTGACCAGGCTGATGAGAAAGCGCCGGCCGGGAAAGTTCGTGAGCGCCAGCAGAACCCCGAACGGAACGCCAATCAGCACGCTGATCAAGGTGGCCAGGCCGGAAACCTGCAGGGTGCGCAGGGTAATTTCCAGCACCTCGGGATCGCCCGCGGACAACAGGCGAACGGATTCGACGAAGCCCCGCCAGAAGATTTCCATGGATGGATGCACACCTTTCTTTTAATTACATCTTGAAGACTTTTCGAGAAGATTTTTTACCGGGAAGACTGGAAAGGATATCTTCCGGAGTTTGCGCCAGAATACCCGAGTTCCGCCAGTTTTGCGGGGGTAGGTTCCCCCGTTTCCGCGTCCCACCCCCGCGCCCGGTAGTATTCGGCGAGTACTCTTTTGACCTGTTCCCGCTCCAGACGCCGCCCGGCGGCAGGACCGGGGCCGGCGGGCTCTTTGTAAAACCGCGGGGGGTAGTCGGAATCCGCTGGTTTTTCCCCGTGGCGCAGGTTGAATAATTTCTGCAGGTTCCAGATCCGCTCACCGGCCCGCATCACTTCCTCCGGCGATATTTCGATGCCCGTCAGGGTAGAGAAAAGGCGGGAAAAAAGGGTCGGTCCCACCGTGTGCAGAACCGGCGGGCGGATACACATCCCCAGGGCGTTATATACGGTGATAAGGTCCTCGGACCACCTGGACATTTTCGGGATGTTGACGTCCCTGGTAACGGGGTCAAAGATTTCTTCTTTCAGATGTTCCGGCATGTCCAGCCGTTCGTACATGTCTTCCTCGAACCCGAATTTTTCCGTTAAATAGGGAGTCGGGTTTTCGTTGAAGCGCAGGTTTTCCACGGGGTTGCGGGTGCGCAGATGATCCCCGCCGCGGACGTTCGTGATGTAGCCCAGGGTCCAGGTGGACCAGCGGGCCCGGGGATCGATTAAGAAGCACTCCAGGCCCTTTACTTCGACGGCGGACGGGGATGCGCCGGGAAAATGCCGGGCGGCCCGCTTCACGCCTTCCGCCAGGATGTCGCCGATCCCCCGGCGGTGGGCGATCATCTCCAGCAGGGCAAAGGTGGCCTTTTCGTCTCCCCAGGAGAGGGGAAAGCCGATCGTCCGCTCCTTAATGATCCCCCGCTCAAATAATTCCATGGCGAAGGCCACTGCCGCCGCCGCCGAAACCATGTCCAGCCCCAGGCGCTGGCAGGTTTCGGTGAGTTTGGCGACGGCGGGCAGGCTGCCGATGGCGCACCCTGCGCCGAAGCCGATGACCGGCGTAACCTCCATGTCCTTCAGGCGGAGCCCGCTGTACGGACCGTCTTTAACCTCCACCCAGTGGGCGCAGGCGATGGGGCAGGCGATGCAGGCGATCCCCCGGTTACTGTATTTGGGCAGCACTTTGCGGCTGCGGGTTTCCACCCAGTCCGCGATGGCGCCTTGCCGGTAGTTCCGGCCCGGCAGGCAGCCGAATTCCTGGTAGGGGAGGCTGGCCAGCATGGTGCCGAAGCGGGAGAAGGGCCCGTAAAAGGGTGAGGAGAAGATGGCCCGGCGGGTGTCCGCCACCGCCTGCAGAAACTCTTTCTTGCGGGCAACGCGCACTGGCCCGGTGCCGCGCACCGCCACGGCCTTTAGCTTTTTGCTGCCCATTACCGCTCCCAGGCCGGTGCGCGCCCAGGCGTCGGCGGGGCCGTTTTCGATGCTGGCGAAGCGCACCAGGTTTTCTCCCGCCGGGCCGATGGCGGCGACCTGGACGTTTTCGTCGTTGTGCCGGCGCCGGATTTCCCGGACGGTTTCCCAGGCGTCCCGCCCCCATAAGTGCTCTGCCGGCAGGATTTCCGCCCGGCCGTCGCAAATCCATAGATACACGGGGGTTGGGGCCTTTCCCCGGATAACCAGGCCGTCGTACCCGGCAAATTTCAGCTCGCTGCCCCAGAAGTTGCCGGAATTGGCGGTTCCGAAGAGGCCGGTGAGCGGCGAAAGGGCGGAAGCCTCGGTGCGGGAGGCGGTCGGCACCGTCGTCCCCACCAGCACCCCCACCCCGAAGGCGAGCACGTTTTCCGGTCCCAGGGGGTCGGCACCGGCGGAGATCTCCCCGTCCAGGATGCAGGCGTTAAAACCCAGGCCGCCCAAAAATCTTTTCGGCCAGTCCTGCTTGATGGGGTGCCCTTTGATTTCCCCGGTGGTCAGGTTTATGTCCAGTATTTTGCCGCTGTAGCCGTACATTCGGGATTCCTCCAGTGGCGAGTTTTCTCGGCATGAAAGTAGAGGCGCTTTACCCCTATCCCCTAATCCCTATCCTGAAAATAGTCCTTTGCCCGCCGTTCGTTTGCCGTCGCTCCGATGCTGCGGGCCGACGAGACATCGGCTTGGTTCGGAGCGAACCAGGCAATTGAGAGGCGAGAGGCGGGAGGTGAGAGGTGAGATTTTAAAATTCCCACTTCCAACTTCTCACATCCCACTTCTCAATTGCGCTGCCGGTTCGCTTGCCCCACCTGCGCCGTGTCTCGTTACGGCCCTTCGCATATGTCGCTCCTGGCAAATCGAACGGTGGGCCGGAAGTTTCATCCTCTGTTGGTGCTGCTAAAAAGCGGCATGGGGGTCTAATATATGGCGCCGCTTATTTTGCCGCTGTTGCTTTAAGCCCCTGGTTTGCCCGCCTCAACGACGCGCAGGGCGCCCGAGGGGCAGGCCAGGGCGCATTGCTTGCAGTTCCGGCAAAGGGATGAGAAGGTGATGGCGAACGTACCTTCAAATTCGTGCCTTAGTACCGAAACACAAGCCTTCTTTAGGTCAAATTCATCGTGATAGGTAATGGCGCAGGTCAGTGCGCAGGTCAGGCAACCGATGCATTTACCGGGGTTGATCGCCATTTCCTTGGACATTCAGATCATCCTTGCTTTACAGAGACATTCAAATAGTCGGTTTCCAAATGGTTAATCCCTTCGGGGGAAGAAACAGCAGCACTCAGCGTTATTCTAGATTGTAGAGGTTATGGATGAGAAGATAACCGAATTGCTCAAAATGGTGATCAAACGAAAAAGCCTGCTGCGTGCCAAGGCGCTTCATGATCGAGAAGCTCACCGCGTCCGTGTAGGAGTAAGCTTTGTCTTCCTGTTTAAGCAGAATCTCCCGGGCTCTTTGTTCATCGCTGATTGTGGCGCAAACAACCGGCCAGGGCTTCTTTGTCAGTAATTCGCGAGCAAGCTTGGAAAAACCGCGGACCTGAAGAAGGGTAAATGATTCTCCTAAAATCCAGTTGGTTGTAAAAAGGTGAAGTTTATTTTTGCTTGCTATAACGAGAGTTTCTACCGCTTTTTGGTGGTTCTGATCAGCGCGGTTGAGGATCGCGTAGATAGCGGTTGTGTCGACGAGTACCGGCATCATTATTTTTTACCCCCGTACAGATGCTCGTCGTGATTTATCGATACATCCGGCTGGTCTGTAATTGTGCCGGCCAGTTCAAAAATTGGGTTATCTCCCGTAAAAGGGTGAAGATTGATCGGTTCTACTTTACTTAAGCGGATTTCCCGGTCGATGGCCTGGATGACTAAAAGGTCGCCTTCCGCTAAGCCTATTTTTTTTCTGATGGCAAGTGGTATGGTGATCTGGCCCTTAGATGAAATTTTGATGACTTCCATCGTCGAGATCCTCCTGGTAAGGCTGGCTTTACTTGATTATAAATGATCCTGCTTGGCCTGTAAAGAGGGTAGGAAAGCTGTATGGAAAACAAATGGTTTTTCGCGTAAAGAAAAACCGCCGGGCCGGTTTTTGCCCCGCGGTTTTTAGAGATCTTAACTTTGTCCTTTCTTAAGCTATTTTTTCGATGCGCACGGCGCACACCTTCAGCTCCGGGATTTTGGCGATGGCGTCCCGGGCCGGGTTGGTCAGCCTGTTGACGGCCACCTGCGGGTAGTGGAAGGAGGTGAAAACCATCCCCGGGGTCACTTTGTCGGTGACCCGGGCCGCCACTTCCACGCTGCCGCGGCGGGAGGTCACGCGAACCCTGTCCCCGTCGCAGATGCCCAGCTTTTCGGCGTCGGCGCGGTTGATTTCCAGGTACTCCTCCGGATACGCCACTTCCAGAGCACCGGTGCGCATGGTCATGGTGCCGGTGTGGTAGTGGTAGAGCCGGCGGCCGGTGCTCAGGACCAGCGGGTACTCGGCGTCGGGCAGTTCGTCCGGCGGGACGTACTCCACCGGGTGGAATCTGCCCAGGCCCCGGGAGAACTTGCCCGCGTGCAGGAACCTGGTGCCGGGGTGATCGGGGGTGGGGCAGGGCCACTGCAGGCTTCCCTGCTCTAGCCGCTCGTACGAGATGCCGCCGTAGGGCGGGGTGAGCCGGGCGATCTCCTCCATGATCTCTTTGGGGGAGCCGTACTGCATGGGATATCCCATGGCCGTGGCCACCAGGCAGATAATCTCCCAGTCGGCCTTCGTGTCCCCCACCGGTTCGATGGCCTTGCGCACCCGCTGCACCCGCCGCTCGGTGTTGCTGAAGGTGCCGTCCTTCTCGGCAAAGCTGGCTGCGGGCAGGACCACGTCGGCCAGTTGCGCCGTTTCGGTCAGGAAGATGTCCTGCACCACCAGGAAGTCCAGCTTTTCCAAGGCGTGGACCACGTGGCCGGCGTCCGCGTCGGAGAGGACCGGGTTCTCGCCCATGATGTACATGCCCTTGATCCGGCCGTTGCTGGCGGCTTCCAGGATCTCGCCCACGGTGAGGCCGGGTTTGGCCGGAAGGTCCGGTACGCCCCAGGCGGCGGCGAACTTCTTCCGGGCGTTTTCATCGGCCACCGGCTGATAGCCGGTGAAGACGTTGGGCAGCGCCCCCATGTCGCAGGCGCCCTGGACGTTGTTTTGCCCCCGCAGGGGGTTGACCCCGCTGTGGGGCTTGCCGATCTGCCCGCAGAGCATGGCCAGGTTGGCGATGGCAAAGACGTTGTGGGTGCCGCAGATGTGCTGGGTGACCCCCATGGTATACAGGATGGTGGCGTTCTTCGCCCCGGCGTAGCCCCGGGCCACCTGCCTGATGGTCTCCGCCGGAACGCCGGTGATGCCCTCCACGTATTCCGGGGTGTACTTTTCCACCGTGGCCTTCAGCGCCTCGAACTCCTCGGTGCGCTCCCTGACGAACTCCTTGTTCCAGAGCTCCTCGGCTATGATCACGTGAGCCAGGCCGTTGTAAAGGGCGATGTCGGTCCCCGGCTTGATCTGGAGGTGGTGGTGGGCCAGTTCGGCCACCTCGGTTTTGCGCGGGTCCACCACCGCCAGGGTGGCGCCGCTGCGCACCGCCTTTTTCACCTGGATGCCGATGATGGGGTGGGACTCGGTGGTGTTGGTGCCGGAGGCCAGGATGAAGTCCGCCCCGGCAATTTCTTTTATGGTATTGGTCATGGCACCGCTGCCGAATGCTGCCGCCAGACCGGCGACCGTCGGCGCGTGTCAGAGGCGGGCGCAGTGGTCGATATTGTTGGTACCGATCACCGCGCGGGCGAATTTATTCATCAGGTAGTTCTCTTCGTTGGTGCAGCGGGCGGAAGACAGGATGCCGACGGCGTCCGGGCCGTACTGCTCCTTCACCGCCTTAAGCTTTTCCGCCACCAGCCCTACCGCCTCATCCCAGGAGGCCTCCACGAACCGGCCATCCTTTTTGATCAACGGCTTTTTCAGCCGGTCGGGGTGGTGGATAAAGCCGTAGCCGAAGCGGCCCTTGACGCATAAGGCGCGGCCGTTGACGTCGCCGTCGCACGAGGTCACGCCGACCACTCTGCCGTCTTTGACGTTTAAGTCAAAGTTGCAGCCCGTGCCGCAATACGGGCAGGTGGTGCGGACTTTTTTGACCTCCCAGGTGCGGGAGCTCTTGCGCAACCCTTTTTCCTGCAGCGCTCCCACCGGGCACACGGCCGCGCAGTTGCCGCAGAAGACGCACTCGGATTGCCCCAGGCTGGTATCCATGGCCGGGGCGATTTTCGTGTTGAAACCCCGGTAGGCGAAATCCACGATGTTTTTGCCCTGCACCTCGGCGCACATGCGCACGCATTTGCCGCACAGGATGCATTTGTTTAAATCCCGCACGATAAAGGGGTTGTCGTCTTCAACAGTGTAGCTGTGCCTTTCCCCGGGGAAAGTGCCGCTGCGCACGCCGTAAAGGTAGGCGTAGTCCTGCAGGCGGCAGTCGCCGTTCTTCCCGCAGGTCAGGCAGTCCTCCGGGTGGTTGGAAAGCAACAGGTCCAGGATGGTTTGCCGGGCTTCGATGACGGCCGGCGAGGCGGTGTGGACCACCATCCCGTCGGCGGCGGCGGTGACGCAGGAAGCCGGCAGGTTGCGCATCCCCGGAATTTCCACTACGCACAGCCGGCAGCCGCCCCAGCCGGACAGTTCCGGGTCGTGGCAGAGGGTGGGGATGAAGATCCCCGCCTGCCGCGCCGCCTCCAGGACGGTGGTGCCGGCCGGGACGGTGACTTTTTGTCCGTCTATGGTTAAAGTGATCTCAGCCACTTCTTGAAATGCCCCCTTTCGTGGTCATTTTATTCCCTTTGCAACCAGCTCCTTGGCCCTAAGTATATGTAGCTCGTTGCAAAACGAACGGCAAGCCGGTCATTTTCAGTTTTTTACGGACCCCAGCTTTTCCAGTATCTCCTCCAGCCCCAGGGCTTCCGCCCAGGAGACCGGGACGAATTCCCCGCCTTTTTTCAGCATGGGCGTGAGCGGCTCCTCTACGTAGCGCAGCTCCAGGCCCAGGCGGCCCTTTAGGCACAAGGGCCGGCCGGGGGCGGGTGCTTTGGCCGTGATGCCGATGACCTTGCCGTCCTTTACGTTCAGGTCGAATTTGCAGCCGCTGTCGCAAAAAGTACAGGTTACCTCTTGTTTGGTGATCTCCCAGGTGCGCCCCTTGCCGGCCAGCGGCTTGCAGGTGAGCGCACCTACCGGGCAGACGGCCACGCAGCGGGCGCAGTAAACACAGTCCGATTCGGCCAGGTCCGTGTCCATGGCGGTGACGATTTTGGTTTGGAACCCGCGGTAGCCGAAGTCGATTACCGCCCGCTCCGCTACAGCCTGGCATGTGCGTACGCAGCGCCCGCAGAGGATGCATTTGTTCTGGTCCCGGATGACGTAAGGATTGCTGTCGTCCAGGGGGTAATTTTTCTTTTCCCCCGCAAAGCTGGTCTGCCCGACGCCGTAGAGGAAGCAGTAGTCCTGCAGGCGGCAGTCGCCGTTTTTGGCGCAGGTCAGGCAGTCCAGCGGGTGGTTGGCCAAAAGTAAATCCAGAATCGTCCGCCGCGCTTCGATCACCGCCTCCGATGCGGTGTAAACCACCATGCCTTCGGCGGCGGTGGTGACGCAGGAAGCCGGCAGGTTGCGCATCCCCGGGATTTCCACGACGCACAGGCGGCAGGCGCCGAAGCCCGGGAAATCCGGGTCGTGGCACAGGGTGGGGATGAAGATCCCCGCCTGCCGCGCCGCCTCCAGGACGGTGGTGCCGGCCGGGACGGTGACTTTTTGTCCGTCTATGGTTAAAGTGACGTTGACCACCTGGTAAACCCTCCTTATGAATCTTTTTTCACCGCAAAGACGCTAAGAACGCAAAGAATATTATTGTAATGTCAAACGCCCAACCGGTTTTTCGGAATTTGATGGCATTTAATCAACATGATTGAATATATACCTGGGTTAGGTGAATACTTAAATCATAATCTTTTCTCTTTGCGCCTTTGCGGTTTGCTTTTTAAGCTTTTTCCACCGCGCCGAATTTGCACTTCTGCAGGCAGTTGCCGCACTTGATGCATTTCTCCGGGTCGATGAGGTGCGGCTGCTTTTTCTCACCGGTGATGGCGCCGGCCGGGCAGGACCGGGCGCAGTTGCCGCAGCCGGTGCATTTTTCCGCGTTGATGGTGTAGACCAGCAGGGCCTGGCAGACGTGGGCCGGGCAACGCTTCTCGATGATGTGCGCCTCGTATTCGTGCCGGAAGTAGCGCAGTGTGGACAGAATGGGGTTGGGGCAGGTCTGGCCCAAGCCGCACAGCGCCGTGTTCTGCACCACTTTGGACAATCGTTCCAGCGTGTCCAGGTCTTCGATCCGGCCTTCGCCCGCGCAAATCCGGGTGAGGATTTCCAGCATGCGCTTGGTCCCCTCCCGGCACGGCGTGCATTTGCCGCACGACTCGGCCTGGGTGAAGTTCAAGAAGAACCTGGCCACGTCCACCATGCAGGTGGTTTCGTCCATTACCACCAGCCCGCCGGAGCCCATGATGGCGCCCGCGGCGGTCAGGGAGTCGTAGTCCACCGGCAGGTCCAGCTTTTCGTCGGGCAGGCAGCCGCCGGAAGGGCCGCCGATCTGCACGGCCTTGAACTTTTTGTTATCCCGGATGCCGCCGCCCACGCCGAAGATGATTTCCCGCATGGAAATGCCCATGGGCACTTCCACCAGGCCGGTATTGTTGACCTTGCCGGTCAGCGCAAAGATTTTCGTCCCCTTGCTCTTTTCCGTGCCCATGGCGGCGTACCAGGCGCCGCCGTTCTTGATGATCAGCGGGACGTTGGCGTAGGTTTCCACGTTGTTTAAGTTGGTCGGTTTGCCCCACAACCCTTTCTGGGCGGGGAAGGGCGGCCGCACCCGCGGCATCCCCCGGTTTCCTTCAATGGACGTCAGCAAGGCGGTTTCCTCGCCGCAGACGAAGGCGCCGGCGCCCGCCTTGATTTTAATGTGGAAGTTGAAACCGGAGTTCAGGATATTGTCGCCGAGCAGGCCGTACTGTTCGGCCTGGGCGATGGCGATTTTCAGCCGGTGGATGGCCAGCGGGTATTCCGCCCGCACGTAGATGTATCCTTCGTCGGCCCCCACGGCGTAGCCGCAGACCAGCATTCCTTCCAGCACCGCGTGGGGGTCGCCTTCCAAAACGCTGCGGTCCATGAAGGCGCCGGGGTCGCCTTCGTCGGCGTTGCAGACAACGTATTTTTTATCCGCTTGCGCCGCGCGGACGAAGCTCCATTTCATCCCCGTGGGGAAGCCGGCGCCGCCGCGGCCGCGCAATCCCGAGGTTTTAACCTCCTCGATGACCTGTTCGGGGGTCGTTTCAAAGAGTGCTTTGGTCAGCGCCAGGTAGCCGCCGCCGGCCACGTAGTCGGCGATATTCTCCGGGTTGATGTGTCCGCAGTTGTGCAGCACCAGCCGCTGTTGCCTGGCGTAAAACGGAACGGTTTCGTAGGTCGGCGCCCGCTCGCCGGTGGCGGGGTCGACGTAAAGCAAAAGTTCCACCACATTCCCGTTCACCAGATGTTCGGTCACAATTTCCGGGACGTCCTCCACCTGTACCCGGGTGTAAAAAATCTTCTGCGGCTCGACGATCATCAACGGCCCCTGTTCGCAGAAACCGTGGCAGCCGGTTATTTTCACGGTTATTTGTTCAGTCAGCCCCTGCCGGGCCAGTTCCTCTTCCAAAGCCTCCACCAGGCGCCGGGAGCCGGAAGAGGTGCAGCCCGTCCCGGCGCAGATTAGAATCTGCCGCCGCGGGGAGCCCGCCGGCAAATGGATGGCGGCCAGCAAGTCCCGGTGTTTGCTGCGGCAGCTTTCCTCCTCGTGGCACAAAGGCCCTTCCGTCCGGCACCGGACATAATCCTGGCAGGGGGTGGCCGGGCTGTGGAAGCACTTTTCGCAACATTTATCCATTAAAGATTGCATGGTCTCTGCCCCCTTACTCGTAATTCTCCAGTATTCCGGCCGCTCTTTCCGGGGTCAGGCGGCCGTGGGTGTCGTCGTTCACCATCATGACGGGGGCCAGGCCGCAGGCGCCCAGGCAGGCCACGGTTTCCAGCGTGTAGCGCAAGTCCGGCGTGGTTTCGTTTCTGCCCACGCCCAGGCGCTCGGCAACGGATTCAAAGACGCGCGCCGCGCCCCGCACGTGGCAGGCCGTTCCCTGGCAGACCCGGATGATGTTCCGCCCCCGCGGTTTTAAGTGGAACTGGGCATAAAAAGTAGCTACTCCGAAGGTTTTGCTGAAGGGAATCTTTAGCTCGGCCGAAATTTTTTGCATTACTTCCTTCGGAAGGTAGCCGTAAATTTCCTGGGCTCCCTGGAGGAGCGGGATGAGCGCCCCTTTCACGCCCCGGTACTCCGCGAACAAATTTTGCAATGCTTCTTCTCTAGCCTTTTCATCTTGCGCGCAGTGACATCCGGACAAACTTATCTCCCCTTCCCAGATATTTTTTAATAATAGGCACAAAGGCAACAGGCACAAAGGCACAAAGGTGTGAATAGGATGACTTCCGATGTCCGACGACTTTTATTTGTGACTTAAGTGCCTTAGTGCCTTTGTCCCTTTGTGCCTCTTACATAAATCACCCGTTTCTCCGTAACCAGGCAGTGCACCGGGCAATCGTAGGGATCGGGCGTGATTTCCGGGCGGATTTGCAGCTCGAAGGCCGGGGCGACGTGAAAACAGTCCGGCCTGGTCTGCGGAAGGAAGCGGTCGTAGTAACCGCCGCCGTAGCCCAGGCGGTTTCCTTTTTCGTCAAAGGCCACACCCGGCACCACCACCAGGTCGATTTCGGCCGGCTCCACAGGGCGCAGCCGGCCGGGGGCGGGTTCCAGGATGCCCCAGGTGCCCGGCGCCAGATCCTCCGGAAAATTGCGCAAAAGCGAGGGAATTAACCGCCTGTCCCGGGTATCGGTAAAAGGAACCGCCACCTGCTTGCCCCGGGCCAAAGACTCCCTGATCAAACCTTCCGTCCGCACTTCGTTGCGAAAATCCACGTAGGTCATTAAAACGGCTGCCCGGCGGTACTCTTCCAAAGCCAGCAGCCTTTTTATGATCATTGCGCTTTTGGCGGAAACTTCTCGCTCGGTAAGGGCTAAGCGGGCTTTGAGCGTCTCTTTTCTTATTTCGCTTTTGCGCATGAAATTCCTCCAAAAATCGGGGGAAATTTAACAGAATACCTCCCCTAGCTTATCATAAATGTTGCTTAAAAAAAAGGGGAAAAAGCAGGGCAATTTCAACCGGGTTCTGGATAGTTGAGGCAGTTGAAAGCACAATTGTTTTCAAGGCAGGGTTATGGTATTATGAAAGCAGAGTTTTTGAGAAGTTGTTCACCAAAGATAGACGCCTTTCCCCGTATTTCTTAATCCTTGAACTTTTTGTTTTTAAGTCTTAGGCAGCGGAGTAAATATTCAGCGAAACCGCTCACTTTAGCTGGGCCTGGGGGTTGTCCTGAGCGAACGACTTGCGCAGCGCCGGTAACAGCACCCGGCGAAGCGAGGGTAACCGGACTTGCGGCGCGAAACCAGCGGCACCCAAAAGTTGCGCAAGAAAGCGAAAATATTCTCTGGGAACAAAGGTACCGTTAGAAATCGAACGGGATCATGCCGCCTTTGCAGCGCCGCTAGTCCGGTCCGAAGCGAGCTGCGGTGCTGTCGGCGCGAAGCATCGGAGTGAGCCAAGGACAACCCCCAGGCCCTAGCGGGTTTGCTGAATACTTACGCTGCGGATTCGTTTTTGTACGGCGGGTGGTAAGCATGGACCAAAATACGGACCGGCAAAGCTTTCCGGGGATCACCAGCATTATCATGGAAAGCATTGCCGACGGAGTTTTTACGGTCGACCGGGAGTGGCGGATCACCTCTTTTAACCGGGCGGCGGAAGAAATTACCGGTTTTCCGCGCGAGCAGGCCATCGGCCGGTATTGCCGGGAAATTTTTCGGGCCGACATTTGCGAGACGGGCTGTGCCTTAAGGCAAACCATCGAAACGGGCTGCCCGGTGGTGAACAAGGCGGTTTACATCGTCAACGCAAAGGGGAAAAGGATGCCCATCAGCATCAGTACGGGCGTTTTAAAAAACGGCCGGCTGGTCATCGGCGGGGTGGAAACTTTCCGGGACTTAAGCCTGGTGGAGGAACTGCGGAAAGAATTGTCCGGCCGGTACACCTTTGCCGACATGATCAGTAAAAATTACCGGCTGCAGCAGATTTTTAAGGTCTTGCCGGACATCGCCAAAAGCGACAGCGCCGTGTTAATCGAGGGGCCCACCGGCTCCGGCAAAGAACTGCTGGCCAGGGCCATTCACAACTTGAGCCCGCGCCGCCACAAACCTTTTGTGGCGGTCAATTGCGCCGCCCTGCCCGACACTTTGCTGGAGTCCGAATTGTTCGGCTACGAGGCGGGCGCCTTTACCGACGCCAGGAGAAGCAAGCCCGGCCGTTTCGCCCGCGCGCAGGGGGGCACGCTTTTGCTGGACGAAATCGGGGACATCCCGGCGCCTTTGCAGGTGAAGCTTTTGCGTGTTTTGCAGGAGAAAGAATACGAGCCCCTGGGAACCACCCGGCCGGTCAAGGCCGACGTCAGGATTCTGGCGGCCACCAACAAAAACCTGAACGAGTTGATGGAAAGGGGCCTTTTTCGCCGCGACCTGTATTACCGGGTCAACGTGCTTACGTTGACCCTGCCTCCTTTGCGCGAGCGCCGGGAAGACATCCCCTTGCTGATTGAACATTTGATCGGCCGGTTCAATCTCCTCAAGGGCAAGGACGTGGTGGGCATTTCCGAGGAAGCGCTGGCCGTTTTAATGCAACACGACTTTCCGGGCAACGTCAGGGAGCTGGAAAATATCATCGAGCACGCCTTTATCCTGATCAAGGGCGGCCTCATCCAGCCGGAGCATTTGCCAGGCTATTTGCAAAATGCAACCCGGGGGCTGCGGCCTCCGGAGAGGCAAACCCTGGCGGAGGCGGAGGCCCGCTTGATTTACGAGGCGCTGCTCCGCAACGGCTTTAGACGCCTGGCCACCGCCCGGGAACTGGGTATCGATAAAACCACCCTGTGGCGGAAGATTAAACGCTACGGGATCAAAATTCCCGGGTAAAAAGAAAATCCCCTGATCCGGGAAATTCCCTGATCCAGAAAGCAGCGGGGCGGAAACAGCAGAGAAGACACCGTCTGGTGCAAAATGAAGTATAACGGGGGAGGAAAGGGTGCAAAATGCACCCTTTCCTGCTTGCCGGGGATATGGGCGAACCGGCAAAAGTCCTTGCGGCACCCTGGAAAGATTGCCTTTTTCTATCCTCGCACGGAATTTGCATAAAGATCCTTGGGCATGAAGACTGAGCCGGCGGGCAATGCCTTTATGGGGATCCAGGGTAAAGTTAAGAAACTATTCGCAAACTGTTCGCAAAGGGGGAGAAAAGACTTGGGAACTATTCCGGCCAGTAAATTAGATCCCTCCTTCCGGGACGAGATCGTGGCCAGGTTTACTACGGACGGTAAACCGCTGGATTTTACCAACTGCCTGACCTGCGGGATGTGCAGCGCCGGCTGCCCGTACAACGGCGTCCACGATCATTCCGACCCGCGGAAATTCATCACCCAGGTGCTGCTGGGCATGCGCGAGGAAGTCCTGAATTCCACCTTCATCTGGGCCTGCAACATGTGCGGACGGTGCACCATGCAATGTCCGATGAAGGTGGATATTGCCGGGGTGGTGCGTACCGTGCGGGGCATGCTGGTCAGCCGGGGTGTGTACGCCCCGGGCTTTCTCCAGGACGTGGTTAACGCCCAGATCAACACGGGGAACCAGATGGAAGTGACCCGGGAAGACTACCTGGAAACTCTGGAGTGGATGGCGGAGGAAACCGCCGCCGAACTCGGCGACCCGGACGTCAAAATCGAGGTAGATAAAGAAGGGGCGGATTATTTATTCCTCTGGGACCCCCGGGAGATCAAGTATTACCCTCAGGATATCCAGAGCATCCTGACCATTATGTGGGCCGCCGGGGCCAACTGGACCTGCAGCAGCCGCTGGTGGGACGCTACCCATTACGCCTTGTTCAGCGGCGACGACGAGGCTTCCCGGATCATGGTGCAGCGGATTATGGACGAGTACATCCGCCTGAAGGCGAAAACGGTGGTGGTCACCGAGTGCGGGCACGCCACCCGCGCCCAGATGTGGGGGCGGAAAGTGTGGCTGCACGCCGACTACCCGGTGATCAGCTTTGTTCAGCTGCAGGCGCAGTGGATTAAAGAGGGCCGGATCAAGCTCGATCCGACGCGCAACCCCGACCCGGTCACTTTCCACGACCCGTGCAATTCCGTCCGCAAGGAGGGGATTGTGGAAGAACCCCGCTACATCCTGCAGCACGCCGTGATGGACTTCCGGGAAATGTGGCCCAACCGGGAATACAACTATTGCTGCGGGGGCGGCGGCGGGCTTTTGTCCATGGGCAAGGATATTTACCCGTACCGGATGGCCAAGGGAAAGCTGAAAGCCGAACAAATTGAAAGAACGGGCGCCAAAATCGTCGTCACCCCCTGCCACAACTGCTGGGACCAGCTAAACGACATCATCAGGTATTATAAGCTGGATTGCAAATTGAGCCACCTGCACCACCTGGTGAGCAACGCCTTGATTTTGCCGGGGAAAAACTGATTTCCCCGGCTATATTATTTTTCCCCGGAGGTGTGTCGTTCTTGCTGAAGACCGCGCAGGAATATGTGGAAAGTATGAAGAATTTCAACCCCCGGATTTTTTTAGGGGGCAGGCAGGTAAAGCTGATGGAAAACCCCACCACGCTGACGGTGATTAAGGCCAACGCCCGCGTTTACGAACTGGCGCAGGACCCTGCCTGCCGGGAAATAATGACCGCCGTGTCCCCTTACACCGGCGGGCGGATCAGCCGTTGCCTGCACATAGCGCAAAGCGTCGCCGATCTGGAAAAACGAGCCGAAATGGCCCTGCTGACCAGCCAGATGCTGGGCACGTGCAATTACCGGTGCGTGGGGGCGGATGCCTTAAACGCTTTGGCCGGCGTTACCTGGGAAATGGACCGCGACCTGGGCACGGATTACCACCAGCGTTTTGTTGCCTACCTGAAGCACCTGCAGGAAAACGACCTGGCCTGCAGCGGGGCGGTCACCGACGCTAAGGGGGACCGCAGCAAGAGGCCTGCCCAGCAGCCCGACCCCGACGTTTACGTGCACGTATCGGAGAAGAGGCCGGACGGGATCGTGGTGCGCGGGGCGAAGGTGAGCCAGAGCGGGGCCATCGGCGCCCACGAAACGGTGGTCATCCCCACCATGGGCATGCGCGAGGGGGAGGAAGATTTTGCCGTGGCCTTTGCCGTGCCCAACGGCGCGCCGGGAATTACCTACATTTGTCAATATAATCCGTTTACTGCCGAGCGGGAAGCGGTCTCGGACATCCGCTACCTGGGCAACCCGGAGTACGGGCAGCGGGAAACCTGCATCATGGTTTTCGACAACGTTTTCGTTCCCTGGGAAAGGGTCTTCATGTGCGGGGAAACGAAATATTCCGGCCGGCTGATTGTCCGCTTCGCCAAAACCCACCGGATGAACTGCGGCGGCGCCTGCAAGGTGGGCTTCATCGATTTGATTATCGGGGCGGCGCAGCTGGCCGCGGAATATTCGGGCGTCCAGAAGGCCCCCCACATTGTCGAAAAAATTACGGACATGATCCGGATCAGCGAAACCTCCCGCGCCTGCACCATTGCCGCCGCCCTCAAAGGGTCGGAGGAGCCGGCCGGCTCCGGCTTTTACATGCCCAACGACATCTTCGGCAACGTGGCCAAGCTTACCGTGGCGGACGGTTTCTGGGAAGTGATGAAGTGGGTGGGCGACATCGCCGGCGGGATGGCGGTGACCATGCCCTCTGAAGAGGAGCTGAACAACCCCGAATCCGGCCCCTATGTGCGCAAGTTCATGAGCGCCTCCGCGCCGGCGGAGCTGCGGCTGCGCCTGGCCAAGTTCGTCCAGAACTGGTGCGCGGGCCTGCACGGGGCGGGCACCTGGCACGGCGCCGGCTCTCCCCAGGCGCAAAAAATGGTCCTGTATGCCCTGACCGATCTGGAGGAAAAGAAGAAGCTGGCCAAAAACCTGGCCGGGATCAAGGAGTAGAGGGCCAGCTCTTTTGAACGCTGACTATTTGGAAAGCTTTTTGTGAAACATTTTGTCCTCTCGCCGGAAAATTTCTTGACTTTGGACTTTTCGCGCGCTATAATTGATGTAGCGGGCGGGTGTAGCTCAATGGTAGAGCATCAGCTTCCCAAGCTGAGGGCTGAGGGTTCGATCCCCTTCACCCGCTCCAGTTTCTAATGAAAAACTACCCGGATGCCTGGGTAGTTTTTTTAACTTGCCCCGCACCGTAATATACCTTTGCATTTCCTGAAGACCTTGATCTTACTCCAGTTTTATGGCAATTTCGGGGCGATCTAAGAATGACCTGCCCTTCTGGGCAGGTTTTTTGTTTTTAAAAAAAATTTTTGCCCAGACACAATGTGACACTTTTCCCGAAGGGGAATTAGCCGTCCATGTCAAAAAATGGTTTGATAGATCCACAAAATAATTGTTAAATAAATGATTGGGCATTTATGTCTTTATTTGCGGGAGAGGAGAATTATTGCCATGAAAGGGAGTCTTCTTAACTGTTTATCAGCCAAGGTAGCCGGGGAAATCCAACAGGTAAAGGAATCCAAAAGACAGCTCATCTTCGCGGGGACGTTGTTTGTTCTGTTTTGCCTGTTCGGTACCGCTTTTAGTAAACCTCTGCTAAATATAAGTAAGCAACCGGTAAATAATCAGGTAAATGTAACGGTTGACGACGATCACCCCCCGCAGGACGGTTTGCTGCAGGATGGTTTCCCTCAGGCGGTGCAGGCGGCCGGGGCGGCGGTAGAAATAGCCGAAGGTTACAGGGAGAAGCCGGTCAACCGCAGAGCCGGCGAACTCCCCTCAAGGGGAGACGTGCTCAGAATGCCGGTCAAGAAACAGGAAACGGGTAATTCCGGGCTTACGCTGCCGCCTACGCCTTATGACCCTATATTTCAGTCGGCCAGCCTCAAAAGCGGTGTGGACGTCAGGCTGTTGAAAGCCGTAGCCCAGGTAGAGTCCGGCATGAACCCGCAGTGCGTTTCCCATAAAGGTGCTTTGGGCATTATGCAGTTAATGCCGGAAACGGCAAAGCTGCTCGGGGTCAGCGACCCGTTCGATCCCGGCCAGAATATCCATGCCGGCGCCCTGTATCTCAGCCGGCAAATCAGGCATTTCGGCAGCCTGGATTTAGCCCTGGCGGCTTATAACGCCGGTCCGAACGCGGTCAGGGAATACGGCGGCGTGCCGCCCTTCCGGGAAACAATCAAGTATATCGCCAGGGTAAAAAGCTACCTGGAGTAGCCGGGGCAAAAAGGATTTTGCTTTATTTACAGGAGGAAGTGCTTGTTTTTTTTGACCGCCACCCATATAATTTGTATAAAATAATTCTCAAGGGGGTTTTGGCAAGTGGGTAAACACATTAAAACAGTTGCCCGGCCGGCTTTACAGTTAATCGTAAAAAACCGTGGTTGCGGGGAGTGCCAGACGTCGTGCCAGTCGGCCTGCAAAACGTCGCTTACCGTGAGCAATCAGCCGTGCAAAAAAGAAAGCAAGTAATTTTCCTAAAACCTGCTCCTTTTCCCGGATAGGTTTTTTCTTTTGGGTGAGGGACGATTATTTCAGATGATTCATAAGTTTATCGTTAACGGCGAAAGGTTTGTTCTGGACGCAAACAGCGGCGCCCTGCACCTGGTGGACGAGGTGGTTTGGGATTTGCTGGACGATTACGGCCGGCGGCCGCGGGAAGAGCTTTTTGCCGCTTGCGCGCGGAAGTATCCGCCGGACGAGGTGGCCGGGGCCCTGGCCGAGATAGAGCAGCTCGCGGCGGAAGGGGCGCTGTTCAGCGAGGATGCCCTGCGGGGCTCCTGGGAGCCGCCGGAGCACGGCATTGTCAAGGCCCTGTGCCTGCACCTGGCCCACGACTGTAACCTGCGCTGCCGCTACTGCTTCGGCGCGCAGGGAACTTTTTCCGGGCCGCGCTCTTTGATGCCGGCGGACGTCGGGCGGCGGGCGGTTGATTTTCTGCTGGCTTCTTCCGGGCCGCGCCGGCACGTCGAGATTGACTTTTTCGGCGGGGAGCCCCTGCTGAATTTTGCGGTCCTCCGGGAGCTGGTGGCGTACGGCCGGGAAAAGGCCGCCCGGGCGAATAAAGAGATCAAGTTTACGGTTACCACCAACGCCGTCTTACTGAACGATCAGGTCGGGGATTACCTGGCCGAAAATCAAGTCAGCGTTATTTTAAGTCTGGACGGCCGCCCGCCGGTGCACGACCGGATGCGCGTTTTTCCCAACGGCAGCGGTTCCTATGCCAAAGTGATCGCGAAGATCAGCCGTTTTTTGCGCGCCCACCCGGACGCGGATTATTACCTCCGGGGCACCTTCACGCGCGCCAACCCGGATTTTGCCGCCGACGTCCTGCATATGGCCGGACTGGGTTTCACCAGGATTTCGTTGGAGCCTGTTGTGGCCGCACCGGGGGAAGGGTACGCCCTGCGGGAAGAAGACCTCCCGGTTGTCTTTGCCGAATACGAGCGGCTTGCTGCGGAACTGGCCTCCCGGGCGCGGCAGGGGCGGGAGATTGACTTTTACCATTTCAACATCGATTTAGAAGGGGGTCCTTGCCTGCCCAGGCGCCTTTCGGGGTGCGGCGCCGGTTGCGAATACCTGGCCGTGACCCCGGAAGGGGATTTTTACCCCTGCCACCAGTTTGTGGGGCGCCGGGACTACCTGTTGGGGGATGTGGAGCGGGGTATAATCAGAAACGACCTGCGGGAATTGTTCCGGCACGCCCACATTTACAACAAAGAGGGGTGCGGGGAGTGCTGGGCCAGGTTCTACTGCAGCGGCGGCTGCCACGCCAGCGCCCAGGCGTTCAACGACGACATTCATAAGCCTTGTCAGTTGGCCTGCCGGTTAATGCAAAAGCGCCTGGAGTGCGCGCTATATTACCAGGCAGGGAGGATCCGGGATCAAAAAGCCGGGGGAGAAGGTACAAAGAAGGCATAAAGGCACAAAAGTGCACCAGACCAAGGAGGAAAAAGCACAGGCATGGGGGAAGCCAAAAACCCCCTCATGCGATCAGGGGACGGTTCTTTTGTCGCATTCTTGTTTTTTTCTCTCTGTGCCTTTGTGCGTGTTTAGCTTTGTGCCTTTTCTTGATAATATTTCAGCGTTTGCCCCAGATTGTACGCCAGGTCAATTAGGTGCACGCAGCCGTTTTGCCCCCCTAAAAGGGCGGCGATTTCTTTTTTGCCGGGCGCGGGAGCAAGGGGTTTGCCGATGAGGTGGACGGCTTCCGTCATGCCTTCTTTGCAGACGTCGTCCGGGCCGCGCAGCATTTGGGCCCGGGCGCCGGCAATCACGCTGCCGCCGCCGTTTAGCTTGAGCACGAGACTCAGCTCGTGAAAAGAATCGTGGAAAGTCCCGGTTAAAACAAAACCGCCGGAAGGGTTCCCTGAGGAGTGATTTTCAGGGGAACGTTCCGGGGAATATAACGTGTACGAATGGCAACGGCAATAGAGATTGCTAAACCGCTCCTGGTCGGCGATGTGCTCCAGCCAGGTCTTTTTTACTTTTTCCAGGTTGCTGTAGTACCGGCAGGTGTTCCGGTACATTTCCCGCCAGTAGTCGTCGTAGTCCTTTGCGGAGGCGTAGCCCCGCTCCTTGATTAAATAGGTCTCCGCCTGGATTACCGCCCGGATGTTCTCCGCAAACAGGTTCTGTTCCAGCTCGTTTTCCCACGCGATCTTGCGCAGGTCCCGGCCTGCTTCAAAATAAGCGACAACCCCCACTAGTTCCGGGATTTCCCGGCTTTTGCAAAATTCCCTGCCGCCGGGGGCGCGGTAAGTTTCCACAATTGCCTCCCGGATGGCAAAAGTATGCGGATCTACCAGCATCTGGACGGACATTTCCCGTTTTGTATCCAGATAGTGTGTTTGGGCCCGAACGCCTTCCGGGAGTTTTTTCACGGCGCATAGCCATTGCCGGTTGAAGAGCGCCTTCACGACCAACCCGCCTTTCCTGAGACTTTTTTGCCATTGGGTAAAGTCTAACATACCGGCTGGAGGTTTTTCAAGGATGTCCCCACCGCCATCCTATGCTTGCGAAAAGATTGCCGGCGTATTTTTTCGATTGAGCAGATTTTTGGTCAAAAACAAGCGAAAAAACTCATAACCTTTGCCTGTATTTACATTTGCTTACTTTACTCGTTGGCAGATAATATATTATAATTAACTAGCTTATTGCTTAATAGCTCCAGTTTAGCCATTTAGCAACAAACAACCAGGCCGCGAAAACGGGTATGGCTGGGGAAAAGCAACCGCGGCCGCTTTTGTGAGCGGGAAGGAGGTATGGGAGAAGTTTGCGGGAGTTGCTCTTCGCTTTTCGGAATAAGCTAAAAGAGATGTTGAACAAGTTTCGGGGTAAGTTGGATTTTAAGGAAGAGCCCTTAGATCACGTTCAGGTGATCGGCATAGCCGGATTTATCATTTTTTTAATGATGATTTCGGCAATTCTTGCTAATGAAAACCGTCCGTGGGCGGTTCGCCTGGGTGACCGGGTAGTGGCCGTGGTGGCCGATAAAAACGCGGCCCGGGCTGCCTTTGAGGAGTTGTTGAGCGAACGCGCCCGGGCTTTTGGGCGGCCGGTAAGCATCGCTGAACGGATCACCTTTGAACGGGCCGGGAAAACGGACGGACCGGCGGTGGACATCAACTTGTTTAAGGAAATACTTGCCAGAGAAGTGGAAGTAAGCACCCGCGCCACCGCGATACTGATCAACGGAAAAAAAGCACTGGTTGTCCCGGACCAGGAAACAGCCGAAAGACTCCTCGCCTATCTTAAGGAACAGTATGCGTGCGGCTATCCCGACCAGGCAGCCTTTGCCGAGGACGTCCGGTTAAAAACGGTCAACGCCGACGTAAATGAGATCTTAACCTTCGAAAAAGCCCTCTCTTTAATCGCAAAAGGAACCAGGGAAGGACAAACCTACACGGTTCAAGATGGCGACACCCTTTGGGGGATTGCCAACGCCTTCCACCTGGATTTAGAAAACCTGCTCGCCATGAATCCGGGCCTTTCCCCGGATCGGCTGCAGGTCGGTCAAGCCATTAATCTCTCTGCCTATTCCCCCCTGATTAACGTAATCGTTACCGGCAAAATCACCGTCAAAGAGGAAATCCCCTTTCCCGTGGAAGAGAGAGAAGACAACAGCCTTTACAAAGGCCAACACAGGCTGGTGCAGCAAGGCAGGCCCGGGGAAAAGGAGGTCACTTACGCCGTCACCTATAAAAATGGCCTGGAGGAAAGCCGCCAGGCGTTGAGCGAAGAAGTTTTAAGAAAACCCACCCCGCAAATTGTGGCCAAGGGCTCCCGCCTTTTGCTTGCCGCGCGTTCCGGCGGGTCCGGGCGGTTGGGCTGGCCGGCGGCGGGGCCGGTAGTGTCTCCCTTTGGCAAGCGGGGAAGGGAGTTTCACGCCGGAATCGACATTGGCGCCGACACGGGCTCTCCCGTGTGGGCCGCCGAGTCGGGCCGGGTGATCCGGGCCGGCTGGTACGGCGGCTACGGAAAGTGTGTGGATGTCAACCACGGCGGCGGGGTGGTGACGCGGTACGCCCATCTTTCGGCGATCTCCGTCGGGATCGGCGAACAGGTTTCCCGCGGCCAGTTAATCGGCCGGGTAGGGAGCACCGGTTACGCCACCGGGCCCCACCTCCATTTTGAGGTGATTGCCGATGGACGGCCCCTAAATCCCGTTCAGTTTCTATAAGAAATTACATTCTTTTGGGTATTGATTTACAGGTTATTAACAAGTAAAATTACTTATGATGGACGAGAGGATATACTCCTCTTGTCTTGTTTTTGAAAAGGAGTAGAAATCCGTGGCGAAGCAGGCAGCCAGGAAAAAAACCACCTTCCGGGACAGGCGCAAAAGGCGCCAGAAAATTGTTTTCATCGTTCTGACCGTCTTTCTTTCGGTGGGGCTGCTCGGCTCTTCCATCGTCTGGTTCGGCGGCGGGTATTTTTCCCCGCCGCCGGAAAACGCGCAGGTGTTCCCCCAGCCGGAGGACGTTGCCGGGCTGGAAGCCAGGGCAAAAGAGAATCCCGCCGACCCGCAGGTTTTGACGGCGCTGGCCAGGGCTTATTTTAACGCCGGACGCCTCCAGGACTCCCGGCAAACGTACGAAAAAGCGCTGGCCCAAAAGCCGGACGACGGCGCCTTGCGGTGTGAGCTGGCCATGACATGCTTTTTGCTCAGCGACTACGACAGGGCAATTGCCGTCCTGGAAGAAGAAATCAGGCTCCATCCGGACAATCCGGAAGCCCGTTATTTATACGGCCAGGTGCTGGCCGTGGGGAAGCAGGATTACCGGCGGGGTATCCAGGAGCTGGAGCAATTTATTGCCCTGGCGAAAACCGGCGAGGACGTGGCCAGAGCCCGCCAGATGATCGCGGAGTGGCAGAAAAATTTACCTGCGCAATAGGGGCGGTCTGGTCGGCCCGCAGCGTTGGCGCGACGGCAAACGAACGGCGCGCAAAGAACTGTTTTCAGAGGATGAAAGCAATGACGACAGAAGGTGATGAAATGAAAAGTTTGCCCTTCCGGGCGAGAGTGATCCTGAAAATCCTGGCCGCCGCTTTAACCCTGATCGCTGCCGGCCTGGTCAGAATACCCGGCGAAATCAGAAGCTGTACCTATACATTTGTCAAAGAACTTTACAGACTCCATACTTTATTTGCCAATCGCCACCTTTTAACCCTCTCCGGTCAACACTTTGTGGTGAAGTATTACCCCGAGAACGGTGCCAACGCTTTCCTGGTTCTGGAAACTGCCGAAAAGGCATACAATCAATTAGCTAAAAAATACGATTTTGATGCCCGGGGGGTGCCCGTCATCATCTATCCCTCCCGCGCGGAATTAAATGCGTGCTTCGGCTGGTCGGCTGCTGAGGGCGCCATGGGGGCCTACTGGGCGGGGGTAATCCGCGTGCTGGCGCCGGAGGCCTGGATACCGAAGGAGGAAGATGTCAAAGAAGTTTTTGCCGGTTCCGGACCGATGGTCCACGAGCTTACCCACCTGATTGTCGACGGTCTGGCCAAAGGGAACGTCCCCCGGTGGTTTACCGAAGGGCTTGCCCAGTATGAAGAATACAGGCTCACCGGTTTTCAACTTCCCGGGCCGGAGGATTTCGGGAAGCGGACCTATCATTTTCGAGAGCTGGACAGGGAGTTCGACCGGCTGCCCGACCAGGCTCTGGCTTACCGGCAAAGTTTTTCGGCGGTGGAATATCTTATTCAGGAATATGGCGAAGATAAGGTAAAGCAAATTTTAAAAACTTTGTCGCGGGGCAAAGATATGGAGGAGGCCCTCGTAAGCGCAACCGGAACGGGTTTAGGGCAATTTGAAAGAAACTGGCAAAATTGGATTATGCAGAATGAATAACCCGGAGGCAGGAATTTTGAGCCCGGTAGAGAATCTTTAGTGATGAAAGATGTTGAAAAAAGGTGACTGAAGAGCATGGGCAGGCTCGTCATTGCCGGAGGGAATGTTCTAAGCGGGCGGGTGCGCGTAAGCGGCGCTAAAAATGCTGCCCTGGCCATTTTGTGCGCTTCCGTAATGGCGGAAGGGAAAGTGGTGCTGGAAAACATTCCTGATATTACGGACATTCAGGTCATGATCGATATAATCAGGTGGGTGGGAGCACGGATCCAGTGGCAGGAAAATGATTCCCTAACCATCCAAATGCCCGGCCGGATCGAAGGGATGCCCCCCTACGAGATGGTTAAAAAATTAAGGGCGTCCAATTTGCTTTTGGGGCCCATGCTGGCCCGTTACGGCCGGGTCGAGTTATGCCTTCCGGGGGGCTGCAACATCGGGATCAGGCCCATGGATCTGCACTTTAAAGGCCTGGCTGCTTTGGGCGCCGGGCTCAGCCTGGAAAAGGGGGTTGTGCGGGCATCCGCCAGCCGCCTGACCGGCTCGCGGATTTACCTGGATTTTCCCAGCGTGGGGGCCACCGAAAATATTATGATGGCCGCCTGCCTGGCCAAAGGACAGACTGTCATTGAGAATGTGGCGAAGGAGCCAGAGGTGGTCGATCTGGCTAATTTTTTGAATTGCCTGGGGGCCAAGGTCCGGGGCGCCGGCACCGATATTATCAAAATCGAAGGCGTGGACAGTTTGGGCGAATGCGTTCGTTACAGCGTCATTCCGGACCGGATCGAGGCCGGCACGTATATGGTGGCGGCGGCGGCCACCGGCGGGGACGTGGAACTGGAAAACGTCATTCCCCTGCATGTTGAGCCGCTCGGCGCCAAGCTGCGCGAAGCCAATGTGGATGTCTTTGAAGAGGGCGATGTTTTGCGCGTCAGGGCTTGTCATCCGCTGCGGCCGGTTGATATCAAAACGATGCCCTACCCGGGCTTCCCTACCGACATGCAATCGCAGATGATGGCCCTGCTTTCCCGGGTCAGGGGAACCAGCATGATTGTTGAGAATATTTTTGAGAACAGGTTCCGGGTTGCCGACGAACTGAAAAGGATGGGCGCCAAAATAAAGGTGGAAGGGCGCCTGGCGATCATCGAAGGGGGGGACAAGCTTTTCGGCGCAAAGGTAAAGGCTACCGATTTGCGCGCCGGGGCCGCCCTGGTGGTGGCCGGTTTATTGGCCGAAGGGGAAACGGAAATAAGCAACGTCTATTATATCGACAGAGGGTACCACCGCCTGGAAGAAAAGCTGACCTCCCTGGGAGCCCGGGTCTGGCGCCGGTGAATTTAGGAGTTCGCTCCGAACCAAGCCCCGGCACTCAGCTTCATGCTAGCTTCAGTCTTGCTCCGAACCTTCCGGAAAGGCTGAGTGCCGGGTCGGCCCGGAGCAGCGGAGCGAGCCGGATAATTCCAGCCCGATGTCAGAAGTTAAGCTATTTTCAGGGGAGAAATTCTTTCGTGGGCTTTTTTGTGAAGGCGTGTACAAATTTTTTCAGCGGCCGGCAGGAATAAAGCAGTGTTCCGCCGAATAAAGAGATCAGGTCGCAATTTATCGTGTCCAAATATTTAGCAGGATTCATTAACTAAACGACGAATTATTAAAGGTTGGGTGCATTAAGAACAGGAAGCCGGGGCAGTTGAGCGCAATCAGGAGGAATTCTGTGGGGGGTGAAAGCGGGTAATTGCGAAACAATAAATTATTTCGTGTTTGCTTCTTAACTTTATCCATAAGGAGAGGAGTCGTGAAAGATGGCTTTTGAACCGAGACAGCCGCAGAAAGAAATAAAGTATGATGAAGTCCGTATTTATACGGATGAAGAGCTTCGCAACTACACCGACGAAGAGCTTAAAGATTTCAAAATAAAGCACCCGATCCCCGATTTGGAGGAGCTGGAAAAAGGACCGTGGCCGAGTTTTGTGGCCGACGCAAAGCGCGAAGCACTGCATAGAAAAAAACTTGCCGATGACCGGGTGATGATTCCTAAAGACGTCGTGGAAGACTTACTTGGCCAGTTGCAACTCTCCTTTGACGACGGCGAGACCCACTGGAAGCACGGCGGCATCGTGGGCGTGTTTGGATACGGCGGCGGCGTCATCGGCCGGTATTCCGACGTTCCGGAAAAGTTCCCCGGCGTTGCCCA
>JBFLZY010000028.1:0-5265 GCA_040755975.1 Bacillota bacterium | reverse complement strand
TGCAACTCTCCTTTGACGACGGCGAGACCCACTGGAAGCACGGCGGCATCGTGGGCGTGTTTGGATACGGCGGCGGCGTCATCGGCCGGTATTCCGACGTTCCGGAAAAGTTCCCCGGCGTTGCCCATTTCCACACCATCCGCGTGAACCAGCCGGCCAGCAAATTCTATAAAACGGGTTTCTTGAGGGCTCTTTGCGACTTGTGGGAATACCGGGGGAGCGGAATTTTTAACATGCACGGCTCCACGGGAGACATCATTTTCCTGGGGACCGTTACCGACCAGTTGGAGCCGATCTTCTTCGATCTCACCCACGAACTTGATCAGGACCTCGGCGGCTCGGGTTCGAACCTGCGCACGCCTTCCTGCTGCGTCGGCAAAGCCCGCTGCGAGTGGGCCTGCTACGATACCCAGGAACTGTGCTACGAACTGACCATGCATTACCAGGACGAGCTGCACCGGCCGGCCTTCCCGTATAAGTTCAAATTCAAGTTCGACGGCTGCCCCAACGGCTGTGTGGCCTCCATCGCCCGCGCCGACATGTCTATTATCGGCACCTGGCGCGACGACATCCGCATCGATCAGGATGCCGTGCAGGCTTACATCAACGGCGAGATTTTGCCCAACGCCGGCGCGCACCGGGGAAGAGACTGGGGCAAGTTCGACATCAACAAGGAAGTCATCGACCTGTGCCCGACGAAATGCATGTGGATGGAAGACGGCAAGCTCAAGATCAACAACGCTGAATGCAACCGCTGCATGCATTGCATTAACACCATGCCCCGGGCCCTGCGGCCGGGAGTCGATACCGGCGCCAGCGTTTTATTCGGGGCCAAGGCGCCCATTCTGGAAGGCGCGCAGATGTCCGTGCTGACCGTTCCCTTCATGAAGATGGAACCACCCTACGATAACCTGAAAGAGCTTATCGATAAGGTTTTCGAATGGTGGATGGAAGAAGGCAAGAACCGCGAGCGCCTGGGCGAGCTCATTCAGCGGCAGGGGCTGTGGCGGTTCCTGGACGTGATCGGCATGCCGGCCTTCCCGCAGATGGTGAAGGTGCCGCGTTCGAACCCGTACATCTACTGGAAAGAAGAGGACGTGCCGGGCGGCTGGGAGCGCGACATCGAGGATTACCGCTCCAGACACAGAAGATAGGGATAGGGATAGGAGGTAAAGATAAATGGCGTTTTCTCTTGGCAAGTCAGGCAAGTACAATCCGGAAAAACCGACGGAAAACAGGATTACCGATATCGGTCCGCGGCACTACTGGGACTTTTTCCCGCCCGTCATTCAGCGCAATTACGGCAAGTGGCTTTATCACGACATCCTGGAGCCGGGCGTGCTGGTGCACGTTTCCGAAACGGGAGAGAAGGTCTACACCGTACGCTGCGGCGGCATGCGGTTCATGACCGCGGAGATGATCCGGGAAGTCTGCGACATCGCCGACAAATATTGCGACGGTTACGTGCGCTTCACTACCCGCAACAACATCGAGTTCATGGTGGACAGCCCGGAAAAGGTGGAGGCGTTAAAGAAAGAACTCTGGAACCGCAAGTTCATCACGGGCAGCTACAAGTTCCCCATCGGCGGCACCGGCGCCGGCATCACCAACATCGTCCACACCCAGGGGTACATCCACTGTCATACCCCGGCAACGGACGCTTCTTCGCTGGTCAAGGCAGTCATGGACGAGCTGTTCGATTACTTTACCAGCATGACCCTGCCGGCCCAGCTGAGGATTTCCATGGCCTGCTGCCTGAACATGTGCGGCGCCGTGCATTGCTCGGACATCGCGCTTTTGGGCTACCACCGGAAGCCGCCCATTGTTGACCACGAAGTGATCGAGTCCATCTGCGAAATTCCGCTGGCCATCGCCGCCTGCCCGGTGGGCGCCATCTCCCCCGACAAAACCGCCAGCGGCAAGCGGACGGTCAAGATTAAGACCGACCGGTGCATGTTCTGCGGAAACTGCTACACCATGTGCCCGGCGCTGCCGCTCTCGGACAAGACGGGGGACGGCGTGACAATTCTCGCCGGCGGCAAGCTGTCCAACCGGATCAGCGAACCGAAGTTCTCCAAGGTTGTCGTGCCCTGGCTGCCGAACAACTTCCCGCGGTTCCCCGAAGTGGTGGAGGCCGTCAAGAAAATCGTGGAGGCTTACGCCGCCGATGCCCGGAAGTACGAACGCCTCGGCGACTGGGCGGAGCGGATCGGCTGGGAGAAATTCTTCGAAAAGTGCGGCCTGCCGTTCACGGAACACCTCCTCGACGATTACCGCCTGGCTTACGATACCTACCGCACCAGCACGCAGTTTAAATTTACCGAGGCGGCCTGGGAGGCCTCGCGGGCGGCGGGAGGCATTGACTAAAACCCGCTGCGCGGGTTTAAGGAGGTTTATAATTTGGACGAAATTAAAAAGGCGATCGTTGAATACGCCGAAAGCAGTAAGAAAACAAAGTTTTACTTCAAAGACATGGAGAAGGCTGTTCAGCAAAAGGTTCCGGGAGCGAAATCCAGGGACATCAAAAAAGCCGCTTCCGAACTGGTCAACGAGGGCACGCTGATTTACTTCTCCACGGGCAGCACGACCATGTACGGTTTGAAGGGAAGAGGCATCACCGAGGATAAATAGCCTCTCCCGGGGCTGCTCTCAAGGAGCAGGTAGAAAAGAGGTCGCTACCTTCTTTTTCCGGCGGCCTCTTTTATCGTTTTTTTCTACAAAAGGGCTGGACTAATTTCAGCCCGATGACTTAAACTAATGATACCGTTTTTAATTTTTGAGCATGAGCAGGGGGTTTAAATGCCGTGACCGGGCCAAAGAGCTTCGAGGAATTTATCGCCGAACAAAAAAGAATCCTGCAGGAAAACCCCGAATGCGCCAACGCCTATTACAATTTAGGCGTGAGCCTCATGCAGCAGGGCAGGCTGGACGAAGCCATCCCCTATTTTGAAGAGGCCATCGCCAACAGCGGACGGATGTTTGAGGCCTGCGCAAATTTAGGCTATATTTACTTCAAAAAGGGGGATCTGGAGAAAGTAGTGGAGGCAAACAAAAAGGCGGTGGAAATAGAACCGCGGTACGCCCGCGGGTACGCCAACCTGGGGTTTGCCTACTTGCAGATGGCCCGCCCTGACGAGGCCATCGCGGCCCTGGAGAAAGCCATCGCTCTGAACCCGCGCATCGTCCAGGCCTGGACCAACCTGGCCAACGCCTACCTGCAAAAAGGGGATCTTGATCAGGCTATTGAAACCGGCCGGGAATTGCTCAAAATGGCGCCTGATTTTCCCCTCGCCCACAACAACCTGGCCTATGCTTATTACCTGAAGGAAGATTACGCCAACGCCATCGAGCATGTCGATAAAGCCAGGGAACTTGGTTTTGAAGTCCACCCGGAATTTCTGGCCGAACTGGAACCCTACCGAAGCAAATGAAAATGCAAAACCCGGCCGGTCGCCTATTCTTTCGCCGCGGTCGCCAGGGCTTCAGCGGCCAGCCGGCCGACGGTCTTTGTAACAAATTCCCCTCTTTCGTAGATGTTGATTTCGTGTGGGTCCTTTTGCAAGAGTTGCAATTCCCCGGCGGCTTTTGCCGCTCCCAGGCTGCCGAGGAGCACGGCCGCCTGACCCCGGATTTCCGGGCGGGGGTTTTGGAGGAAAGGCGTAAAATAAGCGGCTGATTTTTTGATTAAATCCGGCCGCCTCCTGGCGATTTTGCCGATAGCCTCCAGAATTTTGGCCTGCAACTCCGGATCTTCCCTTTTTTCTTCCAGGAGCTGGTACAGCACCGGGATGTAGCCGGCATAAATGCCCACGGAACGGCTGATGATTTCGCCGATTGCTTCCATTGCCCCCCAGCCGGAGGAGGCGGTGTCCGTCAAAGAGGTAAGCAGGCCCTGGAGGAGCCCGGAAACAAACCGCGGATTTTTTTGGGCGGCCGCGGCGCAGGCCCGGCCCAAGAATTCGGCCGCCCGGAGACGGGTCAATTCGTCAGCCGAATAAAGGAGGCGCTGCAAGTGCCGGATCGTTTTTTGATCCGGGCCGGCGCCGGCTAACAGCGGCGCTGGCGTGTATTGTTCCACCAGTTCCGCCACTTCTTCTTTGGTGAAAGTCCTTGCGGCCGGCTCCTTGGCCGGCGCCGGCGAAGCAGGTTTAACCGGGGCCGGTTGCTGGAGCCTCTGTTCAACGCCCCGGCGGGTGACCTCCTGGATGTCGGCGTGCGGCCGGACGAAATAAAGAGCCCCGGAGATTTTTCTGCCTTCGTAAAATCCGCCCGGAACGATCCGGTTGGTTTCGTAATCGTAATTCTCCACGATTTTTTCCAGGTAATCTTCCTCCGGCAGCAAACCCCAGGCCAGATCCCAATCCATATTGCAGCTGAAGACAAGCGCCTCTAGAAAAGCGGCGCCCAGGTTGTGCCCGGTGGCGTCGTAGGCGTAGACGGCCCCGCAGGCGCAGGACCCGAGGGGCATCTCCTGCGGCCGGCGGGTTTTCAGTTCTTTTGGTTTTTCCAGCGGAAGGCCGCAGAAAGGGCAGGCGGGTTTGACCGTCAGCTGCCTGGAGAAAAGGCCTCTTTGCCTGGAATCACTTGCTTTTCGCGAATAAAGCCGATCATCTTCGCTGAGCCCGTGAACCGGACGACCCTGCTTCGTTTTCACATTTCTCCCCTCCAGCCCTCTATTTTCATGCTTATGGAGAGAATGCAAGTTCCCATGAGCAACTTTCTTTAGTCCGGCCCCGGGATGTCCAGAGTCATGCAGTTCGTCCCCGGGCTGCAGGATTTGGTGGTGAGCTTTGGCTTTTTCCCGCCTTTGCCCATCATATAGTTGGTCTTGCTGATTACCCGCTCAAAGGAGGAGGATTTGCAGGCAGGACACTCAATGTTATCCGCTTTCTCGTCCGGGTTTAAGAAAAGTTTTTCAAAAAGCTGGCCGCATTGGAGACAGCGAAATTCAAAAATCGGCATTATATTCCTCCTTAGACAAGAAATATCCATAATTAAAATCCTGAGGATTGGATTACCTCTGTCCTGAAGTATATCAGCAGGCTGTCCGGACGTCAAATCGCCCGCGGGCAAAATTTTCGGATAAATAAGCAGGAATCGGCAGGTCTGTGCCGAAGAGATAGAAGTGGCGAAGCGAAAAAAAATGTTCTGGAGAAGGATTAATTAAATTAATGACGAATATATGTTATGGTGTTTGCTTAAAAAAACGAGGCAATTTTTCACGCTTATAGGCTGGGAGGTGGTCAATTAACCTGAAAAACGGTC